>JAEYSS010000143.1 GCA_023434425.1 Pseudomonadota bacterium | reverse complement strand
ATCTGCCTGGGCAAGAGCACCTATGCGCGCTGCGGCATCATCGTCAACGTCACGCCCCTGGAGCCTGAATGGGAAGGCCATGTGACGCTGGAATTCTCCAACACCACGCCGCTGCCCGCCAAGATCTATGCGAATGAAGGCGCCTGCCAGTTCCTCTTCCTCAAGGGCGACCAGCCCTGCGAAGTGAGCTACGCCGACCGCGCCGGCAAATACATGGGCCAGCGCGGGGTCACGCTGCCGAAGCTCTGAGCCGGCTCCAGCGGCATGATCTTCAACAGCTACGCATTCCTGCTGCTGTTCCTGCCGCTGTCTTACATTGCCGTCCGACTGGTCGGCCTGCTGCGCCATCCGCTCGCCACGCTGGCGGCGATGGGGGCGGTCTCCTCGGTTTTCTATGCCTATGCCTCGCTGCCGCACTACCTGCTGCTGCTGGCCTCGGTCGGCTTCAACTACTTAGCCGCCGCCCGGGCGCGCCGCGACCGGTTCTGGCTTGGCATGGTGATCGCGGCAAATCTGCTGCTGCTCGGCGTGGTGAAATACAGCGTCCTGGCCTCCACCACACTCCGCGACGCCGGCTTCGATCTTCCGGTCGTTTCATTTGCGCTGCCGCTGGCGATTTCCTTTTACACTTTCCATCAGATCAGCTTTCAGGTCGACCTGCATCGCGGGCGCGCACCGCTGCCATCCTTCCCGCGGTATTTCGTCTACGTGTTGTTCTTCCCGCAACTCGTCGCCGGCCCTATCGTGCGTTACCACGAGATTGCCGGCCGCCTGGCGCGCGCGCGGCCCTTTCCGCAGACCTGGGGCGGCTGGCGGCTCGGCATGGTTTTCCTCGTCCTGGGTATCGCCAAGAAGGTGCTTCTGGCCGACACCATGGCGCTGTATGCCAATCCGGCCTTTGAAAACCCGGCGGCGTTGAGCCTGCTTGAGGCCTGGACCAGCCTGCTGGCCTTCGCCTATCAGATTTATTTCGATTTCTCCGGTTATTCGGATGTCGCCATTGGCATCGGCCTGATGTTCGGCATCCGGCTGCCGAATAATTTCGCCTCGCCCTACAAGTCGGCGAACATTTCCGATTTCTGGCGGCGCTGGCATATCTCGCTGTCACGCTTCCTGCGCGACTATCTTTACATTCCGCTGGGCGGCAACCGTCATGGCCGCGGTCGCCGGCTGGTCAACCTGATGACGGTGATGGTGTTCGGCGGCCTGTGGCATGGCGCCTCCTGGACATTCGCCATCTGGGGACTGCTGCATGGCCTGTTCCTGATCGTTCATCAGCTCTGGCGGCACCTCTCGCCCTTCCGCCTCCCGCTGCCGTTCGCCGTCGCGCTCACCTTCCTCACCGTCATGCTGGCCTGGCTGCCGTTCCGGGTCGCCGATTTCGCCGGTCTGAAAGTTTATCTCGCCCGGCTGTTCGATCCCGCCGCGCTGGTGCTGCCCGAACGCCTGGCCCCGCTGCTGCAGGCGCGCCTGCCGGGCCTGCAGTTCGGGAGCCTGCCACTCGCCAATGTCGCCGACCTCGCCATGCTGGCGCTGGTGACGGCCATCGTCTTTCTTGCGCCCAATACGCGTCAGATCGCGATTGCCACCCGCGGCCATGCCTGGATCGGCCTGTCATGCGGTATCCTGCTCGCCATCGTACTGGTCATGCTGCGCGAGACCCCGCTTGTCTTCATTTACTTCAACTTCTGACAGCCCATGACGCGATATTACCGCTTCATCCTGTGGCTGGCGCTCGGCGCCGGGCTCGGCCTGGCAGCCTATATCGGCGCGGCAGTGGTCCTGGTCACGCCCGACAGCCGGCTGCTGGTGTTCAGCAAGGTGATGATGGAAGCCAAGCTGGCGCGGCTGGAACAGCCGCAGCGTCCACCGCATCTGATCGTGATCGCCGGTTCGAACGCGCTTTACAGCATCAATTCCGCCGTGTTGGCCGAAACGGTCGGCCGTCCGGTCACCAATGCGGCGATGCAGTGGAATTACGCATTCATGATGATGGAGGCGGTGGCCGAGCGGGTCGTGCCGGGCGACTGGGTGCTGCTGCCGCTCGAATGGGCCTTCTATGAGGATCTCACGCGCCGATCCCCGCTGGAAGCCTGCTACCTGATCGCGCAGGCACGCGACCGGCTGACCGGCCCGATCGACTGGGCGCTGGCTCTTTATGACTGCAACCCGCGCACGCTGCTGCTTGGCATGCGCCAGCGGCTCACGCGACTGGCCGGACTGGATTTCGCGATCCCGGCAGCCTCGGCGATGATCGGACCGGAAGGAGATCTGTTGGAGAATACACGGCAAACCGCAACCTTTGCCGCGCGCTACAAGGCACCGGCGGACGATGGCGGTGCGTTCGCATTGCCGGCCGGTGCGGCGCCGCCGGCAGCAGGGGTCATGGCGTTCGGCGCCGAACATCGCAGGCTCGGTTCCGTCATCGCTGCACTGCGTGCCGGGGGCGCCGAAGTCTATCTCAGCTATCCCGTGACGGTCGCAGAACGAAGCAGGCAGACCTGGCCGGCCTATGCAACGACGCAATGGCAGGAAGGCCTGCGCAAATGGGTGGAGCAGCATGGCGGGAACCTGATCTCAACGCCGGGTGCCCACGCCTTTCCGCCCGACTGCTTCTATGACACCAGCCTGCACCTGCATCAAGGCTGCACGGCCGAGAATGCCCGGCTCTATGGTCAGGAACTGCTGCGTGCGCGCGGCACGCGCTAGGCCTTCGCCGCCGCAGCCGGCGCCGCGCGATACTGTCGCAGCAACGCCGCCGCCCAGCCGATGAAATAGCCCGCACTGGCGCCCGACACCGCGATGTCGGCCTGCAGCAGCATGGCCTTGTGCGTCGTCAGGATCGCGGCCACCACGACCA
>JAEYSS010000033.1 GCA_023434425.1 Pseudomonadota bacterium | reverse complement strand
CGAGGCGGTGGTCTGTTCCACCAATGCGCCGTTGCGCTGGGTCATCTCGTCCATGCTGCCGACCGCGGTGTTCACCTGCTCCAGCCCGGTCGCCTGTTCGCGTGAGGCCGCCGCAATCTCGGCGACGCTATCGCTGCCCTTCTTGATGGCGCTGACGATCTCGCTCAGCGACTGACCGGTCTGATTGACCAGCGCCGCGCCCGTTTTCACCTGCGCATTCGCCTCGTTGATCAGCGCCTTGATGTCTTTCGACGCATTGGCAGACCGCTGCGCCAGCGCCCGCACCTCCTGCGCCACCACGGCGAAGCCCTTGCCCGCCTCGCCGGCACGCGCCGCTTCGACCGAAGCGTTCAGTGCCAGCAGGTTGGTCTGGAAGGCGATCTCGTCGATCAGGCCGACGATGTCGGCAATCTTCTGCGCGCTGCCTTCGATGCGGCTGACGGCCGCCACCGCGTCGCCCACCACGCTGCCGCCCTTCTCGGCGGTGTCGCGCGCCGCCACCGCCAGCTGGTTGGCGGCCTGCGCGTTATCCGCGTTCTGCTTTACCGTCGTGGTGATCTCGTGCATGGAGGCGGCGGTCTGTTCGATGCTGGCGGCCTGCGATTCCGTGCGGCTGGCCAGATCCTGGCTGCCGCTGGAGATTTCCGCCGAGGCGGTGCGCACGGCAGACGCGCTGTCCGACAGCCGGCCGGCGAAGTCGCGCAGCTTGTCGCCCATCGCATTGATGTCGGCCGCCAGTTCGCCGAAGCGGCCGTGGAACTCCGCGGTGATGCGCGGGCGCAGGTCGCCGCTGGCCATCGCCGCCGTCACGTCCTGCACCGCGCCGAACACGGTCCCGGTCCGCGCCAGCAGCGTATTCACCGACTGACCGACGCGGCCCATCACGCCATCCAGGCCGGCGGCATCCACCCGCTGCGTCAGGTCGCCGGCCGCGGCGGCCGACACCACCTGGCCGATCGCCTGTTCGAAACGGACTTCCTGTGCGGCGCGCTCGGCGGCGAAGCGTTCGCGCTGGACGGCGGCCTCGCTTTCCAGCGTCTCGCGCTCGGCCATTCCCGACTGCATCTGCTGCAGGCTGGCGGCCGAACGGGCGAACAGATTCTCCAGCACCAGGCAGAGCCAGATCAGCACGCCGCATTCCGCCACCACGATCACGGCATGCACGACGACGCGACCGAAATCGCTGCCATCGGGGAAGATGGCGTAGGGCAGCGCGAAATTCAGCACCAGGTGATGCACGGCAGTCAGCGTCGCCGCCGTCAGGATGGCGCGCCAGTCGCAATAGACCGCCAGCACCGCGAAGATGGCGAAATAATACATGTGAAGGTCGATCTGCCACGGCCCGGCCGCGGCGAAGACCAGCAGCGAGGCCATGCCGACGAAGGCGGCGGCCACCACCTGCCGGGTCGCCGTGCCGGACGGATCGGTGCGGCAGAACCAGGTGGCGATGGCCGCGATCACAAAGGCGCTGAGGCCGCTGACGATCAGGTTGGTGTTGTTCAGCCAGGCCACCGCCAGGATCAGCGGCAGATGCAGCCAGAGCCAGACCACGAAAACGCTGCTGGCGCGGCGGCGCAGATCGTCGAGGGAGCTGAGCTGAAGCAGCGAAGAAGTCATGTCATGACGCCTTTCTGGCGGGAGGAAGCGAAGTGAAGGACAGGCAGCCGGCCAGCAGGCCGTCGCCGGCCAGAACCAGATGCGCGCCGGCCGCATAGAGCCGCGCCACCGCATCCGGCGCGTCCGCAGCCACCAGCCAGAGGCCGGACCAGGCACCCTGGCCGAGCGGTCGCGCCTCGGCGGCATCGAGCAGGGCGGCAGCCTGCGGCAGATCGGTGGCAGAGGTTGGCAGCAGCACGATCAGCCGCTGGGCGGCGGCTTGCGGCGAGGCCGGCACGGCGACAGGCAGCAGCAATGCGGCCAGCGGCAGCAGCGCAATCACGGCAATGCAGGCGGCGGCAAGCCGGTTGCGGTATCTGGTGGCGGGCATGGGTGGTCAGTAAAGCGGAACTCGGCAACAGGATGCAGGTTGCTATCCGATAATGCTACGTCGTTTTTGCCGCAGCCGATCACTCGCGGGTCGCTAATGCGGGCGGCAGTGGTCTTGCGATCAGGTTTCCGCTAAGTCTGGCTGCGGAAGTCGCCAAGCCTTCGCCTCAAACGGGATAACCGGGAGTCCTCATGTTGCCGCCTTTCGCCGTCACCCCGCTTTATGCTGCGCTTCTCGGTCTGCTGTTGCTGGGGCTCAGCCTCGTCGTGGTGCGACAGCGTCGCAAACATGGCGTGCCGACCGGCGATGGCGGTCATGCAGCGCTGGCGCGGGCGATCCGCGTGCAGGCCAATTTCGTCGAATACGTCCCGCTCACGCTGCTGCTGCTGTTCATGCTGGAACTGTCGCGCCAGCCGGCCTGGGCGCTGCATCTGCTCGGCGCCGCGCTGTTCGTCGGCCGGCTGCTGCATGCCTGGGGCTATCTGTCGACGCCGCGGCTTTCCTTCGGCCGCGCGCTCGGCATCGGGCTCACCTGGATCGTGCTGGGCGTGACGTCAATCTGGCTGCTGCTGGTGGTGCTGCAGCGCTATGCGATGGTACCCGCCTAGGCCAGCTTTTTCAGGTTGGCGGTCAGCGCCTCGTCCACCGCCCTGATCAGGTCGTCGCGCCGCACCGGCTTTTGCAGAACCTGATCGGCGCCGAGCCGCTCGGCCATGCCGAGCAGTTCGGTGGCGCCGATCCAGCCGCCGCCCGAAATCGCAATCACCGGCAGGGCGGGCCAGCGCCGCTTGGTCTCGCGCAGCACCTCCACCCCGTCGCGCTGCGGCATCAGGATGTCGGTCAGCACGATGTCGACGGCTTCGCGCTCCAGCAGCGCCAGGCCCTGTTCGCCGTCGTTGGCCAGCACGGTGCGATGGCCGGTCGCTTCCAGATGGATGCGGAGGATTTCGCGGAATTCGGGGTTGTCGTCGATGACGAGGATATTGGCCATGTAAATCGTTCCTCGGCGAAAACTGGCAGCGAGGCGAAACTAACATTTGCATACCCGCGCCCGCAGTCCCATTCTAGCCGGGAATATCCGGCATGCAGCATATATTTGTAATAGCAATTCCGGGCGGTTTCCCGGGCTCGCGGGCAACGGAACATGAACGACGATCTGCTGCAGGCGGTGGTCGACACTGCCATCGACGGACTGATCCTGATCGAGGCGGACGGCCGGATCGCGCTTTACAACGCCGCCTGCGAGCGGCTGTTCGGTTACAGCCAGGACGAGGTGCTGGGCCGGAATGTCTCGATGCTGATGCCCGAGCCCGACCGCTCGGCGCATGACGGCTATATCGGCCGCTACCGCTCGACCGGAGAGAAACGCATCATCGGCATCGGCCGCGAGGTGATGGGGCGGCGCAGGGACGGCACCGTCTTTCCCTTCGAACTGGCGGTCGGCGAATACAGCCGCGACGGCCGCGTGATGTTCGTCGGCGTGATCCACGATCTCAGCAAATACCGCCGCAGCGAGCAGCGCCTGCGCAAGCTGGTGGAAACCGCCATCGACGGCATGATCCTGATCGACGCGCGCGGCCTGGTGAAACTCTACAACCCGGCCTGCGAAAGGCTGTTCGGTTATGCGCCGGACGATGTGCTGGGCCGCAATGTCTCGATGCTGATGCCCGAGCCCGACCGTTCGGCGCATGACGGCTATCTGCGGCATCATCTGGAAACCGGCGAGCAGCGCATCATCGGCATCGGCCGTGAGGTGCGCGGGCGGCGCAAGGACGGCACGGTCTTTCCGTTTTCGCTGGCGGTCGGCCGTTTCGAGGAAGACGGCGCGCCGATGTTCGTCGGCATGATCCACGACCTGACGCAATACCGGTTGAGCCAGCAGCAGCAGCGCGAGAGCGAGGCGCGCTTCCGCCTGCTGGTCGATTCCATCACCGACTATGCGATCTTCCTGATGGATGCCGATGGCGTGGTGCTGACCTGGAATACCGGGGCGCAGAATCTGACCGGCTATACGCCCGAGGAGGCCATCGGCAAATTGCGCGACCCGTATTATCCGGAGGAAGCCCGCCAGGCGCGGCAGCCGGACGAGGCCCTGCGCATCGCCGCCGAAAAGGGCCGCTACGTCAACGAGGAATGGCGGCTGCGGCGCGACGGCTCGAAATTCTGGGCCAGCGTGGTGATCAGCGCGCTGCGCGACAGCGAGGGCGAGCTGCATGGCTTCGTCAACATCACACGCGACATGACCGAGCGGCGCCAGGCCGAGGAGATGCGCGACCAGCTGCGCCAGGCGCAGAAGATGGAGGCGCTCGGACAGCTCACCGGCGGCATCGCGCATGACTTCAACAACCTGCTCGCGGTGATCGTCGGCAATCTCGAACTGCTGGGCGACCGGGTGACCGACGACGACGGCAGTCGGCTGATCGAACAGGCACTACGCAACGCCGAACGCGGCGCAGACCTGACGCGCCGCCTGCTCGCTTTCGGCCGCCAGCAGCAGCTGAAGCCGACCCGCTTCGATGTCAACGACCTGCTCAACACCATGCTCGACCTGCTGCGGCGGACGCTGGGCTCGGGCGTGGCGATCCAGCCGGCGCTGGAACTCGATGTCTATATGGTCGAGGCCGATCCGAACCAGCTGGAAAACGCCATTCTCAATATAGCGCTGAATGCGCGCGACGCCATGAACGGCAATGGCACGCTGGTGATCCGCACCATGCTGACGCATCTGGCCGAGCCGCGCGCGATGCCCACGCGCGTCGCGCCGGTCGGCACCTATGTGATGATCGGCCTGCGCGACACCGGCAGCGGCATGCCGCCGGAGGTCGCCGCCCGCGTGTTCGAACCCTTCTTCACCACCAAGGAAGTCGGCAAGGGCACCGGCCTTGGCCTGTCGCAGGTTTACGGTTTCACCGTGCAGTCCGGCGGCTTCGTCGAGGTCGACAGCCTGCCCGGCGCCGGCACCGAATTCCGCCTCTATCTGCCGGCGCTGGAAGGCGACCGCCTGTCGGCACGGCGGCCGGAATACGATCCGAGCCGTCGGCTGGTGCTCTGCGTCGACGACAATCCCGATGTCCGCGCCACCATGACGGCGTTGCTCGGCAGCCTGGGCTTCGCCGTGCTGCCGGCGGCCACGGCGCTGGATGCGCTGCAGGAATTGCGGCGCGGCCTGCCCATCGACCTGCTGCTGACCGATATCCAGATGCCCGGCGGCATGAACGGTCTCGAACTGGCCGACGAGATTCTGGCCAAGAAACCCGGACTGCCGGTGCTGTTCATGTCGGGTTCGACGGGCGACGAGCTGCTGCGCGATACGCGCTATTTCGGCGTCGCGGAAATTCTGACCAAGCCGGTGCGCAAGGCCGCGCTGGCCGAGGCCCTCAAGCGCATGCTGGGAGACAGCACGTAACCCGGCCTCAGTCGGCGGCGTCCCGCATCTGAGCCGGCCGTATCTGAGCCGGGCGCGCCTGCCCCTGCGCCGGCGCGTCCTTCCAGGTCACATTGTAGAGATCGAAGCGGCGATCCTTCAGGTTCTGCACCGTGCCATGCTGGCGCGCCGCGGCCAGGCTGTCGAGCTGCACGTCGGCAATCGCCACCATCTCCACATTCGGCGTGGTGTCGGCGGCGATGCCGTCGCGCGCGAAGGCGAAGTCGCAGGGGGTGAGCACGCAGCTCTGGGCATACTGGATGTCCATATTCTCCACGCTGGGCAGATTGCCCACATTGCCGGCCATCACCACGTAGCACTGGTTCTCCACCGCGCGGGCATGGGCGCAGAAGCGCACGCGCTGATAGCTCTGGCGCTCGTCGGTGCAGAAGGGCACGAACAGGATCTGCGCGCCCTGGTCCACCAGATGCCGCGCCAGTTCCGGAAATTCCGCGTCGTAGCAGATCATCACGCCGATGGGGCCGAAATCGGTCTCGATCACATTCGAGCTGTTGCCGCCGGTGATGTTCCACCAGTAGCGCTCGTTCGGCGTCGGATGGATCTTGCGCTGCTCGTGCACCGCGCCGTTGCGCAGGCAGACATAGCAGATGTTGTAGACATGGCCGTCGACCGAATCGCGCGTCGGATGCGACCCGCCGATGATGTTGATATTGTAGCTGACCGCCAGCTCGCTCAGCAGCGTCCTGATCCGGTCGGTATAGCGCGTCAGCGCCGCCACCGCTTCGGCGGCCGGCGCGTTGCGGTTCTCGATGGAGAGCAGCTGCAGGGTGAAGAGTTCGGGGAACAGCGCGAAGTCGGCCTTGTAGTCGGCCACCACGTCGACGAAATACTCCACCTGTTTGGCAAAGTCCTCAAACGAGCGTACGGCGCGCTGCTGATACTGCACGGCGGCGACGCGCGCGGTGCGGGCGCGCGGCAGCGGCGCCGACACTTCCAGTCCGCCATTCACGCCATAGGCGGGATTGCGCCAGACCATATGCGTGGCATGGCCGCGCGATTCATGGTCGCCGGCCAGATAGCCGCGCAGCACGCCGATCGGCTCGAAGGCGTTGCGCAGCTGGAAATTGATCACCGGGTCGCGCAAGCTGCCCGCGCGCACGCGTTCCAGGTATTTCTCGGCCGAGCGCAGCTGCGACCAGCGCCGGCTCAGGCCCGGCATGCGGCCGCCAAAGACGATGCCTTTCAGATGCAGGCGTTCGCAGAGCTGCTTGCGCGCGTTGTAAAGCCGCTGACCGAGCCGCAGGCCGCGATACTCCGGGTCGACGCAGATTTCCATGCCATAGAGCCAGTCGCCGGTGCTGTCGTGACGCGCCGCATAGCCGCGGCCGGTGATGCCCTCCCAGTCATGCGGCTTCAGCGCCAGCTTCTCGCCGATCCGGAAGGTGGCGCAGTAGCCGACGACGGTCTCCTCGTAGATCGCCACAAATTGCCCCTGCGGGAAATGATGCTGGTGGCCGCGCAGCTGCGCCACCGTATAGGCACCGTCGGTGCTGTGGCCGGTATAGACTTTCGCGGTCAGCGCATGAATGCCGGGAATGTCCTGCGGCGTGGCATTGCGCAGCAGCAGTTTGGGCCGGGCGGGGGAGGTCTTGCTGGAGGTCATCTGGAAACTCGCTGCCGGAACGGACTGCAGTAACAACGGCGCGGACGGCATCGGGTGCCGCCAGGATTACAGGTCGTGGCGGCCCGAATGGGCGATGCCGGATCGGAAAAGCCGTTGATGGGAAAGGGAAAGGGCCGCCCGGACGATGCCGGGGGGATGGCGGGGGTGCCGGACGGCCCTGGTCAGGCTGCGCTTCAGCGGCCTGTAATAGGGTCAGTAAAGATCAGGAAAGCGGCGGAAATAGGGCGGCAGCCCGCGCGCGGTTTCGCAGAACTGTAACAATCGTAAACGGCTGTATTGTTTGACTGTTTTCCAACGGCTCCGATAGAGTCCGCCGCCATGAGCGAACTGCCCGCGCTGCTGCGTTTCGGCCTTGCCCCGGGCGGGCTGGCGGCTTTGCGCCGGCTGGAACGGCTCGGCACCAGGCGCGGCCGGGTTCTGAAATCCACGCTCACCCTGCTCGACACCGTCGATCGCCGTTTTGCCGCCAGCGGCTGGCTCTGTCTCGCCATCGGCGACACGGACGGCCGCCGTATCGTCACCCTGCCGGTGGCCGGCCTGCCGGTTGCCCCGGCACCGGCGCTGGACGAGGTCGGCGAACTCGAAACCCTGGCGGACGGCACGCAGAGCGGCCAGTTGTACAGCATCCGGCAGGATGGCCACACCATTGTGCTGCAGGCCTACAAGGTGCAGCTCAAGAGCAGCGGCAAGCGCAGTGCGACATATGAAGCGCTGACCCTGCAGGCTGCGGCCGATGCCGCCGGGACGCTGGAGGCGATGGCCGGCGATCTGGCGCGCGAGTTGCCGCTGCGCTGGACCGGTGCCGCACCGCTGGTGCAGGCCGCCGCCGCGCTCGATCTGATCGAGCCGCCGCCGCTGCGCGCCGCCGGCCTCGATTTCGAACCGCCGGAGGCGGCGACATCCGCCGCGCTGTTCGCCGCCATCGGCCGGCACTGCCTGGCGCAGTTCGACGCCAATCTGCTGCCGGTGCTGCGCGACCGCAACAGCGAAGGCGTGCACCAGATGCGCGTCGCCCTGCGCCGCCTGCGCTCGGCCATCGGCCTGTTCTCGCCGATGCTGGATGACAGCGCGCTCGATCCGCTGCTCGACGATCTGCGCTGGCTCGGTGCGCCGCTCGGGCGCAAGCGCGACCTCGATGTCTTCCTGGCCGAGACCCTGGCGCCGCTGCGTCGCCTGCCGGATCCGCCGAAACGCCTGCAGCATCTCGCCACCGTGCTGGAGGATCGCCGCATCTCGGCGCAGGAGGCGCTGGACTCTGCGCTGAACGCGCCGCGGCTGGTCGTTCTGCGGCTCGGACTGAACCGCTTCCTCGCCGCGGTCGAAGCCGGTGACGCCGCCGTGCTGTCCGATGCCGCGCTGGCCGCGGCACCCGCCGCCGATTTCGCCACCGACTTGCTGCGCCGCCGCCGCCGCAAGGTGAAAGCGCTCGGCAGCCGTCATGCCGAACTCGATGTGCCGGACCTGCACGAGCTGCGCATCCGCGCCAAGAAGCTGCGCTATGCGGCGGAATTCTTCCGGCCGCTGTTCCGCCATCGCAAGGGCTCACGGCGGCTGATTGCGGCGCTGGCGCATCTGCAGGACTGCCTCGGCATGCTCAACGACGCCGATGTCGGTGCGCGGCTGGTGCGCGACCTGCTGCCGCCGCCGGACCAGGATCCGGCCGCTGCCGCCATCGCCGCCTGGTTTGCCGGGCGGCAGCAGCTGCAGCTCGCGCAGCTTGGCGAGGCCTGGGACAGTTTCGCCGCGCTGCGGCCGTTCTGGAAGGACGGGAAGAGCGGCTAAACCTCATTCGTCATCCCCGCGAAAGCGGGGAAGTCATAGAATATCGTCACCCTCGGACTTGTCCCGAGGGTCCATCCCGTGGTCATCGCGTGCGGGATAGGGCAGATGGATCCTCGGCACAAGGCCGAGGATGACGGTTTTTGTTTTGCGGGTTCTTCAATCTATCAGCTTGCCATCCGGCCCGTGGAAGGGATGCGGGCCGTCATGATCGCCGATCGCGACGGTATGCGTGATCAGCCGGCCGTCGTTCCACCAGTGCAGCATGTAGCCCGGCGGTTCGAGGGTGAAGCGGCTCGGTGCATCCGCGTCGATATCCAGCGCCACCTGATGCGCCGGGCTCGGGCAGGTCAGCGCGGCACGGCCGCCGACATCGGCACGGATCACGCGATGCAGATGGCCGCACAGAATCAGCCTGATCTGCGCATGGCGCGCCACGATGCGTTCGAATTCGGCAGCGCCTTTCAGGCCGATCTTGTCCATATGGCCGATGCCGGTGATGAAGGGCGGATGGTGCATCATCACCAGCGTCGGCTGATCCGGCCGCTGCTGCAGCCTGTCGTCCAGCCAGCCGAGGCGCGCGTCGCACAGCTCGCCGCCGCCCTGGCCGGGGATCAGCGTATCCAGCCCGATCAGGCGCAGCGGATAGTCGTCGATGGCGAATTGCAGGAAGCTGCCGCGCTCGTCGGGCAGATAGCCGCCGGCGGCAAAGGCATCGCGCATCGCGTCGCGCTCATCGTGGTTGCCGGGAATGGCGATGATGCGCTGCTTCAGGGGGCTGAGAATGGATTTGAGATGGTCGTATTCCTCGGGCCGGCCGAGATCGACCAGGTCGCCGGTCAGCAGGATCAGGTCGGGCTGCTGCTTCAGCGACTGCAGATGCGCCACGCAGCTTTCCAGCATCGCTGCGGTATCGACCTTGCGATAGGCCAGCTTGCCCGGCAGCTTGATATGGGTGTCGGTGATCTGGGCAATCAGCATGGGCATTCCTTTTTCTTCGTCATCCCCGCGCCAGAAAATATTCTTGGGGGGATCCAGTCTTTGTTAGGGCTGGGCTCCCGCCTTCGCGGGAGCGACGAGCAGGCGTCTACAATATCACGATACCGCGCGGATCGATGGCCAGTCCGATCTGTTCGCCGCGGGAAAAGTCGCGGCGCGCCGTGCTTTCCACCACCAGCGGCAGTTTCTCCCCGACCTCGACGAACAGCCGCGTGCGGTCGCCGAGGAAAAAGGCCGAGGCAATCGTGCCCTGCAGGCGGCTGGCTTCGCCGGCGTCGGTGACGCGGATATCTTCCGGGCGGAACAGGATCTCGCTGGCATCCGCCGGCGCTTCGGGCCAGGGCAGGTCGCCGGCGCGGCAGGTGAACACGCCGTTGCGCACCGCGCCGTTCAGGCGATTCATCGTGCCGATGAAATCGGCGACGAAGCGCGTGGCGGGCTTCTGGTAAATGTCGCGCGGCGCGCCGATCTGGGCGACGCGGCCATGTTCCATCACAACGATGCGGTCGCCCAGCGCCATGGCTTCCGACTGGTCATGCGTCACATAGATCGCGGTGATCTGCAGCGAGCGCAGCAGCGTGTCGATCTCCAGCCGCAGGGTATCGCGCAGCTTGGCATCCAGCGCCGTGAGCGGTTCGTCCAGCAGCAGGGCGCGCGGCCGCACGGCGATGGCGCGCGCCAGTGCGACGCGCTGGCGCTGGCCGCCCGACAGCTGGTCGATGCGGCGGTTCGCCAGTTTCTCGATCTGCATCATGCCCAGCATCTCGCCGACGCGGGTACGCACCTGCGCGGCCGGCATGCGGCGGATCTTCAGGCCATAGCCGATATTCTCGGCCACCGTCATGTTGGGAAACAGCGCATAGGACTGGAACACCATGCCGACGTTCCGTTGCTCGATCGGGATCTGCGTCACATCCTGACCGTCGAACAAGACTTGTCCGCCCGCGTCAGGCTCTTCCAGCCCGGCGATGATGCGCAAAGTGGTGGTCTTGCCGCAGCCCGACGGGCCGAGGAAGACCACGGTCTCGCCGGCATGGATCGCCAGATCCAGCGGCTCCAGCGCCTTGGTGCCGTCGGCGAAGGTCTTGGCGCAGTTTTTCAGCGCGATCGACATCGGGTTGAGGTCACTCATGGGCGTCATCCTCGGCAACAAACTTCTTAAGGCGCGGCTGGGCGAAGGCCTGCAGGGCCAGCAGCAGCGGCATGATCATCAGGAAGAAGACCAGCGTATAGGCGCTGCCGATCTCCAGACGTAAAGACGCATAGGCATCGGCCAGGCCGACCGGCAGCGTCTTGGTGAAGGGCGTGTGCAGCAGCCAGGTCATGTTGAATTCGCCCATCGACAGCGTCACCACCATCAGCGAGCCGGCGAGGATGCCGGCGCGGCAGTTGGGCAGCACGATGTCGCGGAAGCGCCGCCACCAGCTGGCGCCGAGCGAGGCCGCGCCTTCTTCCAGCGTGTTCAGGTCGATCGCCATCAGCACGGCCAGCACGCTGCGCACCATGAAGGGCAGGGTGAACAGCACATGGCCGACCAGAATGAAGGCCCAGCTGGTGCGGAAGCCCGACAGGCCGCCATAGGTGACGATCAGCGCCAGCGCGGTCGCGAGGCCCGGCACGGCCACCGGCATCACCAGCAGTTCCTCGATGGCGCGGGCCAGCGCGCTCTGGCGTCGCGCCAGCACATAGGCGGTCGGAATGCCGATGATCAGCGTGACGGCGAGGCAGGCCAGCGAGATGCCGATGGAAAGGAAGATGGTGTTGCGGTAGCCGTTCCAGACTTCCATCACCCAGCGCAGCGTGAGCCCGCTTTCGATGCCGACCAGGTAATTCACCGTCAGGCCGGCCATGATCGACAGGATCACCGGCACGATCAGGAAGGCACAGACCAGCAAGGTAAAGCCGAGCTGCAGGTTGAACAGCCATTTGGTGCGCATGGTGCTAACCCGCAGCCGCAACGGTGCCGCCGGCGGCCGTGCGCGCCAGCGCCAGCACGATCCAGGTCACCGCGCCGAGCACGAAGCTGAGCGCCGCCGCCATGGCGATATTCGCCGACAGGGTGAATTCGGTATAGATCACCATCGGCAGCACATTGATCCGGGCGGCCAAGGTAAAGGCCGTGCCGAAGGCGCCCACGGCGGTGGCGAAGCAGATCGCGCCGGCCGAGATGAAGGCGGGCTTCAGCCCCGGGATGATCACGTCGACGACCACGCGAAACGGCGAGGCGCCCAGCGAGCGCGCGGCCTCTTCCAGCTTGGGGTCGAGCTTTTCGGCGGCTGCCATCACGGTGAGGATGGTGCGCGGAATCGAGAAATAGACATAGCCCATGAACAGGCCGGCCAGCGAATAGGCGAAGACGATCCTGTCGCCGGTCAGCGCTTCGCTGACAGTTCCGATCAGACCCTGGCGGCCGGCGAGCATGATCACCATGAAGCCGATGACGACGCCGGGAAAGGCCAGCGGAAATGTCAGCATGGCGACCAGCGCGGCATTGCCGGGAAATTTGTGGCGCTGCAGGAACACGCCGCTGATCCCGCTGATGACCAGGGTCACCACCGTGGTCAGCACGGCGACGCCCAGGGTGGCGAGCAGGCTGTTGAAGTAGTTGCGGTTGGTGATGATCGAGGTATAGGCCGCCCAGCCCTCCTTGCCGGTGCCGCCGATCAGGAAGAGTTCGGCCATCGGAATCAGGAAAAAGGCCGAGAAGAATATGCCGGCCGGCAGCAGAAGCAGGATCAGGCGTCGCGTTTCGCGTTGCATTCGTTTCCTTCCCAGTTAAGTCGTCACCCCCGCGGAAGCGGGGGTCCAGGCCGGCGGCTGGTCTGGATTCCCGCTTCCGCGGGAATGACGAATAACTGTTTAATTCCCGCCTTCGCGTAAGCTCAGTTCACTTCCTTGTTGTAGCGGTCGACAATCGCCTTCTGGGCCACCGCCAGCTTCTTCAGGTCGATCGGCTTGGCGCGGGCATAGTCGGCGTCGGGCAGGAATTTCGCCTTGGCGTCGGCCGAGAGATGCTGCGCGAAGACCGGGCGCAGATAGGCATTGCCCCACATGGCCTGGCTTTCATCCGACAGCACGAAGTCGAGCACCTTCTTGCCATTCTCGGCATTCGGCCCCTTGTTGGTCAGGCCCATCACATAGGGGAACACCACGCTGCCTTCCTTCGGGATCACGAATTCGACCGGCGCCTTGTCGGTATACTTGCCGCGATAGGCGTTGAAGTCGTAGTCGAGCAGGATCGGGATCTCACCCGAGATCACGCGGGCATAGCTCGTCTGCTTCGGCACGATCGGCTGGTTCTTCTGCAGATCCTTGAAATACTTGATGCCGGCATCGAGGTTGTCGTAGCTGCCGCCGAGCGCCAGGTTCACCGCCATCACGCCGAGCTGGCCGACGGCCGCCGAGGTCGGATCGAGATAGCCGACCAGGCCCTTGTAGTCGGGCTTCTGCAGGTCGGCCCAGCTCTGCGGCACCGGCTTGTTGCCCAGCGCGGCCTTGTTGACGAAGAGTCCGAGCGTACCCGAGTGGATGGTGAACCAGTAGCCCTCGGCATCCTTCAGGTCGGCCGGGATCTTGTCCCAGTTCTTCGGCTTGTAGGGTGACAGCACGCCGGCATCCTTCGCCGGATCGGCGGCAATGCCGCCGAGATAGGTGACGTCGGCGACCGGATTGGCCTTCTCCGCGATCAGGGCGGCGATGGCCTGACCGGAATTCTTGTTGTCCGGCGGCACGGTGATGCCGAGCTTGGACTGGATCGCCTTGAGCTGCGAGCCCCAGTCGGCCCATTCCGGCGGGCAGTTGTAGCAGATCGCCCGCTGCTGCGCGTTGGCATCGGTCACGCCGACCAGTGCGGCCAGACTCAATGCGCTGGCTAGAAGAATACGTTTAAACATGTTCAGCCTCTCCCGTTGTTGTGCTGCTGTGGGTTGGATGCAGGTTTACTGGCGTCGTCGGACCAGACGACGAGACGGACGCCGGCGTCTTTGAGCTGGCCGGCGATGGCGGGTGGCACCGGCCTGTCGGTGAAGACAGCCGTGGCCTCGGTGATATGGCCGCCGCGCACCGTGGCGTCGCGGCCGAATTTGGAATGGTCGAGCACCAGGAAACGCTGGCGGCAATGCTGTGCCAGATTGCGCCGCACCTCGATTTCGTCGGGTCCGAAATCCAGCAGGGTGCCGTCCTCGGCCACGGCGCCGACGCCGTAGATGCCGATATCGACCGAGAAGCGCGAGAAGAAGCTGTGCGCCTCGGCGGCGACGACGTCGCGATCCAGATTGCGCACGCGGCCGCCGGCGATGGTGATCTCGCAGGAGGGATTGCGCGACAGCGCGATGGCGACGTTCAGATTGTTGGTCATCACGCGCAGGCCGGGATGATCGGTCAGCGCCAGCGCGCATTGCTCGGGCGTGGTGCCGATGCCGAAAAACAGCGTGGCATTGTCGGGCACGTCACGCGCCACCAGTTCGGCGATGCGCTGCTTGGCGGCGATGTTCAGCACCTGGCGGGCGGGATAGGCGAGATTCTCACCCTCGGGCGGCAGTTCGACGCCGCCATGTTTCCGGCGCAGCAGGCCGCGGTCGCACAGGCCGATCACGTCGCGCCGGGTGGTGTAGGACTTCACGCCGCAGAGCGACGCCAGCGCCTCGATGGTCTGGTAACCGTCCCGCCGGACCGCCTCGAGAATGAGGCGGGCGCGGTCATCGGCCGGCAATCCGGCAGCCATGGTCGTTTCCTGTCCCGTGCGGTCGGTCATGTTCAAATGAACAATGCCAGCCACTTATTTCGTTGAAATGACCATCACATGAACATTCTGTGACGTCAAATGAACATTATCCACAGGCAGGCTGTCGCAGGGATATCAATGTGTTAGGCGTCAGGCCTTCGGCTTCAGCGCCAGCCCGAGGCAGATCGCCCAGCCGATCACGGTCCAGCCGGTCAGCAGATTGGCGAGCAGGATCTTCTGCCGCCAGCGGTGCCGGCGCCGCCAGGCCAGCAGGCTCGGCAGGAAATAGACCGTCGCGACCAGCAGGCCGATGACGACAGCGGGGAATCCGGCGCCCATGGCGCCCAAGCTATTGGATGGCGAGGCGAATTGGCTATAGTCCGGGCGATTCAGACCGCGTTATTGCAGGGGTGTTCCCAATGACCCAGCCGTCGCTGCGCAACCAGCTTGTCACCGTGTTCGGCGGCTCCGGCTTCATCGGCCGCTATGTCGTGCAGAAGCTGGCCCGCGAGGGCGCCCGCATCCGCGTCGCGATCCGCCGGCCCGACGAGGGCCTGTTCCTGAAACCGATGGGCTCGGTCGGCCAGATCGACATCATGCAGGCCAATATCCGCATGCCGAGGTCGGTGCAGCAGGCGGTGCAGGGCGCCGATGTGGTGATCAACTGCGTCGGCATCCTATTCGAGCGCGGCGCGCAGAAATTCTCCGCCGTGCAGGCGCGCGGCGCCGAAGTGATCGCGCTCTGCGCGAAAGAAGCCGGCGTGAAAAAGCTGGTGCAGATCTCGGCGATCGGCGCCGCTGCCGAGAGCGGCTCCGGCTATGCGAAGAGCAAGGCGGCCGGCGAGGCTGGCGTGCGCCGCCACATGCCGCAGGCGACGATCATCCGCCCCAGCGTGGTCTTCGGTCCGGAAGACGATTTCTTCAACCGCTTCGCGTCGATGGCGGCGCTCAGCCCGGCGCTGCCGCTGGTCGATGGCGGCGAGACCAAACTGCAGCCGGTTTATGTCGGCGATGTGGCCGCTGCGATCCTGCGCGCCGTGCAGGACGAGGCCTGCGCCGGCCAGACCTATGAACTCGGCGGACCGAAGGTCTACAGCATGAAGGAGATCCTTCAGCTGACGCTCGCCGCCATCCACAAGAAGCGCCTGCTGCTGCCGGTGCCGGGCGCGCTGCTCAAGCCGCTGGC
>JAEYSS010000009.1 GCA_023434425.1 Pseudomonadota bacterium | reverse complement strand
AATGCCTGCATCCTGCGCGGCGGCTCGGAAAGTTTCCAGTCGAGCCGGGCGATCCATGCCTGCCTGGTCGAAGGCCTGACGGCGGCCGGTCTGCCCGAAGCGGCGATCCAGCTGGTGCCGACCACCGACCGTGCCATGGTCGGCGCGATGCTGGCGGCGGCGAACTGGCTGGATGTGATCGTGCCGCGCGGCGGCAAGTCGCTGGTGGCGCGCGTGCAGTCGGACAGCCGCGTGCCGGTCTTTGCGCATCTGGAAGGCAACTGCCATGTCTATGTCGAGGCAAGCGCCGCACTCGACATGGCGAAGGACATCGTGCTGAACGCCAAGCTGCGCCGCACCGGCGTCTGCGGTGCCGCCGAGACGCTGCTGGTCGAACGCGCCGCGGTGCCGACGCATCTGGCGCCGCTGGTAACCATGCTGCTCGATGCCGGCTGCGAGGTGCGCGGCGATGCCGAGACACAGACGGTGGATACGCGCGTCAAGCCGGCCACCGAAGCGGACTGGGCGACCGAATATCTCGATGCCGTCATCGCCGTGCGCGTGGTGGACGGTCTGGAGGATGCCATCGAACATATCGCCACGCATGGTTCCAGCCATACCGAGGCGATCCTGACCGCGAACGCCGATCACGCAGCCGCATTCATGAACCGGCTCGACAGCGCGATTCTTCTGCACAACGCGTCGACGCAGTTCGCCGATGGCGGCGAATTCGGCTTCGGTGCCGAAATCGGCATCGCCACCGGCAAGATGCATGCGCGCGGCCCGGTCGGCGTCGAGCAGCTCACCACCTTCAAATATCGCGTGCACGGCACCGGGCAGACGCGGCCCTGAACGACAAGACGGAGCAGGCAAGCCCCGCATGATCCCGCCGCCAGGCATTCCTTCCTTGGGTTCGTCCATCGGCCTGCGCATCGGCCTGCTCGGCGGCTCGTTCAATCCGGCCCATGCGGCGCATCGCGAGATCAGCCTGACCGCCCTGCACCGGCTCAAGCTGGATCAGGTCTGGTGGCTGGTCAGCCCGCAGAATCCGCTGAAATCCGTCCGCGGCATGGCGCCGCTGGACCGGCGCGTGCAGCAGGCCACGGCGGTGGCGGCGCATCCCCGCATCCGGGTCACCGCCATCGAGACCAGTCTGGGGACGCGGTATACGGCCGATACGCTCCGCCGCCTGACCACGCACTACCCCCAGGCCGCCTTCGTCTGGCTGATGGGTGCCGACAATCTGGCCCAGTTCCATCGTTGGCAGGACTGGCAGGGCATCGCCCGGACCATGCCGATTGCCGTGCTCGACCGTCCGGGCTTCAACCTGACCGCGATCCAGGGCCCGGCCGCCCGCTGGCTGTCGCGCCACCGTCTGCCGCGCTATGATGCCGCAGCCCTGGCCGGCAAGGCACCGCCGGCCTTCCTGCTGCTGAAGTCCAAGCTTAATCCGCTGAGCGCCACGGCGATCCGCGCGCGGCGAAAACCGGGAGGACGCGTATGAACAGCTTTCTCGTGACCTATGATTACGGTTCGGCCGGCCTCTGGGCCATTGTGCGTGCGCCCGACCGAGACAGTATCGTCAAGCGCTTCCCTAAGGCCGAGGTGCATGAAGACAAGCCGAGCAACCTGACCGCGGCGGAATACGGCAAGCTGATCACCTACGACCTCGGCGGTCCGCTGCCGCAATGGCTCGCGGAACTTGAGGTCAAGTAATCAGCTCACCCTGATGACCACCTTGCCGGTGGTCTTGCGCGAGAGCAGGGCCGCCATGGCCTGCGGCACCTGGTCGAGCGCGAAGCTCTGCGAGACATGCGGCTTCAGCCTGCCATGTTCGTAGAGCGCCAGCAGCGCCGCGAAATTGGCGCGGTTCTTGTCCGGCTCGCGCGCCGCAAAGGCGCCCCAGAACACGCCGACGATGCTGCAGCCCTTGATCAGCGCCAGATTGGCCGGTGCTTCCGGGATCCGACCCGACGCGAAGCCGATCACCAGCAGGCGACCGTCCCAGTTGATGCAGCGTAAACTCTGGTCGAAGGCGTCGCCGCCGACCGCGTCGTAGATCACATCGGCGCCGTTGCCGCCGGTCAGTTCCTTGACGCGGTCCTTGATGCTTTCGGTCGAGTAGTTGATCACATGCGCCGCGCCGTACTCTTTCACGATGGCGGCCTTCTCGTCCGACCCCACCGTGCCGATCACGGTGGCGCCGAGTTCGCGGCCGAGTTCGACCGCATTCAGCCCGACGCCGCCGGCGGCGCCATGCACCAGCAGAACCTCGCCCTTCCTGAGACGGCCGCGATCGACCAGTGCATGATACGTCGTGCCGTAGGTGATCGGGAAACCGGCCGCGATCTCGTAGGGCATGCTGGCGGGAATCCTGAACACATTGGCGGCCGGGCAGTTCACCTGCTCGCCGAAGGCGCCGTGACCGGTGGTGGCCATGACGCGGTCGCCGACCTTGAGATCGGTCACCTTCTCGCCGACGGCGGCGATCTCGCCGGCACATTCCATGCCGGGTGCGAAGGGGAAGCTCGGCTTGAACTGGTATTTGCCGGCGATCATCAGCGTGTCGGGAAAGTTGAGCCCGGCGGCATGCACCTTGATGCGCACGTCCTTCGGACCGGGCGCGGGCAGGCTGAGATCCTTGAGCACCAGGCTGTCCGGCCCGCCCCAGGCCTCGCAGACCATCGCCTTCACGTTCACCGCTGCCGACATCACGCACACTCCCTGATTTTCGAATTTTCTTAGGCTGCAGATACAGAAATGGCGCCGACTTGCATCGGCGCCATTCGCTCAGTCCGAAATCACTTCGGCGACATGACCATGGTCATCTGCCGGCCTTCCATCTTGGGGAACTGCTCCATCTTGGCCTTGTCGCCAAGATCGTCGCGCACGCGATCCAGCAGCTTCATGCCGAGTTCCTGGTGGGCCATTTCACGGCCACGGAAACGCAGGGTCACCTTGACCTTGTCGCCTTCCTCCAAGAAACGCACCATCGCCCGCATCTTCACGTCATAGTCATGCGTGTCGATCATCGGGCGCAGCTTGATCTCCTTGAGTTCGATGATCTTCTGCTTCTTGCGCGCCTCGGCGGCCTTTTTCTGCTCCTCGTATTTGTATTTGCCAAAATCGAGGATCTTGGCGACGGGAGGCTCGGCATTGGGCGAAATTTCGCAGAGATCGAGCCCGGCCTCTTCGGCCAGACGCAGGGCTTCGCGGATCGGGACAACACCGCGGTTCTCGCCAGCGGCATCGATCAGACGGACCTGGGGGGCGTCGATCTCGAAATTAACCCGCGGACCATCGGTTTTCGGTGTCGGCGGGGCATTGAACGGGGGACGGGCTATGACGCGCTCCTGAAGTAGTTGCAAGGGTAGTTTGGTTAGCGGAATCAGTGAGTTAAGGCGGTATCCTGCAGGATCAAGGCTTTATCAACCCTGCGGCATCCGGGCCTCGGCCGACAATCTAGCAATCGCATCGGCCAACGCAATGGTTTCCTGCTGCTCGGTGCCGAGACGGCGGAGCGTGACGGTACCCTGTTCCGCTTCCTTCTTGCCGACCACCAGGATGACCGGAACCTTGGCCAGGCTGAGTTCGCGGATCTTGTAGTTGATCTTCTCGTTGCGCAGGTCGGTATCGACCCGCAGGCCCGCCGCATCGAGCTGGTCGGCCACCTGCTGCGCGTAAGAATCGCAATCCGACACGATCGGCGCGACCACCGCCTGCAGCGGCGACATCCAGAGCGGCAGGCGACCGGCATACTGCTCCAGCAGGATGCCGATAAAGCGCTCGAAGCTGCCGAGGATCGCGCGATGCAGCATCACCGGGCGATGGCGCGCGCCGTCGGCGCCGACATAATCGGCATCCAGGCGTTCCGGCAGCACGAAATCGACCTGCAAGGTGCCGCACTGCCAGTCGCGACCGATGGTATCGCGCAGCACGAATTCCAGCTTCGGGCCGTAGAAGGCGCCTTCGCCGGGGTTCAGCGTGTATTCAAGACCGGAGGCAACGCAGGCATCCTTCAGCGCGTTTTCCGCCTTGTCCCAGGTGGCGTCCGAGCCGGCGCGCTTGGCCGGGCGGTCGGAGAATTTCACCTTGATCTCGGTGAAGCCCATATCCCTGTAGATCGACTGCAGCAGGTCGCAGAAGATCTTGCTCTCCGAGATGATCTGGTCTTCGGTGCAGAAGATATGCGCGTCGTCCTGCGTGAAATTGCGCACGCGCATGATGCCGTGCAGCGCGCCGCCCGGCTCGAAACGGTGGCAGGAGCCGAATTCAGCCATGCGCAGCGGCAGGTCGCGATAGCTCTTGAGCCCCTGGTTGAAAATCTGCACATGGCAGGGGCAGTTCATCGGCTTCAGCGCAAAGACGCGCTGCTCCGGATCCTGGCCGTAATCGCGGATGCCTTCCTCATTCTCCGCGAGATACATGCTGTCGCGGAATTTCTCCCAGTGGCCCGAGGCTTCCCACAGCTTGCGGTCGACCAGCTGCGGCGTCTTCACTTCGAGATACTTCGCCTTTTCCAGGCGCTGGCGCATATAGGATTCCAGCGTGCGATACAGCGTCCAGCCCCTGGGATGCCAGAACACCATGCCGGCGGCTTCTTCCTGCTGGTGGAAGAGACCCATTTCCTTGCCCAGCCGGCGATGGTCGCGCTTCTCGGCCTCTTCGAGGCGCTTGAGATAGGCGTCCAGTTCCTTCTGGTCGCGCCAGGCGGTCGCATAGATGCGCTGCAGCTGGCGGTTATTGGCATCGCCGCGCCAGTAGGCGCCCGACACTTTCATGATCTTGAACACCGGCGGCAGCTTGCCGGTCGAGGGCAGATGCGGCCCCATGCAGAGGTCGAGCCAGCTGTCGCCCTGGCGATAGATCGAGATCGCTTCGCCACGCTTGGCGATTTCCGCCACCCATTCGGCCTTGTAGGTCTCGCCGATCGACGTGAAATACTCGACCGCCTTTTCCGGCGCCCATTCCTCGCGCACGATCGGCAGATCGCGCTTCACGATCTCGGCCATGCGCTGCTCGATCTTGCCGAAGTCTTCCGGCGTGAAAGGCTCGTCGCGCACGAAGTCGTAATAGAAGCCTTCATCGGTCGAAGGGCCGAAGGTGATCTGCGTGCCGGGGAACAGCTCCTGCACCGCCTGCGCCATCACATGCGCGCCGTCATGCCGGATCAGGTCGAGCAGCTCGGCCTCGTTCCTGTCCTTCAGGGTGACGATCTCGAGCTTCGCATCGCCCGTGATCGGCGTTCTGAGATCCTTCAGCACGCCGTCCAACCGGATGGCCAGGGCCGCCTTGGCCAGGCCGGCGCCGATGCTGGCCGCCACATCGGCCCCGGTGCTGCCGGACGCGTAAGTTCGCACGCTGCCATCGGGCAGGGTAACACGGACTTCGGTGGCAGAAAGGGCAGGATTCGACATGGTTTAGCGGACCTCCAAGGGGGCGCAGCCTAGCCGCCCTGCCCCCCCTGTCAAGCGCGCCACCCCCGTCGCCCGGCCGGTTTGCAGGCAGGCGCACAGCCGGACTGCCGCTTTCGACGCCAGCGGCCGGCGGCCGGCACGAATCTGCTGGGTCCGGCGGCCGGAATATGCTGGCATGGACCTCGCATAACAGCCGGGCGGATCAACCGCCGCAAAACTCAGGGGGTACTTCATGCGTATCAGAACCATTTTCGCTGCCATGCTGGCCACGGCCGGCCTGGTCGCCACCAGCCCGGCCGTGCAGGCCGGGGCCACGCTCGACGCCGTCAGGGCCAAGGGCTTCGTGCAATGCGGCGTCAACGGCAGCGTCGCCGGCTTTTCCGCACCGGACAGCCAGGGCATCTGGACCGGTATCGATGTCGACATGTGCCGCGCCGTGGCCGCCGCCGTGTTCGGCGATTCCAGCAAGATCAAATATACCGCGCTGACGGCGCAGCAGCGCTTCGTCGCGCTGCAGTCCGGCGAGATCGACGTGCTGACCCGCAACGTAACGCAGACGCTGCTGCGCGATGCGTCGCTCGGCCTGCGCGAGACCGGGGTGAATTTCTACGACGGCCAGGGCTTCATCGTGAACAAGAAGCTGGGCGTCAAATCGGCGAAGGAGCTGAACGGCTCGACGGTCTGCGTGCAGCCCGGCACCACCACCGAACTGAATCTCTCGGACTATTTCCGCAAGATGAACATGACCTTCAAGGCGGTGGTGATCGAGAAGGTGGATGAGAACATCGCCGCCTTCAGCTCCGGCCGCTGCGATGTCTACACCACCGATGCCTCGCAGCTCGCCGCCGTGCGTGTCACCGCGCTGAATCCGCCGGACGACTACATCATCCTGCCCGAGCGCATTTCCAAGGAGCCGCTCGGCCCGATGGTGCGCCAGGGCGACGACCAGTGGTACCAGATCGTGAAATGGGCGCTGCTGGCGCTGAAGGAAGCCGAGGAACTCGGCATCACGCAGCAGAATATCGACGGCATGCTGAAAAGCGAGGATCCGGTGATCAAGCGCTTTACCGGCGTCACGCCCGGCTACGGCAAGGCGCTCGGCCTCGACGAGAAATGGGCCTACTGGATCGTCAAGCAGATCGGCAATTACGGCGAAAGCTTCGAGCGCAACCTGGGCAAGGGCAGCCCGGTGAAGCTGGAGCGCGGCCTGAACGACCTGTGGACCAGGGGCGGGCTGATGTACGCCATCCCGCTGCGGTGATTCTTTCGTACCGCAAAAATGTCATGCCCGGCACAAGGCCGGGCATGACAATTACCTTCACTTATTGTGGTCGTGAAACAGCAGGCGCGTGTAGACCTTGATATAGGCCTCGCACATCGCGTCCACCGTGAAATTCTCACTCACATGGCGACGCGCGCGTTCGGCGATCTGCATGCGGCGCTCCGGCGTCAGATGCAGCGCCTCGTCCAGCGCATCGGCAAGCGCCTTGGGATCGCCCGCCTTGACCAGCCAGCCGGTCTCGCCCGGCAGCACGGTTTCCCGCGAGCCGCCATGGTCGGTGGCGATCACCGGCTTGCCCATCGCCTGCGCTTCCACCGCGACACGGCCGAAGCCTTCGGGGAAGGTGGAGGCCGAGACCACCACATCGGCCAGCATATAGGCTGCCGGCATGTCCTTGCCGTCGCCCGGGATGCGGACGCTGCGGTCCAGCCGGTATTGCACGATCAGGCTTTCCAGTTCGGCGCGGTAGCCGTCGCGACCCGAGCCGAGCAGCACGGCGGTGAAATCCTGCTTGCCGTCATGCCGGTCGGCCAGGATTTTCAGCGCCTTCAGCAGCACCGTGTGGCCCTTCCAGCGGGTCAGCCGTCCCGGCAGCAGGATCACCGGCAGGCCGTCGGTCAGGCGCCACTGCTGCTGCAGGTTGGACATGCGTTCGGGATAAATCCGGTTCGGATCGAACTTGACCAGATCGGTGCCGCGCGGAATGGTGACAAGGCGCGCGCGCGGCACGCCGAAGGCCTTGTTGGCGTAATCGGCGACGAAATCCGAGATCGCCACCACGACATCGCCCTTGGCCATCGGACTGGCCCAGAGCTTCTTGAACCAGTTATGCGACTTGTAGGCGTTGTGAAACGTCGTGACGAAGGGCACGCCGCAGCGCTCGGCCGCGGCCGTGGCCGACCAGGCCGGCGCGCGCGAGCGCACATGCACCAGATCGATCGGCAGGCTGCGGATCAGCTCCTCCAGCCGCGCGGTGTTCCTGCGCATCACGAAGGGATTCTTGCTGTTCACCGGCAGGGTGATGTGTTTGGCGCCGGCGCGTTCCAGCTCGCGCACCATCGGGCCGCCGGCCGACACCACGTAGGACATCCAGCCGGCCTTCGCCAGCGCCTTGGCCGTGTCGACCGTGCCGCGCTCGACGCCGCCGGTGACCAGCGCCGGCAGCACCTGCATCACCGCCGGCGGTCTTCCCGAACTGGGCTGGTCTGCAGTAGAAATCGGAATATCTGACATGAGCGCGCTGAAGGGCGGGAGGGAGGCAGTATAGGCCGCCTGCCGGGTAGCGCAAAGCCGGCCGGCTGGCAAGGCCGCGCGGTGCATGGGAGGGGGAATAAGCTGGTGCGGCCGGTAAAAAGCCTGATCGGGCGACGTGCAGGGATGGCCACACTGGTGGCCGCGCTGGCGGTCGCCCTGCTGGCCGGCTTTGGACTTGCCCCGGCCGCCGCCCTCGTCGAGGCGCCGAACCGCAACCCGACGCATGAAGACATCCTGCGCGGCTTCGATGCCAGCGCATTGTCGGCCAGCCGCGAGGATACCGCCTATGGCGGCGCTTACGATCCGGTTGGCATGATCGTGAAATGGCAGACGCCGATCGTCTACCGGATCGAAGGCCTGCGCGCGCGACCTGAGGCGGTCAGTCTCGCCATTGCCACGCTGCGGCAGCAGGCCGCACTGGCCGGCATCGCGGTGCGGGCCGCCAGGGCGCCGAGCGAGGCCAATTACACCATCGCCTTCAGCAATGTCGCCGGATTCAGCATCGGCGACCGCAAGGCGGTCTGCTTCCTGACCTACAATTTCAACACCACCGGACAGATGCAGTGGGCGAAGCTGCAGATCAACCTGGCGGCGCCAAATCTCGAACGCTGCGTGCGGCACGAAATCCTGCATGGCTTCGGCCTGATGAACCATCCGCACCGCCTGCATTCGGTGCTGAGCTATCATGTCGGCGATCATATGGCCGAGATGACCGAGGCGGATGTCGTGCTGCTGAAGAGCCTGTACGATCCGCGCATCCGGCCGGCGATGTCGCGGCTGGCCGCCCTCAGCATCGCCGATGGCCTGATCGAGGCGAACCGCCGCGCGCTCAATCCGCGCGCGCCGGCGAAAACCGATCCCGCGCCGGTGCTGCGCGAGGTGATCGCCGATCTCGACAGGGCGGCCGCCAGCGGCAACGTGCGGGCGATGATGTATCTGGCCGAGGCTGCCTGGCAGGGCTATGGCATGGCGAAGGATCCGGCGCGCATGACGGCCTGGATCGAGCGCGCCTCTGCCACCCGCGATATCGTCGCGCGCTTCGACCTCGCCCATGCGCTCAGCAGCGGACGCTACATGCCCAGGGATGACGCCCGCGCCGCCGCACTCTATCGCCGCAACGCCGAACGCGGCCATGCCGTCTCGCAGAACAATTACGCCGTCATGCTGCGCGACGGCATCGGCGTGCCGGTGGATCGCGTGGCGGCGCTCACCTGGTTCACGCTGGCGGCGCGGGGCAATGTCGCCATCGCGGAACGCAGCCGCCAGGCGCTGATGCAGAGCCTGCCGCCCGAACAGCAGCAGGAGGCGATGCGGCGCGCGGCGACATGGCGTCCGGCCGCAGAAGCCGCTAGATAAGACGGATGAGCGACACACAGTTCCTGACCCGTCCCGACGGCACCCGCCTCGCCTATTGCGCCACGCCGGCCCGTCATCCCGAAAAGCCCGGCATCCTGTTCTGCGGCGGCTTCCGCTCCGACATGACCGGCACCAAGGCGGTGGCGCTGGAACAGGCGGCACAGCGGCAGGGCCTGGGCTATGTCCGCTTCGACTATTTCGGCCATGGCCAGTCGGATGGCGAGTTCCTCGACGGCACCATCGGGCGCTGGAAGGAAGACACGCTCAGCATCCTGCGCGAGATCTGCGGTCCGGCGCCGCAGATCCTGGTCGGCTCCAGCATGGGCGGCTGGCTCGCCACGCTGGC
>JAEYSS010000194.1 GCA_023434425.1 Pseudomonadota bacterium | reverse complement strand
AAGGCCGTCAGGATGCTGGCGCGATAGGTTTCTTCCAGCTCCAGCTTCTGTGCGCGCGACAGTTCCTCGCCGCCTTCCAGCCGGCCGCCCTGGAAAATCGGCGCGGTCAGCGAGGCCGCCACCGAGTAGATCATGGTGCCCGGATCGAATAATGCACCGGTCGTGGTGCTCTGCGTACCGATCCGGCCGGTCAGGTCGAGGCTGGGGAAACGCGCGGCGCGCGCAGCACCGACATCGAAATTGGCGGCGCGCAGATTGGCCTCGGCCATGCGGATATCGGGCCGGCGCAGCAGCAGTTCGGATGGCAGCCCGGCGGTGACCGGCGGCAGCGTGATCGCGGCCAGCGTATTGCCCTGCACGACAAAGCCCTGCGGCGGCCGGCCGAGCAGCACGGCCAGGGCATCCAGCGTGGTGCGTTCGCTCTGTTCCAGGCTGGCAACGGTGGCGCGCTGGGTGGCGACGTTGCTGCGCTGCTGCGCCACTTCGTAATCGGTGATGGCACCGTTGGCGCGCTGGGTTTCCAGCAGGTCGAGGATCCCCTGCGCCAGGGCCAGCGTTTCGTTGGCCAGCCGGATGCGGTCGCGCAGCGACAGCAGCTGGAAATAGGTGCTGGCGATATCGGAATACAGCGTGATCGCCACGGTCTCGCGGTTGTACCGGCTGGATTCCAGCCGCGTCAGCGCCGCATCGGCCGAGGCATCGTTGCCGCCGAACAGGTCGACCTGGTAGCCCGCGGTGAGATTGCCGCTGAAGCTGTTGCGGATGATGTCGCCGCGGCTGCTGCTGCTTGTCGTCGTGGTGCTGCTGGTGCTGGCCTGCCGGCCCTGGCGCGTGCGGCTGGCGCCGGCATCGACGCCCAGCGTGGGATAGAGATCGGCGCCGGCGATCTTGGCCTGGGCCTCCGACTGGCGGATGCGGGCGACCGCCACGCGCAGATCGGTGTTGTTGGCCTGGGCCTCACCGATCAGGCGGTTCAACTCGGCCGAGCCGAAGCCGGTCCACCAGTTCGAGTCGGGCCAGACATTGAGCGCATCCTGCCGGCTGTCCCAGGTCTGCGGCGTCTCCACCGTGGGCCTGAAATAATCCGGCACCATCGAGCAGGCGCTGACGGAGAGCAGCAGGACGGCAGTCGCCGTCAGGCGAAGAGGACGCAGCATGGGATTATTCCGCGGCGAGGGCGACGACAGGATCGAGATCGGCGGCCTTGCGCGCCGGCAGATAGCCGAACAGCAGGCCGGTGGCGAAGGCGCAGAAGAAGGCGAGCAGCACCGGTTCCGCCGAGAAGATCACCGGCCGGCCGAAATAGGCGAACAGCCAGGTGACGGAGAGGCCGAGTGCGACACCGATCAGGCCGCCAAGCGTGCAGATCGCCAGTGCCTCGGAGTTGAACTGCAGCATGATGTTCAGCCGGCGCGCGCCGGTCGCCATGCGCACGCCGATTTCGCGCGTGCGTTCGGTCACGCTCACCAGCATGATGTTCATCACGCCGATGCCGCCGACCAGCAGCGAGATCGCGGCAATCGAGCCGAGCAGGATGGTGAGGGTGTTCTGGGTTTCCATGGCGGTTTCGATGATCGAGGCCATGTTGCGGATCTGGAAATCCTCGGCACGATGGCGCGCCATCAGAAGCTGCCGTATCTCTTCCTGCGTGTCATTGATCCGGCTCACGTCCTGCACCTGGACTGTGATGGTGCGCACATAGCGCTGGCCGAAAAGCCGCAGCATGCCGGTCGAGAGCGGCACATAGATGATGTCGTCCTGGTCGGCGCCCCAGGGCGTGGCGCCTTTCGGCGTCATGGTGCCTATGACCTGGAAGGGGATGTTGTTCAGCAGGACATAGCGCCCGATGGGGTCGGTGCCCTCGAACAGGTTGTTCACCACGGTCTGCCCGATCACCGCCACCGGCAGATAGGATTTCACGTCGCTGTCCGAGAAGAAGATGCCTTCCGCCACCGGCCATTCGCGAGCCACGGGGAAGGGCGCGGTGGTGGCATTCACCTGGGTGACATAGTCGCGCGCGCCGGTCCGCACGGTGACATTGCCGGTATATTCCGGCACGGCAGCGAGGATATTGGCAACCTCGGCGGAGATCGCCTCGGCGTCGTCCGCCGTCAACGTCGCGGTCACGCCGCCGGACTGGCGGATATTCGGCGCGCCGGGCCGCACCAGCAGCAGGTTGGTGCCCATCGCCGTGATGCGATCCAGCACCGATTGCTTGGCGCCGTCGCCGATTGCCAGCATCGCCACCACCGAAGCGACGCCGATGATGATGCCCAGCAGGGTGAGCAGCGTGCGCAGCAGGTTGCTGTGCAGAGCCTGCAGCGCCATGCGGCCGGCTTCCAGCACATCGAAGGCGGCGAAGCCGGTGTTGCGGCCGCGCTGCGGGCGTTTCGGCGGCGCCGAGGCCGGAACGGCACCGGCATGTTCGACCGGGCGGTCGGAGACGATATGGCCGTCCTTCAGCTCGATGACGCGGTTGGCCTGCGCCGCCACGGCATGGTCGTGCGTGATGAGAAGGACGGTGTGACCCTGGGCGTTGAGATCGCGCAGCAGCCGCATCACCTCTTCGCCGCTTTTGCTGTCCAGCGCGCCGGTCGGCTCGTCGGCCAGGATCACGGCGCCGCCATTCATCAGGGCGCGCGCGATGGACACGCGCTGCTGCTGGCCGCCCGACAGCTGCGTCGGCCGGTGATCCAGCCGGTCCTGCAGGCCGAGCTGGCTCAGCAGGGCCTCGGCGCGCTGTACGCGTTCGCCATGCGGCAGGCCGGCATAGATCGCCGGCATTTCCACATTGGCGGTGGCGCTCACGGCCGGCAGCAGGTTGTATTGCTGGAAGATGAAGCCGAACGCCTCGCGGCGCAGCAACGCCCGCCCGTCGGCATCCAGCGCGGCCACTTCGCTACCGTCGAAGCGGTAGCTGCCGGCGGTCGGCCGGTCGAGCAGGCCGATCAGATTCATCAGCGTCGATTTGCCCGAGCCGGAGGCGCCCATGATGGCAACGAATTCTCCCGCCTGGATATCCAGCGAGATGTCATGCAGCACATCGACCGCCAGCGTGCCGCGGTAGAAGGTCTTGCGGATGTCGCGCAGCGAAATCAGTGGTGCCGGACTGGCGCTGGTCGCTGCATCCCTGCTGGCAAGCATCTGGTTCATGGCCTTCGCCTCGCCGGATCAGAGCCGCGGCGTGCGCGACGGCCCGCCGCCCTGCGGCGAGCGCATAGTGGCGAGGTCGATCACAACGTCCTCGCCGGCCTTGAGTCCGCTGGCAATGGCGGCGTTGACACGGTTGCTGGCCGCCACCTCGACGACACGCCGGGCCGGCTGGCCGTTCTCCATCACGCGCAGCGCGTATTTAGTCTTGCCCGGCTGTCCCGAAGATTGGGGCAGCGGTCGCAGGGCAGCCATCGGCACCACCGGCAGATTCTCGGCCTTCGACACCACGAAGAAGACCTGCGCGCTCATCTGGGTCAGCAGGTCATTGTCCGGATTGGCGACATCGAACAGGGCGGAATACAGCACCACGTTGTTCACCACTTCCGGCGTCGGCAGGATCTGGCGCAGCTTGCCCTCGCGGCGCTTGTCGGGCTGGCCCAGCGTGGTGAAATAGGCGGGCATGCCGATATGCAGTTTCGGCACGTCGGCTTCCGAAACCTGTGTTTTCACCGTCATGGTGTCGAGATCGGCGATACGCAGGATGATCGGCGCCGACTGGTTGGCATTCAGGGTCTGACCCTGGCGCGCGGTGATATCCACCACCGTGCCGGTCATCGGCGCATAGATCTTGGTGTAGCTCAGATTGGCCTGGTCGGATTTCAGCGTCGACTCGCCCTGCTGGATCTGCGCGTCCAGCACGGCGATCTGCGCCTGCAGCGAGCGGCGGCTGGCTTCGGCGCTGTCATAGGCATCCTGGCTGGTGGCGCGGCCGGCCAGCAGATTCTTCTGCCGCGCGAACTGGCGCTCGGCCAGGCCGAGCTGCACCTGCTTGTCGGATTTCTGCGCGCGCAGGGCCTGCAGGTTGGCGATGTCGGCGGACACGCGGGCCTCATAGATCGTCGGGTCGATCTGCGCCAGCAGCGCGCCTTTCTCTACGCGCGCGCCGTAATCGACCAGGATGGTCCGGAGCTGCCCCGAGACCTGCGTGCCGACATCGACGTAATTCAGCGGCTGCAGCACGCCGACGGCCGAGACGGTGTCTTCCACATCGCCCAGCGTGACGGTCTGGGTGCGGAAACTTGGCTTGGTGTCGGTGCGGGCCGACCACAGCCACCAGGCGCCGCCGCCCAGCAGGGACGCGGCGAGGAGAGCGGACAGAATAACAGGGGTGCGTTTCATCATCTGGGTTATGGGCTGTTTTCATATTCAAACGGAAGACGCTTCTGATTCCTGCGGGTTTTGCAGTCACCGGGGCGCAGGTTTTCCCAGGGTGACTGTTGCCGGCAGGACACGGTGCCGGAAATTCAGTTGCAAATGAGTTGCAACGGCAGCTGAAGCGATGCTATGCCTTCTTCGCTTCCCGGGCATCCCCCGGCCGGAGCGGTCGGGGTAAGACGGCCGATGCGCTGGCCTCGATCTAACATACTGGCGCGACTGGAATTTCCGGCGCGACCTGCTAACCAAGCCAGCCTTGTCCGGGCTTCAGGTCCGGAAAGCCAGCCAGGTTCCCACTCCTTTTTCGAGGTGAACCATGGCTGTGACTGGCCAACCCGTCTCCTTTTCAGAATCCACCATCGGCCGCCTGCGGCTTGGGCGGGTGACGCCGCGCATGCTAGGTGCGGCTTCTGCCGTCGCCATTTCGGCCGCCGGCCTGCCGGCCGCCGCTCAGCAGGCATCCCAGCCGGCGCAGCTGCCGGCCATCTCGGTCGAGGGCCAGCGCCCCGCCGAAGAGGGCTACAAGATCGACCAGTCGGCCTCGCCGAAATTCACCGCGCCGCTGCTGGACACGCCGAAGTCGGTCACCGTCATCACGCAGGAACTGATCCAGCAGCGCGGCGCCGACACGCTGCTGGAAGTGCTGCGCACCACGCCGGGCATCAGCCTGGGCGCCGGCGAGGGCGGCAACCCGATCGGCGACCGCCCGTTCATCCGCGGCTTCGATGCGCTGACCGATACCTATATCGACGGCATCCGCGACACCGGGGCCCTGGGTCGCGAATCCTTCAATCTCGAGCAGATCGAGATCACCAAGGGCCCGAGCAGCGCCTATGGCGGTCGCGGCACCACCGGCGGCAGCCTCAACCTGGTGAGCAAGACCGCCAGGGCCGAGAATTTCAATGCCGGCAGCGTCACGCTGGGCACCGACCTGACCAAGCGTGCCACCGCCGATATCAACCGCATCATCGACAACAACATCGCCTTCCGCATCAACGCGATGGCGCATGACGGCGAAGTCGCGGGCCGTGACGATGTGGAAGTTCAGCGCTTCGGCCTTGCGCCGACCATTACCTTCGGCCTCAACAAGCCAACACGCGTGACGCTCAGCTACTATCACCTGCAGACTGACGATATCCCGGATTACGGCCATCCCTTCGATCCGCGCACCGGGAAGCCGGTCGAGGTCGACCGCGACAATTTCTACGGCCTGACCAGTCGCGACTTCAAGGAGACGGTCTATGACGGCGTGACCGCCCAGATCGAACACGATCTGAATAACGGCGCCACGCTGCGCAACACCACGCGCTACAGCTATTCGGAAAACGACTATGTCGTCACCAAGCCGAATGCCAGCCTGGCCCAGATCCTCGTCGGCCAGATGAGCCGTGAATCGCGTGGCCGCAATGCCGATACCTCAAGCATCGCCAATGTGACCGACGTGACCGGCGATACCGAGATCGGCGGTTTGAAGAACAGCTATGTCGCCGGCCTCGAACTGAGCCGCGAATACACCAAGAACCGCGGGTATACGCTGAATCCCGCAACCCTCACCGGCGTCAGCCTCTATAACCCGAATCCGGGCGATTCCTACAGCGGCACCATCAATCCGAGCGGTTCCTTCGCGCATACCCGCACCGACACCCAGGCCGTCTATGTGCTGGATACGATCGAGCTGACCAAGCAGTGGCTGCTCAATCTCGGCCTGCGTTACGACCGCTACAACAGCCAGGCCACCACCGGCACCAGCGCGCTGGAAAGCGACTCCGATTTCCTGAACTACCAGGCCGGCCTCGTCTACAAGCCGGCGCCGAACGGCAGCATCTATGTGTCCTATTCCACGTCGTCGACGCCACCCGGCTTCGGCGCCGGGCAGGGCGGCACCGATGCCAACCTGAGCGTCACCAACCGCGATCTGGAGCCGGAAGAGAATGTCAGTTACGAGCTCGGCACCAAATGGGATGTGCTGGACAACAAGCTGTCGCTGACCGGCGCCATCTTCCGCATCGAGAAAACCAATGCCCGCGTTACCGATGGTGGCGTCACCACCAATATCGGCGAGCAGCGTGTCGACGGTTTCGAGGTCGGCCTGTCCGGCAATCTCACGTCGGCCTGGAAAGTGTTTGGCGGCTATACCTTCCTGAAAGCCGAACTGGTCGATGACGGCCCGACGGCCACCAACGACGGCAACAAATTCCCCAGCATCGCGCCGCATAACGTGAGTCTGTGGACCACCTATGACCTGACCGGCGACTGGACGGTCGGCGCCGGTGCGATCTGGATGGCGGAACGGTTTGCCAATGCGGCGAATACCTATCAGTTGCCGAGCTACTGGCGCTTCGACGCCATGGCCAGTTACGAGATCTCCCCCAGCGTGAATGTTCAGCTGAATGTGCAGAACCTTCTCGACGAGACGATTTACGATTCCACGCATAATGGCCAGTTCGCACCGGTCGCTCCCGGGCGGGTGGCGCTGCTGACCACGAATTTCAAGTTCTGAGTATCGCTTAGAAAACCGCGCAGGAAAGCGCGCCCCGCTCGTGCGAAACACGGGCGGGGTATTTCCGTCTCCACGGAAATGGTCCTACCAGAGGAAGCCCGCCATGATGCTGCATATACCCGACGTGCTGAGCAAACAGCAGGTGGCGCAATGCCGGCAGGTCATGGATGCCGCCGGTTGGATCGACGGCAACGCCACGTCCGGACATCAGTCGGCGCTCACAAAGAACAACATGCAACTACCAGAAACGGCGCCGGAAACCCGTCAGCTCGGCGATCTGGTACTCGATGCCCTCGAACGCAGCGCGCTGTTCATCTCGGCGGCGCTGCCCCTGAAAGTGTTCCCGCCGCTGTTCAACCGTTATGCCGGCGGCCAGGCCTTCGGCACCCATGTCGACAATGCGATCCGGCCGTTTGCCGGCAGCGATTTCCGCATCCGCACCGATCTGTCCTGCACTTTGTTCCTGGCCGAACCGGATGAATATGACGGCGGCGAGCTGATCGTCGAAGACACCTACGGCGAACATCGGGCCAGGCTGCCGGCGGGCGACATGGTGCTGTATCCCTCCACCAGCCTGCATCGCGT
>JAEYSS010000241.1 GCA_023434425.1 Pseudomonadota bacterium | reverse complement strand
GAGAACAGGATCAGGAAGGTCCAGTCTTTGCGGTTGGAGAAGGCGTAGACCGGTTCAAGCGACTGCACCATCAGGCCGGTTTTCGGATCATAAGTGGTCGCTGCCAGCTTCGCGACGCCCTGCTGGTAGCTGCGCTTGAACAGTGCAACCTCTGGAATCTCGATACCGACCAGCGGGACTGGCAGCGCCGGCGTGCCGAACAGCGTGCGGTCGCGATCCACCGACAGCGCGCCGATACGCGGCTCGATGACCAGATCTGCCTTGCCTTTGTCGTCCATGATGTCGCCGCCCTTGCGTGCGACACGGTCGCGGATCGAACTGACCACATACTTGCTGTCGGTACCTTCTACATACGTGGCATCGATGAAAACCTTGGTGCCGGGGTGCAGGTTGAAAGTGAGCTTGTCAGCCGCACGGTCCGCGGCCGCGGAGAATAAAAGCATTTCGCTGGCCGAACGCCCGGGATCGGTCTCGCGCCGGGAGGTACAACCGGCAAGCACGAGAAGAAGGGTGGCGCAAAGGAACGCAGAGCGAATCATCGGGGATCCTCATCCGGGGCCAACCGGAACGGTACAGACCAAAAATAATCCCGCGAAACTGCCAGAAAAAAGGCCGGGGTCAATCGACCCCGGCCCGGCACAGCTTCCTGTTCACAGCTTGGTCACGCGCCGCACGCGGCGCGCAGGTTCAGCCGGCCAGTTTCTTCTTCAGCAGCTCGTTGACGGCGGCCGGATTGGCTTTGCCGCCCGAGGCCTTCATGGTCTGGCCGACAAAGAAGCCGAACAGCTTGTCCTTGCCCGAACGATACTCGGCCACCTTGTCTGGATTGGCCGCCATCACCTCGTCGATCACCTTCTCGATCGCGCCGGTATCGGTGACTTGCCGCATGCCCTTCTCTTCGACGATGGTGGTGGCATCCTTGCCGGTTTCGACCATCAGGGCGAAGACATCCTTGGCCAGGCGGTTGGAGATCGTGTTGTCGGCGATCAGGTCGATCAACCCACCGAGCTTTTCGGCGGTGATGACGAACTCGTCCATCGACTGGCCCGACTTGTTGAGCAGGCCGAAATACTCGGTGATCACCCAGTTGGCAGCCAGCTTGCCGTCGCGGCCCTTCGCCACTTTCTCATAGAAGTCGGCCGACTCCTTCTCGGCCACCAGCACGGAGGCATCATAGGGGCTCAGGCCCAGTTTCTCGATGAAACGTGCCTTCTTCTCGTCCGGCAGTTCGGGCAGCGTGGCCTTGATGCCGTCCACCCAGCCCTGCTCGAATTCCAGCGGCAGCAGATCCGGGTCGGGGAAGTAGCGGTAGTCATGCGCTTCTTCCTTCGAGCGCATGCTGCGCGTCACGCCCTTGCCGGTATCGAACAGGCGGGTCTCCTGGTCGATCTTGCCGCCGTCTTCCAGGATCTCGATCTGGCGGCGGGCTTCGTATTCGATCGCCTGCTGCACGAAACGCACGGAATTGACGTTCTTGATCTCGCAACGCGTGCCCAGCGGGCCGCCCGGCTTGCGGACGGAGACGTTGACGTCGGCGCGCATCGAGCCTTCGTCCATATTGCCGTCGCAGGTGCCGAGATAGCGCAGGATGGTGCGCAGCTTCTTCAGATAAAGCCCCGCCTCTTCCGAATTGCGCATGTCGGGTTCCGACACGATTTCCATCAGCGCCACGCCCGAACGGTTCAGGTCGATGAAGCTCTCGCGCGGGTTCTGGTCATGCAGGCTCTTGCCGGCATCCTGTTCCAGATGCAAACGCGTGATGCCAATGGTCCGCGTGCCGCCATCGGGCATGTCGAGCAGCAACTCGCCCTTGCCCACCACCGGCTGCAGATACTGGCTTATCTGATAACCCTGCGGCAGATCGGCGTAGAAGTAGTTCTTGCGGTCGAACACCGAATGCAGGTTGATCTGTGCCTTCAGGCCAAGGCCGGTGCGTACCGCCTGCTCAACGCAATAGGCATTGATCACCGGCAGCATGCCGGGCATCGCCGCATCGACGAGGCTGACCTGATGGTTGGGCTCGGCGCCGAACGTCGTGTCTGCGCCGGAGAACAGCTTGGACTTCGACGAGACCTGGGCATGCACTTCCATGCCGATCACGATCTCCCACGGACCCGTGGCGCCCTGGATATAATCTTTCTCAGCCATGTTACGACCTCCACCAGGCGGTGGGTTTGGCGGTGAAGTTTGCGGCTTTCTCCAGCGTCTGACCGACGCGCAGCAGCTGCGCCTCTTCGAACGGCTTGCCGATCAGCTGAAGGCCCAACGGAAGCCCGCCGCTGCTGAGCCCCGCCGGCACCGACATGCCGGGCAAACCGGCCAGGCTGGTCGGCACGGTGAAGACGTCGTTCAGGTACATGGTGACAGGATCGTCGTTCTTCATACCGATCGGGAAAGCAGCATTCGGCGCGGTCGGCGTCAGGATGGCATCGACGCGCTGGAAGGCCTGCTCGAAGTCCTTCTTGATCAGCGTCCGCACCTTCTGCGCCTTGGTGTAATAGGCGTCGTAATAACCGGCCGACAAAACATAAGTGCCGATCATGATGCGACGCTGCACCTCGCGGCCGAACCCTTCGCCGCGGGTATTCTCGTACATCTCGGTCAGATCCTTGCCCGGCACGCGCAGGCCGTAGCGCACGCCGTCATAGCGCGCGAGGTTCGACGAGGCTTCGGCCGGCGCGACGATGTAATAGGTCGCCAGGGCGTAATGGGTATGCGGCAGGTTGATGTCGATGATCTCGGCGCCGGCATCCTTCAGCCACTGCTTGCCCTGCTCCCACAGCGCGACGATCTCGGCATCCATACCATCCATGCGGTATTCACGCGGAATGCCGATCCGCATGCCCTTCACGCCGCCATCCAGATTGGCGACGAGATCGGGCACGGGACGGTCCACCGAGGTGCTGTCCTTCGGATCGAAACCGGCCATGGCCTGCAGCATCAGCGCAGAGTCACGCACCGTGCGGGTCATCGGACCGGCCTGGTCGAGCGACGACGCGAAGGCCACGATGCCCCAGCGCGAGACGCGACCATAGGTCGGCTTGATGCCGGTGATGCCGCAGAGCGAAGCCGGCTGGCGGATCGAGCCGCCGGTATCGGTGCCGGTGGCGCCGAGTGCGAAGCCGGCGGAGACGGCTGCGGCCGAACCGCCCGACGAGCCGCCGGGCACCAGCTTGGTGCCATCCTGCGCGCGCCAGGGATTGGTGACCGGGCCGTAATAGCTGGTCTCGTTCGACGAACCCATGGCGAATTCGTCGAGGTTCAGCTTGCCCAACATCACCGCGCCCTGCTTCCACAGGTTGGCGGTGGCGGTCGACTCGTATTCCGGCTTGAAGCCATCGAGGATATGGCTGGCCGCGGTGGTCAGCACGCCTTTGGTGGCGAACAGATCCTTGATCGCGAGCGGAATACCTTCCAGCAGGCCGACTTCACCCTTGGCGCGACGCGCATC
>JAEYSS010000099.1 GCA_023434425.1 Pseudomonadota bacterium | reverse complement strand
TCCAGCATGGCCTGGCTCGCCTCGATGCGCTGCGCCATATCCACCAGCTTGTGGCGGATCACCTGATGCCGGATCAGGTGTTTGCCGAAGGTCTCGCGCTGGCGGGCATAGTCCAGTGCGTCTTCATAGGCGACGCGGGCGAAGCCGATGGCGCCGGCGGACAGCCCGAGCCGCTCGTCGTTGAAATTGAGCATGATGCCGCGGAAGCCGGCATTTTCCGGCCCGATCAGGTTTTCCGCCGGCACGCGGCAGTCGTCGAAATGCAGCGTTGCGGTATCCGAGGCCCACCAGCCCATTTTCTTCAGCGGCGTACGCATGAAACCCGGCGTGTCGCGTTCGACCAGCAGCAGCGATATGCCCCCCATGCCGGGATCGCCGGTGCGCACCGCCACCGTGTAAAAGTCGGCGCGCATGCCTGAAGTAATAAACGTCTTTTCGCCGCGCAGGACGTAATGGTCGCCGTCCAGCTTCGCCGTGGTCTTGAGATTCGCCACATCCGAACCGCCACCGGGTTCGGTGATGGCCAGCGCGGAAATCTTCTCGCCCGCCAGCACGCCGGGCAGCACGCGGCGTTTCAGATGCTCCGAGCCCAGCCTGGCAATCGGCGGACAGCCGATCGTGTGGCTCATCAGCGAGGCGGCGACGCCGCCGGAACCGGCGCGCGCCAGTTCCTGGCCGGCGATGATGGCATAGAAGCGGTCGGCAGTTATGCCGCCATGTTCCTCCGGGAAATTCAGCTGCAGCAGGCCGATGGCGGCTGCCTTTTTGTAGAGTTCACGCGGGAATTCGCCGGCCTCGTCCCAGGCGTCGGCGAAAGGTGTGATTTCCTTCGCCACGAAACGGCGCAGCTGGTCGCGGAAGGCCTCGTGGTCGGGCGTGTAATAGGGCGAGGCGCCGAGCATGCGTTATCCGCCGCTTTTAGTGGGCGGACGCAGCCGCGCCATCATGATGATGTCGTCGTATTGCCCATCGATCTTGCGCGCGCGGGACTTGATGCCCTCGGTGACGAAGCCGAATTTGCGGTAGAGCTTCACGGCCGATTCATTGCTGGCATAGACCTGCAATTCGACGCGTTCGATGCCGACGCGGCCGGCGATATCGAACACCGATTGCAGCATCTCGCGCCCCAGTCCCTTGCCGCGATGCGCCGCATCCAGTCCCATGCCGATGGTGCCGACATGGGAGAAGCCGACGCGATGCTCGGTCTGCGGCAGCACATGAATATTGCACCAGCCGACCACGCGGTCGTCGCCATCGACGGCAACGATGAACGGCAGGCCGCGCTGCAGCATGGCCTTGATGTAGTATTTCACCTCCTGCAGCGGCGGCGCCGCGGTGAAGGCCAGATAGCGCCGCTCGGCGGCCACGCGATCGAGGCAGGCGCGGTAGCCCTCCGCATCGGCCTCGATGATCGGCCGCAACGTGGCGCGGGGCTGCGCGTCCTTGGGCATTTCGCTCATGGCTGCACGGGCGTCAGCGCCGCGAGCAGCTGCCGCGTCGCCACCTGGTCGCCGACCCGGACCGGCAGCGCATCGACGGTGGCGTCCACGCGGGCCACCATCTCATGCTGCATTTTCATCGCCTCCATCACGACGAGACGCTGGCCTTTTTTCACCTGATCGCCGGCCGCTGCCAGCACGGCCACGATCCTGCCATTCATCGGCGCGCGCAGTTCGCGCTCGGCGGTACCTTCGGCTTCGGCCGGCGGCGCCCAGGTCAGATCGCGGCAGGACAGATCCGCGGCGCCGCTGCACAGATGCAGCGCGTCGCCGGCAAAGGCGTAAGTGACGTCGCGTTCGACGCCGCCAGCCAGGACGCGCAGACGGGTCTCGCCGCGCGCCGTCACCATGTAATCGGCCGCCTCGATGCGGTAGCGATCCGGGCCGAGCACCGTCACTGAAAGCTTTGCGGTCGCCTCGCCGATGCCGAGCTTTACCGGCCAGGCGAGGCTGCCATTCGACGACCAGGCATGGGCCGGATCGTGGCCGTATTGCGCGGCGCCGCGTTCGAACCACAGCAAAGCCGCGACGGCCTGCAGGTCCGCATCGGCTGCGGCTGCGGCGATACTGGGAAAATGCTGCGGGATGAAAGCCGTGGTCGCTCTACCAGCCGCAAATTCTTCATGAGACAGAAGATCGATCAGGAAGCCGCGATTGGTACTGATGCCAAGTGCCGCCGTCTGCTCCAGGGCGGCGATCAGGCGACGGCGCGCCTCGTCGCGTGTGCCGCCATGGGCGATCAGCTTGGCGATCATCGGATCGTAGAAGGGCGTGATCGCCTGATCCCGGCCGTGCAGGCCGTGATCGACACGAATATGTCCGGGTGGCGACCACAGCGCCAGCATGCCCGATTGCGGCAGGAAATTCTGCGCAGGCGATTCCGCATAGAGCCGCACCTCGATGGCATGGCCGGTAAGCCGCACATCCTCCTGCATCAGCGGCAGTGTCTCGCCGGCGGCGACGCGGATCTGCAGGGCCACCAGATCGAGGCCGGTGATCGCCTCGGTCACCGGATGCTCGACCTGCAGGCGGGTGTTCATTTCGAGGAAGTAGAAGTCGCGGCCATTGGCGTCGAGCAGGAATTCCACCGTGCCGGCGCCGACATACTGAATGGCTTTGGCCGCCGCCACCGCTGCTGCCCCCATCTGCGCGCGCAAGCTTTCATCCACCGCCGGCGACGGCGCTTCCTCGATCACCTTCTGGTGCCGGCGCTGCACGCTGCAATCGCGCTCGCCGAGATGAATCACATTGCCATGCGTGTCGGCGAAGACCTGGATCTCGATATGGCGGCCGTTCACCACGGCTTTCTCCAGGATCAGTTCGCCCGAACCGAAGGCATTTTCCGCTTCGGCGCGCGCGGTACGGATCGCATCGCCGAGATCGGCGGCAGTCTGCACCAGCCGCATGCCGCGCCCGCCGCCGCCGGCCGCCGCCTTCACCATCACCGGCAGGCCGATCTTTTCCGCCGCTTTCGTCAGCGTCGCATCGGACTGGTCGGCACCCTGATAACCCGCCACACAGGGCACGCCGGCGGCAATCATGCGCTGCTTGGCGGCCGCCTTGTTGCCCATCGCGGCGATGGCGTCCGCCGGCGGGCCGATAAATACCAGACCGGCCTCGGCGCAAGCCCTGGCAAAGTCTGCATTCTCCGACAGGAAACCATAGCCCGGATGCACCGCTTCGGCGCCGGTGGCCTTCGCCGCCGCGATCACGGCGTCGATATTCAGATAACTCTGCCTTGCCTCCGCCGGGCCGATACAAAAGGCCTGGTCGGCGGACTGCACATGCAGCGCGCCGGCATCGGCCTCGGAATAGACCGCCACCGTTTTATAACCGAGCGCCGTTGCCGAGCGGATCACCCGGCAGGCAATCTCGCCGCGATTGGCCACGAGGATGGTGGTGAAGTCCGCGCGCATAAACCTACCTTGTCATGGCCGGGCTTGACCCGGCCATCCACGTCTTTTCTTCGTGACCCAACCACGTGGATGCCCGGATCAAGTCCGGGCATGACACTTTTGGGGTGGCCAACCTGGAGGACATCACTTCTTCTTGCCCGGCAGGATGCCCATGTATTTCGAGATGATGCCAAGCATCACTTCATCGGCGCCGCCGCCGATGGACGCCAGCCGGCTGTCGCGATAGGCGCGGCTGATCGGCGTTTCGTTCATGAAGCCCATGCCGCCGAAATACTGCAGGCAGGCATCGGTGATCTCGCGCGCCAGCCGGCCCGCTTTCAGCTTGGCCATCGAGGCCAGCAGCGTAACGTCTTCGCCCTTCAGCATCAGATCGGCGGCGCGATAGCTGATCGAGCGCAGCAGCTCCACCTCGGTGCGCAGCTCGGCCAGGCGGAAATGCACCACCTGGTTGTCCAGGATCGACTGGCCGAAGGCCTTGCGCTGGCGGGTATATTCGATCGTCTCGTCGATATGGCGGTCGAAGGCCATCAGCGAGGAGAAGGCGCACCACAGCCGCTCTTCCTGGAACTGCTGCATCTGGTAGACGAAACCATGACCTTCCTGGCCGATCAGATAGCGCTGCGGGATGCGCACGTCATCCAGATAAACCTGCGCGGTATCCGAGCTTCGCATGCCCATCTTGTCGAGCTTGCGCGCGATGCTGACGCCTTTGGTTTTCATCGGCAGGCAGAACAGCGACTTGTTCTGGTGGATCGGCCCGTCGCCGGTATTGGCCAGCAGGCACATCCAGTCGGCCTGGGTGCCGTTGGTGGTCCACATCTTGCCGCCGTTGATGACGTAATCGCCGCCGTCTTTCCTGGCCGTGGTCTTGATCGCGGCCACGTCGGACCCGGCGCCGACTTCGGAAACGCCGAGGCAGACCACCTGATCGCCGGCAATGGCGGGGCTAAGGAATTCCCTGCGCAGCTCGTCCGAGCCGAAGCGGCTGAGCGCCGGCGTGCCCATATCGGTCTGCACGCCGAGCCCCATCGGCACGCCGCCGCAGTTGATATGGCCGAGCGCTTCGATCATCACCATCTGATACGAGTAATCGAGGCCGAGGCCGCCGTATTC
>JAEYSS010000083.1 GCA_023434425.1 Pseudomonadota bacterium | reverse complement strand
CAGGTGAAAACCGGCGCCTCGCTGGTCAATCAGACCGGTGGTTCGCTGACCGAGATCGTCAACGCCATCAAGAAAGTGAGCGATATCGTCGCCGAGATCGCTGCCGCCAGCCGCGAGCAGGCGACCGGCCTCGACCAGATCAACACCGCGGTGGGCAGCATGGATGAGATGACCCAGCGCAACGCGGCGCTGGTGGAAGAGACCACGGCGGCGGCGCAGAGCCTGTCCGGCCAGGCCAACGAGCTGGCCAACCTGGTCGGCTTCTTCAAGCTGGACGGCAGCGCCCGGCCGGCACCGGTCGCGCCATCAGCACCTGCCAGACCGGCACCGGCGACTGCGTCGGCGGTCAGGCCGGCTGCCCTGAAACCGGCCCCGGCGGCAGCCCGGAAACCGGCGATTCCCCCGGCTCCTGCTGCTCCGGCCCGCCCGGCCCCGGCAGCGGCCGCCAAAGCCGCCGATGAGGACGACTGGCAGGAATTCTGAGCATCTGCACCACATCTAGACGGGGGTGGCAGGGCATGGGTTGACGTGCCCGGCTTTGCCCGGCAAGGTCCGGCCGCTTTCGCCGCCTCTGACGCCGGATTCCCTCATTATGCTGCAGCCTGCCGCCGCCCCCCGCCACTCCGCCCCGGTCAGCCATGCCGAGATGGCCAATGCCATCCGCGCGCTGGCGATGGATGCCGTCCAGGCCGCCAATTCCGGCCATCCCGGCATGCCGATGGGCATGGCCGACGTGGCCACCGTGCTGTTCAGCCGTTTCCTGAAATTTGACCCGAAGACCCCGGCCTGGCCCGACCGCGACCGCTTTGTGCTGTCGGCCGGCCATGGTTCGATGCTGCTCTATGCCCTGCTCTACCTGACCGGCTATCAGGATATGACGCTGGACGAGCTGAAGCGCTTCCGCCAGATCGGCGCGCGCACCGCCGGCCATCCGGAATTCGGCCATGCCGGCGGCATCGAAACCACCACAGGCCCGCTGGGCCAGGGCATCGCCACCGCCGTCGGCATGGCGCTGGCCGAGCGCGTGACGGCGGCGCAGTTCAACGACAAGCTGGTCGACCACTACACCTATGTGATCGCCGGCGACGGCTGCCTGATGGAAGGCATCAGCCACGAGGCCATTTCGATGGCTGGCCACCTGAAGCTGAACAAGCTGATCGTGCTGTGGGACGACAACCAGATTTCCATCGACGGCCCGACCAGCCTGTCGGTGTCGGACGACCAGATCAAGCGCTTCCAGGCCAGCGGCTGGGCCACTATCGCTGTCGACGGTCACGATGCGGAAGCCGTGGCTGGCGCGATTGCAGCGGCGCAGAAGAGCGACAAGCCGAGCCTGATCGCCTGCCGCACCGTGATCGGTTATGGCGCACCGACCAAGGCCGGCACCGCCGCCACGCACGGCTCGCCGCTCGGCGCCGAGGAAATCAAGGGCACCCGCGAGAAACTCGGCTGGCCGCATGCCGCCTTCGAGATTCCCGAGGCCATCCTGAATGCCTGGCGCGCCGTGGGCAGCGCCGGCGCGGCCAAGTCGGCCGCCTGGGAAAAGCTGCATGCCGCGCTGCCGGCCGAACAGCGCGCCGAATGGGACCGCCGCATCAAGGGCGATCTGCCGGCGAATTTCGACAGAACGATTTCGGACTACAAGCAGAAGCTCGCGGCTGACAAACCCAAATGGGCGACCCGCAAGTCGTCGCAGATGGCGCTGGAAGTGATTAATCCGGTGACGCCGGAAACGCTGGGCGGCTCGGCCGACCTCACCGGTTCGAACAACACCAAGACCGCCGGCCTCAATCCGGTGAAGCCCGGCGACTACAGCGGCCGATATGTCTATTACGGCGTGCGCGAGCACGGCATGGCCGCAGCAATGAACGGCATCGCGCTGCATGGCGGCCTGATCCCCTATGGCGGCACCTTCCTGGTCTTCACGGATTACTGTCGCCCGTCGATCCGCCTCTCGGCCCTGATGGAGCAGCGTGTCATCTACGTGATGACGCATGACTCCATCGGTCTGGGCGAAGACGGCCCGACGCATCAGCCGGTCGAGCATATCGCCGCGCTGCGTGCCATCCCGAATCTCCTCGTACTGCGCCCGGCCGATGCGGTGGAAACCGCCGAGGCCTGGCAGGTCGCCCTGCAGCAGAAACATCGTCCGAGCGTGCTGGCCCTGACCCGCCAGGATCTGCCGGCCGTGCGCACCACGCATACCGACGAGAATCTGGTCGCCAGGGGTGGCTACGAACTGGTTGCTGCCGAAGGTGGCGCGGCGAAGGTCACACTGCTGGCCACCGGCTCGGAAATCGCCATCGCCATGACCGCCCGCGACCTGCTGCAGAAGGATGGCGTGCCGACCCGCGTGGTGTCGATGCCGAGCTTCGAACTGTTCAACGGCCAGGACGAGGCCTACCAGGAAAAGACGCTGGGCCCCGACACGGTGCGAATCGCGGTCGAGGCCGGTGTGCGCCAGGGCTGGGACCGTTATCTTGGCATCAGGGGCGGTTTCGTCGGCATGAGCAGTTTCGGCGCTTCGGGCCCCTACGAGCAGCTCTACAAGCATTTCGGCATCACGCCCGAAGCCGTGGCGGCGGCGGCCAAACAGCGGTTGTAAAGCCCCTTTCCAGCTGCCATATCGGGTTTCCGTCGTCGGCCGCGCTGGCCGCAGCGGCTGCCGCATGCTATAGCACGCAGGCTTTTAACGCCTTGGATTAAGACGGATTTCCGGTGACTTCAGCCGCCTCGTCCGACCATTCCCAGCCGGCCCATGCCAGCAGCGGCAAACTGCTGCGCCGGCTGCTGGGTGAGCAGGTCAAGCCGCATCTGGGCTCGCTCGCCCTCGCGCTCGTCGCCATGATCGTGGTGGCGGCGATGACGGCTGCCACCGCCTGGCTGCTGAAGCCGGCCATCGACCAGGTCTTCACCCAGCGCGATCCCTACTGGACGATGATGATCCCGATTGCGGTGGTGATCGTGGTGGTGATCAAGGGTGTCGCGACCTATTTCGAAGGCACGCTGATGACCAGCTTCGGCGAGAAGGTGATCGCCGATACCCAGATCCGGCTTTACAGCCACCTGATCCATGCCGACCTGGCCTGGCTGCATGACATGCATTCCGGCAAGCTGATTTCCAGCTTCCTGTTCGACGCCACGCTGCTGCGCGAAGCCGTTACCAAGGCGCTGACCGGCATGGTCAAGGATTCACTCAGCCTGATCTTCCTCACCGGCGTCATGTTCAGCATGAACTGGCAGTTCGCGCTGATCGTCTGCGTGATCTTCCCCTTTGTCGGCCTGAGCACGCGGCGGCTGGGTCGCAAGACACGCAAGAGTTCTGCCAAGGGCCAGCAGGAAACCGGTAAGCTTACCACGATCCTGAGCGAGACCTTCGAAGGCGCGCGCATGGTCAAGGCCTATGGCATGGAACAGCGCGAGATCGATCGCGCCCGGCGGTCGGTCGACACCCGCCTCGGCCACATGATGAAGGTGGTGCGTGCCCGCGCTGCCGCCAGCCCGACGACTGAGGCACTAGGCGGCATAGCCGTGGCCGTGGTGATCTATATCGGCGGCAGCAGCGAGACCCTGACGCTCGGCACGCTGACCGCCTTCATCTATGCCGCCCTGACCGCCTATCAGCCGCTCAAATCCCTCGCCACCATGCAGACCGCGATGCAGGAAGGCCTCGCCGCGGCCGACCGTATCTTCACCATCCTCGACATCAAGCCGACCATCGCGGAACGCACTGATGCCAAACCGCTGCAGGTCAATGGCGGCGAGATCCGCCTGGAGAATGTCAGTTTCCGCTATGCCGCCGACAAGACCGCGCTGCATGGGGTGAGCCTGGTCGTGCCGCCGGGCCGGAAAGCGGCGCTGGTCGGCGCATCAGGTGCCGGCA
>JAEYSS010000082.1 GCA_023434425.1 Pseudomonadota bacterium | reverse complement strand
ACCAGGCGGCGCGTCAGTTTGAGGGAGTCGATCGCCACGCGCATGTCGTCTTCGGTGGAGAGATAATTCGGCTGGATCGCCGGCGCCTGGCGCGGATCGGCCGACTTGATCCGCACATGGCCGCGGCTGGTCGGGCGCAGGTTGCAGATCGAGGCCGTGAAGGCCGGGAAACTGTGAAGCGGCGAGCCGAAGGCATCGAGCGACAGCGGCTGGATATGGAATTCCACATTCGGCGTGTCGTGATCGGGCGACGAGCGCGTGAACATCCCGAAGGTAGACGGCGCCATGGTGAGCGGCCCACGCCGGCGCAGCATGTAGTCGAGCCCCATCAGGCCTTTGCCGAACCAGCCCGTCTCGTTGATGGTTTTCAGCCCCGTCACCTTGTAGATCATGCGCAGCTGCAGGTGGTCCTGCAGGTTTTCGCCCACGCCGGGCAGATCATGCACCACGTCTATGCCGTGTTGCTTCAGCAGTTCTGCAGGTCCGATACCACTTAACTGAAGCAGCTGCGGCGAGTTGATCGCGCCGGCCGACAGGATGATCTCGCGGCTCGCCGTATAGCGCCGCCGCCCGGACTCGTCCGACAGCAGCACCGCCACCGCGCGCGGCCGGCCGCTGCCCGAAGCGGACCTGTCGAATTCGATCTTCTCGACCTGGGTCTTCAGCAGCAGGGTGATATTGCGGCGCTGCTCCAGCACGGGTTTGAGGAAGGCGGAAGCCGTGGACCAGCGCATCCCCCTCTTCTGGTTGACCTGGAAATAGCCCGAGCCCTCGTTGCTGCCGAGATTGAAATCACTGACGCGCGGAATGCCGATCTGCGCGCCGGCCGCGGCCACCGCCTCGATCAGCGGCCAGCGCACGCGCGCATTTTCCACGCGCCATTCGCCGCCGGCATTGTGGATCGGTTTGCCATCCAGATCGGCCTTGCCGAGTTCATGATCCTCGTGGCGCAGGAAATAGGGCAGCACATCGTCCCAGCCCCAGCCGGTGAGGCCCATCTGCGCCCAGGTGTCGTAATCCTGCACCTGGCCGCGCATGTAGACCATGGCGTTGATCGCCGTGCAGCCGCCGATCACCTTGCCGCGTGCATAGCCGATGGAGCGGTTGTTCAGCCCCGGCACCGGCTCGGTCTTGTAGCACCAGTCGGCGCGCGGATTGCCGATGGCGAACAGATAGCCGATGGGAATGTGATGCCAGATCCAGTTGTCGCGCCCGCCGGCCTCGATCACCAGGACGTTGTGGCTGGGATTTTTCGACAGCCGGTTGGCGAGCAGCAGCCCGGCCGTTCCCCCGCCGACAATGATGTAATCGAAGGCGACGCCTTCGGTGACCGGTTTTTGATCTTGGGCCGACATCAATGCGTTCTAACTAACAGGTCTTATCTCGGAAATTTTTACGAACTAGCTTGCGTTCCGTTAGCGTGAGCGCGCGATTAAGTGCTGCGCCACAACGAGCGATTAGCTTTCCATCGTACTCCGGCGGAACGTCTGACTTATTTTGCCAATGCGCTTTCAGATTCACCAGCGCCGCGCTATCTAAAGTTACGATTAACGCATCTACAATGGATTCCAACTGTGGAGATAAGCCTACAGGCGTCAGGGCGAGTGCTGTTACTTTAGCATTCGATCCTTGCTGTGCAGAAGTTGGCTGTGTCGCTGGTTGCACTGCTGCAGCCATTGGAGGTGTTATCGACAAAAACTTTGCTACGGTGGCAGCATCCCACTCGGTCGTCGTGTCAGATTCTTGAAGAAGCAGTTTTGACTGGGAACCACGACTAGGAGTAATTCCGATCAGGTGTACTCGCACACCATAATTTTGAGCAATTTGCACGCCGATACGAACGTCTTCGTCTCCAGACAGCAGCACCGCATCACAAATCGCATGATTTCTGGCCAGATCAATTAGATCTGTAACTATCAATGAATCGACGCCTTTTTGCTGACCAAGACTATTAATGAACCCGAGCCGCAACTTAACATTATCAAGATGTGCTAATGCTGTTTGCTCTAAAGTCGGGCCCTTATAGCTATTGACCCCATCGTACCAATAGATGCGCAAGAGAGAGCAACTTGTGGCTTTTGCGACCGCAACGGCATTTAATTCAGCGATTGCAGCTGTCTCATTTAACCGAAGGCTTGAGCGGGGCTGCTTGGCGCCGGCAAGAGCTGTTGAGCCTTGTGCAAACAAGTAGCCGGCATCGACGAAAATTGCGGCGCGCATTCTACGTTCCCCCCGAAACGTAAAAGGGCCCCCGCAGGGGCCCTCTGTAGCCCAACGCCTCCACAGTAATGTAGCGGGGGGCGTTGGATGAAGTCGATATACGCTTACATTGATTAAAAATCAATATTCCCTTTGGACGGCCGAGCAACGGATTATTGTTATAATTCCTCATAAGATATTGATAAGTAATATAATATTACTCAGGCATGATAATTCGATAACCCTGTATTCTTGGAATGTCATACCTCTTTGGGCGGCATTGGCAATTTTCTTTGCCGTTCTCTCCCTTCATTCCTCTACGCCAAAGACAAACCCGACAGCACGCTGCGCGCGCAGCATCGCGGGGCGCATCTGGACTTCGTCGCCACCTGTCGCGCGGTGTTCCTCTATGGCGGGCCAATGCTGGATGAGGCCGGCCGCGTGGTCGGCAGCCTGATGGTGCTGGATTTGCCGGATCGCGCCGCACTGGAGGCACATATCGCGCGCGATCCCTATTTCATAGAGGGCATCTTCGCCAGCGTGGAGATTTTCGAGAGCCGGCAGATCGTGCCGGAAGTCACGCCCGGCAGCCTGGAGGCCGAACTGGCGAAGCAGCGCGCGGCGGAGGCGGCGACGTAAGGCGTGGATGGCCGGGTCAAGCCCGGCCATGACAATGTTGGGGTTAGAAGACCCGTCAACACGAGCCTTCTCCAATGATCGTCATCCTCGGCCTTGAGCCGGGGATCTTTCGCCGTCCTGCCTGAGATCCTCGGGTCAAGCCCGAGGATGACGGGGTATTGGAGGGGCGCGAGGATGACGAGATGCGCCGTCTCCGTCGTCCTAGCTTTCGGCGCCCATGGCGGCGGCATGGCGGCGGCTGGTGCGGGCCAGCACGCTGCGGCGGGCATCGGCCTGGTCGAGCGACGGCGGCTGCACCGCGCTGAGCTGCAGCAGGCGGCGGCGCATGCCGTTGCGGTCGAGCTTTTCGGGCGGCAGCGGACGCGCGCCGTCCGCACCGGCCGCCTGTACGCGGAGGATGTCGGTGCTGCGACGCCCGCCCTGCCGGCGCTCGTCCTTGCGCTCATAGGGCGGTGACTGCGGCGGCCGGGCCGGCGGCGACTGCGGGCGCTGCGACACCGGCAGCAGCATGCGCTCGACCTCGTCATAGGCCTGCAGTGGCGACCGCGCCGCGAGGTGATCCAGCGCCGCGAGGAAGGCGGCGGATTCCCAGTCGTCCGGATTGTGATTCGCCAGTTCCAGCGCAGTGAGATACAACAGCAGAGCCTGGCGCAGCAGAGTCGCCTGCGCGGCGGGCTGCAGTTTCAGGAAGCTGTCGCGGTCGGTCAGGCCCCGGGTCATCGTGCGGCCTCGCTGCAGTCGTGAGGCCGGATGTGGCAGTGCACAAAGTCGGGTGACCGGGGGCGGCGGCGGCAAGTCATGGCGTTCTCCTTGCCCATGAGTGTGCTCGCCATGCGGGAAAAAACCTAACGTTTTTAATCGCTTAAACTTAGCCGAGGGTGCCGATTACTGTTTCTGCACAACTGGCGCAGAAAAAACGCAGCTTGGCCATGAAACTTACTCATAAGCCGTCAGTTACTCATAGGAACGACCGCGAAAGAGACCGAGCCATGAGCGACAATCAGGCCCGGGCCGAAAGGCTCCAGATCATGCTGACCCCTGACGAGCTAACCGCGCTGGACGACTGGCGTTTCAAGCGCCAGATGCCGAGCCGGGCGGCCGCCGTGCGCGAACTGCTGCGCCGTGGTCTGGCCTCCGACGGCTTCGACCTGGCGGAGCGGAACCAGAAGTCTAAGACCTTCGGCGTCATCGAGGGCGGTGGCAGCGGCAGCGGCTGAAACGCGCAGGCCGGCTGTGACCAGGTTGTGGCCGGCCGCTAAAGCGACTGTTTCCTCTCAGAGAGACTGCCCGCAGGCGAACCCCGACGACCAGGCCCACTGGAAATTGAAGCCGCCGAGATGGCCGGTGACATCCACCGCCTCGCCGATCGCATAGAGGCCCGGCACGGCTTTGGCCTCCATCGTCTGCGACGACAGCGCGGCCGTGTCGATGCCGCCCAGCGTGACCTCGGCCTTGGCATAGCCTTCGCTGCCGGCCGGGGCGAACTGCCAGGCTTTCGCCAGCGCGGCCACCGCCTGCAGCTTCGCATCGCTGAGATCGGCAATACGGCCGGGCGCGTTGTTCAGCTCGACGATGCGCTTCGCCAGCCGCGCCGGCAGGTGGCGCTCCAGCTGCGTGGTCAGCTCCTGCTTCGGATGCGCGGTGCGGGCCGCTTTCAGCGCGGCGAAAAGGTCCGTGCCGGGGCAGAGATCGAGCGTGACCGGCTGCTGCCGTTCGCCCTGCTCCCAGTAGCTCGAAATCTGCAAAATCGCCGGGCCGCTCAGGCCGCGATGGGTGAACAGCACGGCCTCACGGAATTTACGCTTGCCGATGCTGGCCACCGCGTCCGGCACGGCGACGCCGGCCATGCCGTCCCAGCGCACCGTGTCGGTGGCGGAAAAGGTGAGCGGCACCAGCGCCGGCTTCGGTGCGATCACATGGATGCCGAACTGCCGCGCCACCTCATAGGCAAAGCCGGTGGCGCCCATTTTCGGGATGCTGGGCCCGCCGGTGGCGAG
>JAEYSS010000016.1 GCA_023434425.1 Pseudomonadota bacterium | reverse complement strand
AGGTCTTTCGCAGCCTTCTCGGCAAACCAGCGGTCGATCTGGCCGATGAAGGCGGGATCGCGCAGGCGCAGATTCTCGTACGTAATGCGCTTGGAGCGCGACAGCAGGCTGAGCGCCAGCTGGATCGGCTCGAAATCGCGGTAACGATCCGTGTGCTCGAACCATTCCAGCGACACCTGCGCCGCATGCTGCAGGATCGACACTTCGGTTTGCCGGGCGTCTTCGAACGCCTTCAGCGCGGCCGGTACGGACGGGTGGCCGGCATTCAGCGCGCGGCTGAGCGCGATGGCATCTTCCATGGCGAGCTTGGTGCCCGAGCCGATGGAGAAATGCGCGGTATGCACGGCGTCGCCGATCAGCACGACATTCTCATGCACCCAGCGTTCGCATTTGATCGTCGGGAAAGTGCGCCACAGCGACCGGTTGGTCAGCAGCCTGTGACCCTTCAGCTGCTTCGCGAACAGGGTTTCGCAATAGGCGGTGGTGTCGGTCTCGCTTGCCTTGTCGAGCCCGGCGCGCTGCCAGGTCTCTTCCGTCGTCTCGACGATGAAGGTCGAGAGGCCGTCCTCGAAGCGATAGGCATGGACCTGGAACAGGCCATGCTGGTTTGCCTCGAAGATGAATGTGAAGGTGTCCAGTGGCAATGTTGTGCCCAGCCAGACGAATTTGTTGCGGCGCCAGTCCAGGCTCGGCCGGAAGGTCTGCTTCCAGGCCTCGCGCACCAGGCTGTTGATGCCGTCGGCGCCGACCAGCAGGTCGCAGTCGCGGCGTAAACGTTCGAAATCCTGCTGCTCGCTGCCGAATTTCAGGACCACACCTTCGGCCGCGCAGCGCTCCTGCAGGATCTGCAGCAGTTTCTTGCGGGCCAGGCCACAGAAGCCGTGGCCGCCAGACCGGATGGTCTCGCCGCCGGCCACCACGTCGATTTCATGCCAGTAGGCGAAATTCTGGCGGATCGCCTGCGCGGTCGCGGCATCCTCGGCCAGGAACTGGTTCAGGGTCTCGTCGGAAAACACCACACCGAAGCCGAAGGTGTCGTCGGGCTGGTTGCGCTCGTAGATGATGATCTGATGGCCGGGATCGGCTTTTTTCATCAGCAGAGCCAGATACAGGCCGGCCGGACCGGCCCCGACGATGGTCATGCGCATTGGATTACCCCTGGATTTCAGGCCGGCTGCCCGGTTGGCTGGGCCGTTCGCCGGCTGCAATATATTTTATATTTAAAATAATTTCCGGCAAGCGGCTCTTTTGCCGGTATGCGCCGGAGGGGTCAGCGGGCGCGGGCGGCGGTCATGCCGAAAGCGGCAAGCGCGATGCCGAAACAGATCCGCGACAGTTCGCCCGGCGATAGCGGCACGAAACCGAGATAGCGGTAGCGGGCGAGTTCGGCGAAGGCGAGGGCGAGCAGGCCGAGCAGCAGCCAGCGTGCCGGAACAGGGCGATGACGCAGCCCGACCAGAACCGCGAGCAGGAGAATCCCGAGCAGGATCAGCGGCAGCGGCAGTTTGCCCAGCGGCAGACGATCGGCGGCGACTGCAATTGCCACCGCGATGGCGATACCCGTGTACAGGGTGATGCGTTTGGAGCCGGGCGGAATGATCAGGCTGAAGGTGGCGCCGAGCGCAATGGCGACGAGGCCCAGGCTGAAGGCCAGATAGCGAAGGTCGGATTCCAGTCCTGCCAGTACCGACCAGCCTGTCAGGGCCGTCAATTCGGCCAGTGCGATGGCTGTATGAAGGGCGGCGCCGATACCCCAGAAGAATGCGGCCGGGATCGGGCTGCGGGCGACCAGACCCAGACACAGAACACCGCCAAGCAGATAAACCATTTGGGCGATCAAGGCGATGTCAGGCATGGCCGCACTATGCCGGCGCGGCCGGGTCGCCGCAAGCCGCCGTCAGACGGCTGAAAAGGCTGGAAAAGTCGGTTCGCACATCACGTTTGGCGGGGTTGACGCGTGCCGGGGGTGGGGCTATAACCCCGGCCTCGATTTGGCCGCAAGGCATCTTACAAACTATCGGAAATTCCAAGCTATGGCTCAGCATAAGTCCGCGGAGAAGCGCGCCCGCCAGACCAAGAAGCGCACGGCCGTCAATCGTGCCCGTCGCAGCAAGGTTCGCACCGCTGTGAAGACCCTCGAAACCGCAATCGCCTCTGGCGACAAGGCTGCCGCGACGGCCGCTCTGAAGAAGGCGCAGCCCGCCCTCGACAAGAGCGTGAGCACGTCGGTGGTCCAGAAGCGCACTGCCTCGCGCAAGCTGTCGCGTCTGAACGCCCGCGTCAAAGCTATGGCTTGATTTTGTCGGCCGCGCTCGCGGCAGACACAAGCTGTACGACATAAGAACATCGCCCGTCTGTTTTTGCAGCGGGCGATGTTTTTTTATGCGCCTGCGAAGGACGATTTACGCCGCAGGTATGTTCGCAGACGTTTTATCAGCAAGGGGATTAGTCCGTGCGCTATACGCCCACGGCGCAAGTTCGCAACGGCAAGTTCCAAATCTGCAACAGGTAAAAATATTTTTCGGGGAGTCATCATCTGTCCGCTTGCGTGGCCCTGACGATTTCCCTTTAATGCCTGTGCTGCCGCTTGTTGAAGAGCTTTTGAAGGCCGCCTCGCGTAGCACGAATGATGCTTCGCATACGGGCGAGACGCTTCAGGGCACAGTGTTGGAAATCACTGCTTCGCAACTGACAGCACGCGTGACGAAAACATAGACTTGAAACAACAAAACGTAACGCGAGGTTGGGGATGTTGGCTTCGGTGATGGCGGGGGATAAAGACTATGCTGGCGACATCTCGACGACCGAAGCCTGGAACCAGCTGGCGAACGACCCCAACGCACTGCTGATCGACGTTCGTACCCAACCTGAATGGACCTTCGTCGGTTCGCCTGATCTGGGCAAACTCGACAAGCGTCCCCTATTCGTGTCCTGGCAACTGTATCCTGAGATGAGTGTGAACGAGCGTTTTGCCGATGAATTGCGCAGCCAGGGTGTGAAGCCGGGCCAGGCGCTGTATTTCCTCTGCCGTTCGGGTGCCCGCTCGCGCGCTGCCGCCAAGGCCATGACGGCCGCCGGCCTCGGCCCCTGCTATAATATTGCAGGCGGTTTTGAAGGCGATCTGGACGGCGAAAAACATCGTGGACGATTGGGTGGCTGGAAGGCTGCCGGTCTCGCCTGGATCCAGGGCTGAGGTCGGTCATGGTCAAGTCGTCCCAGCCGCAGCCGCAATCTGTCTCCATGTCTGAAATGTCCGACACTCAGCAGCCCGGTGTACCCGGCGAGCCGCTTGATGTGCAGTGGCAGCGGGTCCGTACCCGTCTGCGCGTGTCGTTCGGCGATGCCGCCTTCAATTCCTGGCTGAAGCCGCTGGCGCTTGCCGATGAGGGCCTCGCCAAGGACGGTGACGTTCACCTGGCCGTGCCGACGCGCTTCATGCGCGACTGGGTTGCCAATCATTACAGCGAACGCCTGCGCGAAATCTGGCGGCTGGAAAACGCCGACGTGCGGCGCGTGATCATCCATGTCCGCCCGACCGCCTCGCTCCAGTCGCCGCAGGCCGGCAAGGCCATGGCGGCGACCGTGCCGGCGATCGAGCCGGGTGCGCCCTCGGGTCTGACCGCCCGTCCGGGGTCTGTCTCGTCTTCCTCTGCGCCGGGCCGTCCCGCCCTGCAGGTGCGCGACATGGACGATGTCGAGCGCGAATTGTCCGCGCCGCTCGATCCGCGCTTCACCTTCGACAGCTTCATCACCGGCAAGTCCAACGAACTGGCCCGTGCCGCCGCTTTGCGCGTGGCCGAAAGCCCGACCGTGACCTACAACCCGCTGTTCCTCTATGGCGGCGTCGGTCTGGGCAAGACCCATCTGATGCATGCGATCGGCTGGCATATCCGCCAGCGCTTCCCCGAGCGCCGCGTGGTCTATCTCTCGGCCGAAAAGTTCATGTACCAGTTCATCCGTGCCCTGCGTTTCAAGGACACGATGGCCTTCAAGGAGCAGTTCCGCTCGGTCGATGTGCTGATGATCGACGACATCCAGTTCATCGCCGGCAAGGAAAGCACCCAGGAGGAGTTCTTCCACACCTTCAACGCGCTCTGCGACCAGAACCGCCAGATCATCGTCTCCGGCGACCGTTCGCCGTCGGATCTGGAAGGTATCGAGGAGCGCATGCGTTCGCGCCTCGGCTGGGGCCTGGTCGCCGACATTCATCCGACCGATTTCGAACTGCGCCTTTCGATCCTGCAGGCCAAGGCCGAGAAGAATGGCCTGACCAACATCCCGCAGGAGGTGCTGGAATTCCTCGCCCGCCGCATCACGTCGAATGTGCGTGAGCTGGAAGGCGCGCTGAACCGCATCTCGGCCTATGCCAGCCTGGTTGGCAAGCCGGTCACCGTCACCTCGGCGCAGGAAGTGCTGCAGGATCTGCTGCGCGCCAATGACCGCAAGGTGACGATCGAGGAAATCCAGAAGCGCGTCGCCGAGCATTATTCGATCCGCTTCGCCGACATGCACAGCCCGCGTCGCGCCCGCGCCGTGGCGCGTCCGCGCCAGGTGGCGATGTATCTGGCCAAGCAGCTTACCTCGCGTTCGCTGCCCGAAATCGGGCGTAAATTCGGCGGCCGCGACCACACCACGGTGATGCATGCCGTGCGCAAGATCGAGGAGCTGCGCGAGATCGATGCCGCCTTCGCCGAGGACATCGATTTGCTGCGCCGCAAACTGGAAAGCTGATTTTTCAGCAAAATCCCGTAAAATCAAATAGTTAACTTCTGCAAGGGCTCGCTGACAGGCGGGCCCTTCGCACATGCAAAAACGCCCCCCCGAAGGGGCAAATGCCTCGCGTGCACAGGGGGGCTTTGATATAGTTGACAGACTCGGCAGCGACTGCCGCAAACCAACAAAAACATGACCGGTTTTCCACCATGAAACTGACCATCGAGCGTGCTGTCCTGCTGACCGCCCTGAGCCATGTCCAGAGCGTGGTGGAGCGCCGCAACACGATCCCGATCCTGTCGAACGTGCTGCTGGAAGCCGATGGCGACAAGCTGGCAATCACCGCCACCGATCTCGATATCGCGGTGGTCGAGAAGCTGCCGGCGAAAGTGTCGAAGTCCGGCGCCACCACGGTGGCCGCGCATACCTTCTACGATATCGTGCGCAAGCTGCCCGAAGGCGCCGAGGTCGAGCTGACCTTCACGCAGGCCGAACAGCGCCTCGACCTGCGCGCCGGCCGTTCCAGCTTCAAGCTGAGCTGCCTGCCGAAGGAAGACTTCCCGGTGATGGCCGCCGGCGAGCTGCCGCACAGCTTCGCGCTGCCGGCCGACCAGCTGCGCCGCCTGATCGACAAGACGCGCTTCGCCATCTCGACCGAAGAGACGCGCTA
>JAEYSS010000294.1 GCA_023434425.1 Pseudomonadota bacterium | reverse complement strand
TGGAGAGATGCGGGAATTTGTCGTTCTGGCCCCAGTCGAACTTGCCGGAGTCCACGATCACGCCGCCCATCGAGTTGCCATGGCCGCCGAGGAACTTGGTGGCCGAATGCAGCACGATATCGGCGCCATGTTCGATCGGGCGGCAGAGATAAGGCGAGGCCATGGTGTTGTCGATGATCAGCGGAATGCCCGCTTCATGCGCGATCGCGGCCAGCGCCTCGATATCGACAATCACACCGCCGGGATTGGACAGGCTCTCGGCATAGATCGCCTTGGTCTTTGGCGTGATCGCCTTGCGGAAGCCCTCGAGATCGTCCGGGTCGACAAAGGTCGTATGCCAGTCGAAGCGCTGGAAGCTGACACCGAGCTGGGTGATCGAGCCGCCATAGAGCTTGCTGGAGGCGACGATATGGTCGCCCGGGCTCATCAGCATATGGAAGGCGACCGCCTGCGACGCGTGGCCGCTGGCCACCGCCGTCGCGGCGCGGCCGTTTTCCAGCGCCGCGACCTTCTGTTCCAGCACCGCCGTCGTGGGATTGGTCAGGCGGGTATAGATGTTGCCGAAACTCTGCAGGTTGAACAGCGAGGCGGCCTGATCGGCATCCTCAAAGACAAACGCCGTGGTCTGGTAGATCGGCGTCGAACGCGCACCGGTGACCGGGTCGGGCGCGGTGCCGGCATGCACCTGCAGGGTGTCGAAGCCATAGGGTGAGGTGTTGTCCGCCGCGCGGTTGGCAGCAGGCTTCTTGCTATCGGCCATATCTCTAGATCCGTCGTTGACGCTTGGAACTGACGACGCGGGTATTCACACCCATCCAGCCGATCTCCTGGCTGAGGCGGCCGTATTCGATCTTGGGGCAGCGGTTCATCACCACATTGAGGCCGGCGGCTTCGGCTTTCTGAGCGGCAGCGTCGTTGCGCACGCCGAGCTGCATCCACAGCACTTTTGCGCCAGCCTTGATGGCTTCATCCGCCAGCGGCGGAATGGCGTCGGAATTGCGGAAGCAGTCGACCATGTCGATCTTCACCGGGATCTCGCTGACGCTGGCATAGACCTTCTCGCCGAGAATTTCCTTGCCGGCTTCCTTCGGGTTGACCGGAATGACGCGGTAGCCCTTCTGCTGCAGGTATTTCATCGCGAAATAGGAGGGGCGGTTCCAGCTGGCGCTGGCGCCGGCCATGGCGATCACATTCACCTTGCGCAGGATGCCGCGGATGTAGTCGTCGTCGTAGTTGTCGTGGTCGATCTTTTGCAGGGCAGCGTTCATCTCAGCGGCCCTCCCATTTGGGGTCGCGTTTCTCGATGAAGGCGTCGATGCCTTCCTCGGCATCGCGTGCCAGCATATTTTCCGTCATCACCCGGCTGGCATAATCGTAAGCCTGAGCCAGCGGCATCTCGTTCTGGCGGTAGAAGGCCTCCTTGCCGATCTTTACCGTCAGCGGAGACTTCGCGGCAATCTGCAGCGCCAGCGCCAGCGCGGCGTCGGCCAGGCCAGCCTCCGGCACCACGCGATTGACCAGGCCGATTTCGGCAGCCCGGACAGCCGGCAGCAAATCGCCGGTCAGCAGCATTTCCATCGCATGCTTGCGTGACACGTTGCGCGACAGAGCCACCATAGGCGTCGAACAGAACAGCCCGATATTGACACCGGGCGTGGCGAACCGCGCCGTGTCGGCGGTGACCGCCAGGTCGCAGCTCGCGACCAGCTGGCAGCCGGCGGCCGAGGCCACGCCATGCACCTGCGCAATCACCGGCTGGGGCAGGGCGACCACCGACTGCATCAGCGTCGAGCATTGGCGAAACAGGGCTTCATACGGCTGGCGCCCCGGATTGGCCCGCACTTCCTTCAGGTCGTGGCCGGCACAGAAGCCGGGGCCGTTGGCGGCAAGGATCACGACCTTAACGCTGCGGTCGGCCTTCACCGCATCGAGCCCAGCCTGCAGGGCAGTCATCATGCTGACCGAGAGGGCGTTATAAGCCTTTGGTCGGTTCAGGGTCAGGCGCACAATGCCGGGCTCAGGCTGGCTGCGCAGGACCGGCTGGTTGTCGGGGCTGAGATCGGGTGCGGCGGACACGGGCCTCTCCGGGCATTTTCGGGGACGGACTGGGGCCATGATAGGGTTCAGACCGGGACAGGGAAAGCGGTGGGGCCGTTGCCGCCGTACCCCGCTCCGTGGCCGTATTTTTGCCCCATTACAGAGGCATGAAAGGCGACCCGGTCCGGCTCGCCCCAGTTGCATGACACGGGGGCGGCAGCGTAAAAACGCCCAGTGGCCCGGGCTCGAATCGCCCCCGTCCAATAACAAGAAAGTGCCTGTCGCATGATCCGTCCGATCCGCAAAGCCGTGTTTCCTGTCGGTGGCCTCGGCACCCGCTTTCTGCCCGCCACCAAGGCGATGCCCAAGGAAATGCTGCCGGTCGTCGACAAGCCGCTGATCCAGTATGCCGTGGAAGAGGCGCAGGCCGCCGGGATCGAGGAATTCATTTTCGTCACCGGCCGCGGCAAGCAGGCGATCGAAGATCACTTCGACCGATCCTACGAGCTGGAAGACGTTCTGAAAGAGCGCAGCAAGAACGACCTGCTCGATCTGATCAACAGCTGGATGCCCAAGGCCGGCGCCGTATCCTACACCCGCCAGATGGAGCCGATGGGCCTGGGCCATGCCGTACGCTGCGCCAAGTCGCTAGTTGGTGACGAGCCTTTCGCCGTGCTGCTGGCCGACGACCTGATCCTGTCCAGGAAGGGCTGCCTGGCCGAGATGGTCGAGGCCTATAACACGGTGGGCGGTAACATGATCGCGGCGATGGACGTGCCGCACGAGCACACCAAGCGTTACGGGATCGTCTCGCCCGGCAAGGATGCTGACACGCTGGTCGAGGTGAAGGGCCTGGTAGAAAAACCGAGCCCGGACAAGGCGCCGTCGCGCACAGCAGTGATCGGCCGCTACATCGTGCAGCCCTCGGTCTTCGATCATCTCGACACGGTGCCGCGTGGTGCCGGTGGCGAGATCCAGCTGACCGACGCCCTCGCGCGCATGATCGGCGAGGTGCCGTTCCACGGCCTGCGCTTCAGCGGCACCCGTTATGACTGCGGCGACAAGATCGGCTTCCTGCATGCCAACATAGCTTTCGCACTCGACCGGGCGGATATGAACAAGGATGCGGCGGACATCGTCCGCGAGGTTTACAAGACGCTTTAAGCACGGCGATAAAGCCGGGGGGTAGAGAATGCGCGTAGCGATGATCGGTACCGGCTATGTCGGCCTGGTATCCGGAACCTGTTTCTCCGAATTCGGCCACAGCGTTACCTGCGTCGACAAGAATCCCGATCGCATCAACAGCCTGCTGCGCGGCGAAATTCCGATCTTCGAGCCAGGTCTGGAAGACCTGGTGGCCCGCAATGTCAAGGCCGGTCGTCTGTCCTTCACCATGGATATCAAGGCTGCGGTCGCCAATGCCGACGCGGTATTCATCGGCGTCGGCACGCCATCCCGCCGCGGCGATGGCGAAGCTGACCTCTCGTATGTCTACGCTGCGGCCAAGGAAATTGCCGAGGCGCTGACGCACTATACGTTGGTGGTGACAAAGTCGACGGTGCCGGTCGGCACCGGCCGCGAGGTCGAGCGCATCATCCGCGAAACCCGTCCCGATGCCGAATTCGAAGTGGCCTCCAATCCGGAATTCCTGCGTGAGGGCGCGGCAATCGAAGATTTCATGCGTCCGGACCGCGTGGTCTGCGGTGCCGACAGCGACCGGGCCAAGGAGCTGCTGCGCGCGCTGTACCGCCCGCTCTACATCAACGAGACACCGATCCTGTTCACTGCGCTGGAAACGGCCGAACTGATCAAATACGCCGCCAATGCCTTCCTGGCGACCAAGATCACCTTCATCAACGAGATCGCCGATCTGTGCGAGAAGGTGAATGTGAATGTGCAGGATGTAGCGCGCGGCATCGGTCTGGACGGTCGCATCGGCGGCAAGTTCCTGCATGCCGGCCCGGGTTACGGTGGCTCGTGCTTCCCGAAGGATACCAATGCCCTGGCGGCGACCGGCCGCAAGTTTGCGGCGCCGCTGCGTATCGTCGAGACCGTCATCGACGTCAACGACAAGCGCAAGAGCCATATGGCCGACAAGGTGATTGCCGCCTGCGGTGGCTCAGCCCAGGGCAAAACGATTGCCGTGCTTGGCCTGACGTTCAAGCCGGAAACCGACGACATGCGCGACAGCCCCAGCCTGGAGATTCTGCCTGCCTTGCAGGCAGCCGGCGCCACCATCCGGGCCTTCGATCCCGAAGGCATGCATGAGGCGAAAAAGCTGCTGAAGGATGTAGTCTGGTGCGATGACGGTTACGAGACCGCCACCGGCGCCGATGCCCTGGTCATCATTACCGAATGGAACCAGTTCCGCGCGCTGGATTTCGACCGGCTGAAGACGTTGCTGCGCCAGCCTGTGCTGGTCGATCTGCGCAACATCTACAAGCCGGCAGAGATGAAGCAGGCTGGCTTCCGCTACTACTCCGTCGGCCGTCCGCCAGTCGTCTAGGCCGCTACCGGGCTTCGCGGCGCGGCAGCAGATACCAGGCCAGTCCGAGCAGCAGCAGAACCATCGAGAGGCCGAAGGTCCACTGGTAAGCGGCGAGCGGATAGCTGCCGTTGTCGCCACGTGGCCAGAGCGCGATCAGCCAGCCCATACCGGCCTGCGCGAAGAAGGTGAATCCGAACACCACGCCATTCAGCAGGGTGTTGACGCGGCCCGCCTGTTCCGGCGCGAACTGGCTGCTCAGGATCGGATAGGCCAGCACCGTGGTGTTGCACATGATGCCGAAGGCGATCCACAGCAGCGGATTGGTCGGCACCCAGCCGCTCGCCAGTCCCGCCAGGACGACGGCATAGAGCATCACGCCCCAGGACAAGACCCGGCCAAGCGGGATGCCGCGACGCTGCAGGCGGTCGGCGGCGATCCCGGTCAGGGTGAAGCCCGCCGTGAGAGCCGCGGCCATGATGAACAGAAGCTGTGCCGCGCCGGCGCGGTCGAGGCCACCGACATCGCGCAGGTAAGGGCCAGCCCAAAGTCCCTGGATCGACATGCCGCTGGCCATGCCCATCATCGACACCGGCGCGATCCGCCAGAAACGCGCATCGGTCAGGAACCGGCCGCATTCGCGCAACTGCTGGCCCAGGCTGGTTGATGGAACCGACGCAGTCTCGCGTTCCGGCACGATAAAAAAGATCATCGTCGAGGCGAATACGGTCAGTGCCGCCAGCCCCCAGAACAGGGCGGTCCAGTGATAATGCTCCAGCGCCAGTTCGACCGGCAGCGTGGCGGCCAGCGCGCCCAGACCGCCTGCGGTCATGAACACACCGTTGGCCAGGGCCCAGCGTTCCTTGGGCAGCCAGAGTGCGATGGCTTTCATCGCCGACATCAGCCCGCCGGCAACACCGAAACCGACCAGCGCACGGCCGATGACCAGATGCGAAAGATTGGTGCCAATGGCAAAGACGATGGCACCCAGCGCGGCCGAAAGCAGCAGGCAGGCTTGGACCCGGCGCGGTCCGAACCGGTCGAGCAGAATGCCGAGCGGCAGCTGGAACAGGGAAAAGGTGACGAAATAGGCGGCGGTCAGCGTACCGAGATCGGCGGCGCCGATGCCGAGGTCGCGCTGCAGGTTGGGCGCGATCACGGCATTCACGCTGCGGAACAGGTAGGACATGAAATAGCCGCAGGCAAACGGCAGAAGCACGCGGAAGGCCACGAAGGCCATGCTGACTGGAATGGCAGAAGCGGGCATTGCCCCGATCCTCTTTGGTCTATGCCCTACTGCCGGCACAACGGGCCGGGCAGGGAGAAGCAACCAAGGGGCGGGATGCCATGTCGCTCGCGACCAAGGGCACGGGCGACAAATCAGGGCTTCGGGCGGCGGTGAAAATAACAGACTGGATGGCGTCTGTCAGCGTTGGCGGAACAGGCATTTTTTCAAATTCCTATGATCACTTCACCGCTCAGGCAATGCTGTAGAGGGCGACGGGTGCGGACTTGCCGGGCAGCGGGAAGCTGCCAAGATCCTGCGAAGTCAGTCCGGCCGGCAGCCCGGCCGCCGCAAGCGCTTCGGCCGACGCGATCATCCTGCCCGGTAAGGTTTTGGCGACCGCCTCGATCTTCGCCGTGGTGTTGACGGTGTCGCCCAGCAATACGATTTCGCGCTTCACCTCGCCCATTTCACCCGCCACTACCGGGCCGGCATGCAGCACGGCGCGAAAATCCGGTGCCACGCCGAAATCCTGGCGATAGCGGTCCGACAGCTGGGCAAAACGCTGCTGCGCTTCGCGCACGGCAGCATAGGCGCCGGCCGGATTACGGCCGCCGCCATCCAGCGGCCAGGTGACGATCATCTCGTCGCCGACATATTTGTGCACGACGCCGCCCCAGGCCAGTACGGCTTCGGTCAGGTCGACGAAGAAGCGGTTCAGCAGGCCTTGAAAGGCCATGTCGCCGATCTTCTCGGCAATCGCGGTAGAGCCCCGCATGTCGAAGAACACCATCAGCCGGCGTTCCAGGCGCGGCCGGTAGTAACGCCCGCGCAGCATGTTGCCCAGTACGCCGGGCCCCAGCAGCATCGACATTTCCATCACGAAGTTGATCAGCAGCGCGAAGCCGACGGAAAAGACGAAGGTGATCGCCGTGATGCGGTTCCAGCCGAAGCCCGGATCGCCGGGTGCGCCGAGCAGGGTGCTGCCCAGCCAGTCGCCGCCGAGGATTGCGCCGATATAGACCGCTTCCTTGATCGCCAGCAGTTGCCAGAAGGGTCTGCGACGCAGGCCATTGGCACCTTCGACGACATAAAGTTCGAAAGCGGCAATCGCGCTGCTGACCAGCAGGCCGGTGAAGCAGCCGCGCAGCGTGCCGTGCAGCAGGACATGCGGGCCGAGCGAGCCTTCCATCAGCACGCCGACACCGGTGCCGTAGGCGCCGCCCAGGATAGTGCCGAGCAGCATGAACATGAACAGCAGGTTCAGGCGTCTGCGGCGGGTATGGGTCAGGTCCATGGCGCGATCATAAAAAGCGATGGGCAGGGAGGAAAGCCGGTGCGGTCGTCATCTGGTGCCGGCGCGCACACCCGGCCCGGAAAAACGCAGAAATGAAAAGGGCCACGGCAATCTGGATCGCCGCGGCCCGTGCGTGGGGATCTGGGTGCGATCAGGCGTCGGGTGAGATGACCGAGCAGGACATCTTTTCGCGCTTGAGCTGTTCGCAGGCCTGGCGGGCCGAAGTCTGCGTCAGGCCGGTGAGGCGGGCGCGATACAGGGTCATCTTGCCCGCATCGATGGCGTCCACCAGTGGCTCGGCTTCGGGCAGCTTGCCACGGGCGCGGTCGAGCACCTTTTCGGCGGAGGCGGCCTGCTTGAAGGCGCCAAGCTGCACGGCCCATTCACCGGTCGGTGCCGCCGTGTCGCGCGGCGCTGCGGCCTGGGTCGCCTTCTTGATCTGTTTGGCGCGGGCCGCGGTCGGAGCGGGCACGGCAGCCTCGGCATTCGAGATCAGGCCGATGCCCTGGTCGCGCTTCGGCGCATCGACCATCAGCAGCGGAGCATTGCGGTCTTCGCCATTCTCCAGTTTCTCGAAGCCGATATCGAGCAGCTGGATCATGCGGTTATCGCGAGACTGGACGCTGGTGCCGCCGTAGACCACCGCCACGATGCGGCGGCCGTCGCGCTTGGCCGAGGCGACCAGGTTGAAGCCAGACGCGGCGATGAAGCCGGTCTTGATGCCGTCGGCGCCTTCATAGCGGGCCAGCATGTGATTGTGGTTGCGGATCGTCGCATTCTGCCATTCGAATTCGGCGGTCGAGAAGTAGGTGTAATAGGTCTTGTGGTTCTTGATCAGGGCAATGCCCAGCGTCGCCATGTCACGCGCCGTGCTCTTCTGCTTCGTGTTGGGCAGTCCCGAGGCGTTCTGGAAGACGGTGTTGTGCATGCCGAGCTGCTGCGCGCGGCGGGTCATCAGCGCCGCGAACTGCTTCTCGGTGCCGCCGATGGCTTCGCCCAGGACGGTCGAGGCGTTGTTGGCCGATTTGGTGATCGAAGCCAGGATGGCGTCGCGCACGGTGATGGTCTGTCCGGCGCGCAGATTGATGCCATAGGGCTTGGCGGCGGCATGCTTCGACACGGTCAGCCGCTGGTCCATTTTCAGGCGGCCGTCCTTCAGGGCGTCGAAGGCCATGTACAGGGTCATCATCTTGGTCAGCGAGGCCGGGTAGCGCGGGGCGTCCGGCTCCTGGGCATGCAGCACACGGCCGTTATCGGCATCGACCACAATGGCGGAATAGGGGCCAGCGAGGGCAGGGACGGCGGTAAAAACCAGGACCAGGGTAGTGAAACAGATTGTTACAATAGCCGGCAGACTCCGCCCCTTGGCCAAATCAGTTCGCATCATTATGTGCCTTACCTCGGTATCCCTTAGGGCGAAGGACGCCCTGACTGCGGGTGACGACCGGGTGCCCCCCAGGCCGCGAATCGGGAGAAGGATATTAACCGGACCTACCCCTTGTCCAGCGCATTGTTTACTAACAGATTGAATCGGCATGGATTCACCTGGGTCCGTGGGCCGGAAACGCAGGAAAACCAGACTATGACGAAGAGCTTTAACAAAGTGTTGGCGGTCGGCCTTGTCCTTGCGGCAGGTCTGGCCGGCTGTGCCTCCCAGGGCCCGACCGACAATCCCCTGCGGCGTGCGCTGACCTGGGATCGCTATGTGGGGGGCGATGACCTCGCCCGTGCCTGTGCGCCTGGGCAGCCGGCCAAATACCGGCTGGTCTACAATGCCCGCCAGGACGAGCAGCAGCGCAGCTACGACGTCACCGCCCTGCCAGATGGCGGCGCCATGATGGAAGCCCGCGTGTTGGGGCGGGGCTTGCTGAATAATATCCTCATCAGCGACCCGCTCAGGCCCTGGAACGGCGAGCAGGCGCTCTATCGCCTGAATCCGGCGGAGTTTGCCCAGTTGAAGGACGCGATCGCCGCGAGCGGTTTTGAGGCGAAGGCGCCGCAAGGATCCTTCCTGCGGGGCGATACCTTCTATTGGGCTGCCAGCGCGTGTCGGGAGGGCAGGTTCCACTTCAATGCATGGGCCTGGCCATCGCAGGAGTTCGACCGCATGGCCGTGCCGCTGCTGCGCGCCGTCGCCCCCTTCGACAAGACGGTCGAGAAGCCGATAGAGCCGTACGAGGTGCCCCTGCCGCCCTATGGCACCATGCTGAGCCAAGGGACGGAAAAAGGCGTGAATTCGGTGCCGCACCGCTACATCGTCGGCGAAAACGGGCTGACCTACAGCCAGGGTATTCTATTCCAGTAGGGATGAATTTTTCCTGTTTTTTCCGGAAATTCTAATGTGACACACGAGATTTTTGTGCAGCGCACAAAAATCTCGTTGACGCAGGGGTAGTCCGAGTCTATATTCCAATTGTTGCAGTGCAGCATTTTGCCGTCCCCGCTCTAGGCGGGTCAGGCCCCGTTACAAACCCCGACAAGCAAGGACAGCACCAATGGCCACCAAGAAGAAGATCGAAGGTACCGAAACCGAAGCCCTCGCCAATCCGTTCGAAGCCGTGATCTACGCTTCCAAGGATCAGGTCGAGAAGGCGATCTCCGCCAGCACCGAAGCGCTGGAGAAGGCGTTCTCGATGAGCAAGGAGCGTTTCGACGCCGTTGCCAAGGGCGTCGATGACGCCGCGAAGCTCGGCAAGGATCAGGTTGAAGCCTATGTGAGCGCCGGCAACGTCGCCAGCAAGGGCTTTGAGACCATCAATGCCGAAGTGATGGCTTTCACCAAGACCCAGGTCGAAGACCAGATTTCCGCCGCGAAGGCGATGATGGGCGCCAAGACCCTGCAGGAGCTCATCGAGCTGCAGAACGGTTACGCCAAGAGCGCCTTTGAAGCCTACACCGCTCATACCACCAAGCTGAGCGAAGTCGCGACCAAGGTTGCGCAGGACGCTTTCGCGCCGATCAATGCTCAGGTTCAAGCCGCCGTCGAAAAGATGGTGAAGCCCATCGCCGCCTAACAGGCAGCGCTTCAGCGGGCGAGGGATTACCGCGACGGTCAGTGCCGTCACAGTTTTCTCCCCAGCAGAGCATCTTTTAAGAGCCCGGTCACAGAACCGGGCTCTTTTTTTGTCCTGAGCCTACTGGTATTTTTAACCTGCGTGGCCATATCATCACTCCGTGCACCAATTGTTTCACAGTGCGCAGGTTTGCTGGGTTCGAGGCATGAGCGAACGGGATGGACGTGACGGGCGCGGGCGCACCGAGGTCGGCGTGGTCACCAAGACCCGGCCAAAGACGCAGAAGCCGCCCATGTACAAGGTGTTGCTGCTGAACGACGACTACACGCCGATGGAGTTCGTTGTGCATGTGCTCGAGCGCTTTTTCAACAAGGCGCGCGAAGATGCCACCCGCATCATGCTCCATGTGCATCAGAAAGGCGTCGGCATCTGTGGCGTCTTTACCTACGAAGTGGCCGAAACGAAGGTTACCCAGGTGATCGATTTCGCGCGCCAGCACCAGCATCCGCTGCAGTGCACGATGGAACGCGACTGAGGGAGGTTCAGACGGATGGCATCTTTCTCCCGCACGCTTGAACAGACCCTGCACCGCGCACTGTCGCTCGCCGGCGCCAAGAAGCACGAATTTGCCACGCTGGAACACCTGCTGTTCGCTCTGACCGAAGACCAGGATGCGATTGCGGTGCTGCGCGCCTGCAATGTCGATGTCGAGAAGCTGCGTCAGCGCGTCGGTACTTTCATCGACGAAGAACTGCGTGGCCTGGTGGTCAGCATCCCGCAGGATGCCAAGCCGACGCTGAGTTTCCAGCGCGCCGTACAGCGCGCCCTGTTCCATGTGCAGTCGTCCGGCCGCGAGGAAGTCACCGGTGCCAACGTGCTGGTCGCGATTTTCTCCGAGCGTGAAAGCCATGCCGTGCATTTCCTGCAGGAGCAGGACATGACCCGGCTGGATGCCGTCAGTTATATCAGCCATGGCGTTGCCAAGGCGCCGGGCAGGGGCGACCGTCGCCCGGTACGTGGTGCCGACAGCGATGTCGAGCAGCGTGCCGAGCGCGTCGAACGCGGTGAGCGCGACCGCAGCAGCAGCGACCGCAATGCGGCAAAGGACAAGGAGGCGCTCAGCGCCTACTGCGTCAACCTTAACGAGAAGGCGAAGGCCGGCAAGATCGATGCCCTGATCGGCCGCGAGGCGGAGATCGAACGCACGATCCAGATCCTGTGCCGCCGCACCAAGAACAACCCGCTTTATGTGGGCGATCCCGGCGTGGGCAAGACGGCCATCGCCGAGGGCCTGGCGCGCCGCATCGTGCGCGGCGAGGTGCCGGAGATCCTGAAGGACTCAACGATCTATGCTCTCGACATGGGCAGTCTGCTGGCTGGCACGCGCTATCGCGGTGACTTCGAGGAACGCCTCAAGCAGGTGATGCAGGAACTGGAAGGTCAGCCCGGCTCTATCCTGTTCATTGACGAGATGCACACCGTGATCGGTGCGGGCGCCACGTCTGGCGGCGCGATGGATGCCTCCAACCTGCTGAAGCCGGCGCTTGCCTCAGGCGCGCTGCGCTGCATCGGTTCGACGACATACAAGGAGTTCAGATCCTACATCGAGAAGGATCGCGCGCTGCTGCGCCGGTTCCAGAAGATCGACGTCAACGAGCCGACGCCGGCCGATGCGATCAAGATCCTGAAGGGTATCAAGGGCTATTACGAGCAGCACCATGGCGTGCGCTACACCGAAGATGCCATCAAGGCGGCGGTTGAACTGGCGGCGAAATACATCAACGACCGCAAGCTGCCCGACAAAGCGATCGACGTGATCGACGAGGTGGGTGCGGCCGAACTGATGAAGCCGGAGAGCAAACGCCGCAAGACCATCGGTGTGAAGGAGGTCGAGGCTATTGTCGCCAAGATAGCCCGCATTCCGCCCAAGTCGGTTTCCCGCGAGGACAAGGAATCGCTGCGCAACCTCGACGCCGAACTGAAGCGCGTCGTCTATGGTCAGGACAAGGCCATCGAGGCGTTGTCCAGTGCGATCAAGCTGGCCCGCGCCGGCCTGCGCGAGCCGGAAAAGCCGATTGGCAATTATCTGTTCTCTGGTCCCACGGGCGTCGGCAAGACCGAAGTGGCGCGCCAGCTTGCCACCATCATGGGCGTTGAACTGATCCGCTTTGACATGTCGGAGTACATGGAGCGTCACAGCGTCAGCCGCCTGATCGGCGCGCCGCCAGGCTATGTCGGTTTCGACCAGGGCGGTCTGCTGACCGACGCCGTCGACCAGCATCCGCATTGCGTGCTGCTGCTGGACGAAATCGAAAAGGCCCATGGCGACCTGTTCAACATCCTGCTGCAGGTGATGGATCACGGCAAGCTGACGGACAATAACGGCAAGCATGTCGATTTCCGCAATGTCGTGCTGATCATGACCACCAATGCCGGCGCGTCGGAAATGTCGAAAAACGCCATCGGTTTCGGCCGTGGCATGAAGGAAGGCGAAGACGAAGAGGCGATCAAGAAGATGTTCACGCCGGAATTCCGCAACCGGCTGGACGCCGTGATCGCCTTCGACCCGCTGTCGGCCGATGTGATCAACAAGGTGGTCGACAAGTTTGTCGCGCAGCTGGAGGGCCAGCTCGCCGACCGCAACGTCACCATAGCCCTGACGGATGAAGCCCGCGCCTGGCTGGCTGAACGCGGCTACGACAAGCTCTACGGCGCGCGCCCGCTGGGCCGCGTGATCCAGGAGCACATTAAGAAGCCGCTGGCGGACGAACTGCTGTTCGGGCAGCTCGTGAAGGGAGGTCACGTCCTCGTGAAGGTCGTGGACGGCGGACTGGGCTTTGAATACACCGCCGACAAGGGCGGTCCGGACAAGAGCGGCCGGAGTGGTGGCGGCGGTACGGACGGGACGCCGGATAGCAAAATTCCCGAATACGCAAATTGACCCCGGTTCCCGTTATAGGGGTTGACGTCACGGAATTACTCTCGGGTCCGTAGACATAAATTCTCCATAAAATTACAGTGATGCCATGCGGCGTAGGCTTCGGCCTGCGCCACAGGGGACCGCGCGGCCTGGGCAAACCTTGGCTGTGCGGGGAGGACAAAAAACAACAGGAGGCTTTATGGCCAAATTCCGTATCAAAGCCGCGCTGCTTGCCGGCGCGCTGACGCTCGCTTTACCGCTGGTAGCCGCGCCCGCCTATGCGCAGGGCAAGGTACTGCGCTGGGCGAGCCAGGGCGACTATCTCACCATGGATCCGCACAGCCAGAACGAAGGACTGACCCGCACGGGCAGCTTCCAGACCTATGAAGGCCTGGTCGGCTACAGTGCCGATCTGAAATTCGTGCCCGCGCTCGCGACCTCGTGGAAGGCGGTCAACGACACCACCTGGGAGTTCAAGCTGCGCCAGGGTGTGAAGTTCCATGACGGCGCCGACTTCACCGCCGACGACGTGGTCTTCTCGGTCAAGCGCGCCCAGCATCCGAACTCGGATTTCAAGACCTACATCGCCAGCGTCAAGGATGTGAAGAAGATCGACGCGCACACGGTCCATGTCGAGACCAGTGGCGCCAATCCCATTCTGCCCAACCAGATCGCCAACATCTTCATCCTGTCCAAGGCCTGGGCGGAGAAGAACAACTCGGTCAATCCGCAGAACTACAAGGACAAGGAAGAGACCTTTGCCGTGCGCAATTCCAACGGCACCGGTCCCTTCATGCTCAAGAGCCGCGAGCAGGATGTCCGCACCGTGGTGGCGCGCAATTCGAACTGGTGGGGACTGAAGGACAATCCGCACAATATCGATGAGATCGTTTACACGCCGGTGACCACGCCGGCGACCCGCGTCGCCGCGCTGATCTCGGGCCAGCTCGATTTCGTGCTCGACGTGCCTGTGCAGGATGTGGAGCGCGTGAAGCGCTCGGCCGGCCTGCAGGTGAAGAAGACGAATGAAATCCGTTCGATCTTCCTCGGCCTTGATGTAGGCAGCCCGGAGCTGAAGTATTCGGATGTGAAGGGCAAGAATCCTCTCGCCGACAAGCGCGTGCGTCAGGCCATGTATCACGCCATCGACATGAACGCGATTGCGCAAAAAGTGATGCGCGGCGATGCCGTGGTCGCCGGCATGATCACCTCGCCGGGCGTGCATGGTTACAACGCCGCCATCGACAAGCGGCTGCCCTATGACGTCAACAAGGCCAAGGCCTTGCTGAAGGATGCGGGCTACGCCAATGGCTTTGGCGTCCGGCTCGATTGCTCGAACGACCGCTATGTGAACGATGAAGGCATTTGCCAGGCGGTGGTTGGCATGCTGGCCCAGGTTGGCATCAAGGTTGATCTGGCCTCGCAGTCGAAGACACTGCATTTCCCCAAACTGCAGAAGAAGGATACCAGCTTCTTCCTGCTCGGCTGGGGCGTGCCGACTTTCGACAGCCACTATGTCTTCTCGTATCTGGTGCAGACTCCGGATGGCAAGAACGGCAGCTGGAACTTCACCAACTACTCGAACCCGAAGCTGGATGCCATGTTCAACGGCATGCTCAGCGAACTGGACCAGGGCAAGCGTGACAAGCTGATCGCCGATTCCTGGGCCACCATCAATGACGAGGTGATCTATATCCCGCTGCATCATCAGGTGCTGAACTGGGCGATGAGCGAGAAGCTGGATATGCCGATCATCGCGGACAATGTGCCGCGCTTCCACTTCGCCAAGATGAAGTAATCCGCGCCGCCGCCCCGGGCCAGGAAGTCTGTTAGCCGGGGCGGCGGAGTTTTTTTTTAGCAAGTAGAGCCCCATGCTCGGTTATATTGTCGGACGACTGGCGCAGGCGCTGGCGGTCATGCTCGCTGTCGCTCTGGTTGCGTTTATGCTTTTTAATTACGTCGGCGACCCGATCAACAACATGGTCGGTCAGGACGCCACCACCACGGATCGTGCGGAACTGCGCGAACAGCTGGGTCTTAACGACCCCGTGCCGGTGCAGTTTGCGCGCTTCCTGGTCAATGCGAGCCAGGGCAATTTCGGCCTGTCCTACCGGCTCAAGCGTCCCGTTGAAACGCTGATCCGGGAGCGCCTGCCGGCGACGCTGGAACTGGTTTTCCTGTCCGCCTTTGTTGCGCTGATTGTCGGATTGCCGCTTGGCGTCTATACGGCGCTCCGTCGCGACAGCTGGCTCAGTCGCGTGGTGCTGACGTCCAGCCTCGTCGGCGTATCGCTGCCCACTTTCGTGATCGGCATCGGCCTGATCTATCTTTTCTCGGTGCAGTTTGACCTGCTGCCCAGTTTTGGCCGTGGCCAGGTCACTCAGCTAGGCTGGTGGAGTACCGGATTCCTGACCAAATCGGGCTGGGCCGCCATCATTATGCCGGCAATCACGCTAAGCCTGTATCAGCTGACTCTGGTATTGCGCCTGGTGCGCACCGAGATGATGGAAGTGCTGCGCACGGACTACATCAAATTTGCCCGTGCCCGTGGTCTGAGCGACCGCATTGTGCATTTCCATCACGCGCTCAAGAACACCATGATGCCGGTGATCACCATCATCGGTCTGCAGATCGGAGGCCTGATCGCGTTCTCCATTGTCACCGAGACGGTATTCCAGTGGCCCGGCATGGGCCTGCTGTTTATTCAGGCGGTCGGCTTTGCCGATATTCCGGTGATGGCGGCTTATCTGGTGCTGGTCGGCGCCATGTTTGTCGTGCTCAACCTGATGGTCGATCTGGCCTATTTCGTGATCGATCCCCGGCTGCGGATGGATCGCGGTAAGGCGGCGGGGAAAGCGACATGAGTGCCTCGAAAGCCGCGTTTGGCACCATATTCCGTGGCTGGGTCGACAGCGACCTGGCCTACAGTTTCCGACGTTCGCCGGCCGTCGTGGTGTCGGCGGTGGTGGCGCTGGTGATCATTCTGGCCGCCGTGCTGGCGCCGCTGGTTTCGCCGTTCAACCCGTTCAATCCTGCTGCCGTGAAGCTGATGGATGCCTTCACGCCGCCGGCCTGGACGGACGAGGGCCAGCTTGCATATCTGCTCGGGACCGACGACCAGGGCCGCGATCTGCTCTCCGCGCTCCTCTATGGCAGCCGCATCTCGCTGCTGGTCGGTTTTTCGGCCATAGCGTTCGCGGCGGTTTTCGGCACGCTGATCGGCGTACTCTGCGGCTATCGCGGCGGTTGGCTCGATATGCTGGTGATGCGTGTCGCCGATGTACAACTGACCATTCCCAATATCCTGATCGCGCTGACCATCGACGGTATCGCGCGCACCGCCTTGCCGCGTGAATTGCATAACGAGATTGCGATCTTCGTGCTGATCTTCGCGATCGGTATCGCCGACTGGCCGCAATTCGCCCGCGTCGCCCGCTCGGCCGCCATCGTGGAGCGGCACAAGGACTACGTCTCGGCAGCCCGCGTGATCGGCCAGCCGTCTTGGGTGATCGTGCTGCGCCACGTGTTGCCCAACACGCTGGGGCCAGTTCTGGTTCTGGCCACTGTAGGGCTGGCGCTCGCTGTGCTGTCCGAGGCGACGCTGAGTTTCCTTGGCGTCGGCGTGCCGCCCACCCAGCCTTCGCTCGGCACGCTGATCCGCGTTGGGCAGAGCTTCCTGTTCAGCGGCGAATGGTGGATCACCTT
>JAEYSS010000293.1 GCA_023434425.1 Pseudomonadota bacterium | reverse complement strand
CACGCTGGCGCTGACGCCGCTTGGCGGCACGATCGAAGACCTGCATAGTGTTGCTCATCGCTGCATTCTGCCACGGGCCATCCCACCCCGCCATGCCGGCACGGACCAAAATCAGGAAGGCCATCGTCAAGGCGATCAAAAAGCCTGTGGCGAAGCTGAAGCCGGCGCGGCGAACGCAGAAGCGCAAGCCGATCAACCTGGCTTTGCAGGGCGGTGGCGCGCATGGCGCCTTTACATGGGGAGTCCTCGACCGGCTGCTCGAAGAAGACTGTTTCGAGATCGAGGGCATCAGCGGGACTTCGGCTGGCGCGATGAATGCCGCCGTCATGGCCTACGGCCTGCATCGCGGCGGACCGGAAACGGCGCGCGCGAGCCTGCGCGACTTCTGGAAGCGCGTCGCCGATGCCGCCGCGCTGTCGCCGTTTCGCCCCACCCTGCTGGACCAGTGGTTCAAATTCGGCGGCATCGACTACTCGCCAAGCTTTCATCTGATGGAGCTGAGCACCAAGCTGGCCTCGCCGTATCAGACCTGGTCAGGCCACGAGAATCCGCTGCGCGACATCCTGGAAAAGACCATCGACTGCGACAGCCTGCACGACGGCATTTCTCTGAAGCTGTTCGTCTGCGCCACCGACGTGCTGGAAAGCAAGATCAAGGTCTTCCAGAACCAGGAGCTCAGCATCGACGCCCTGCTCGCTTCGGCCTGCCTGCCGCAGCTGTTCCAGGCGGTGAAGATCGGCAAGAGCTATTACTGGGATGGCGGCTTCATGGGCAATCCGCCGATCTTCCCGATCATCTACAATTGCGACTGCCGCGACGTGCTGATCGTGCAGATCAATCCGATGAAGATTCCCGGCGTGCCGAAAACGCCGCAGGCGATTCTGGATCGCGCCAACACGCTGAGCTTCAATTCAAGCCTGGTGCGCGAAATGCGCGCGATCAACTTCGTGACCAAGCTGATCGAGGCCGGCTTCGACGATGGCGGCCGGCTCAGGCATATGCTGATCCATACCATAGACGCCGAAGAGCAGCTTGCGGCCTTCGGCGCCACCAGCAAATACAACGTCAACTGGGCTTTCCTGCAGAAGCTCTATGCGCTCGGCCGCCGGCAGGCCACGGCTTTCCTGCGCCGGCATTACGCCAGCATCGGCAAAGAGTCGACCACCGATATCGTGGCGAAATTCCTGTAGGCGCAGTTCGCCGACGTCAGGCCGCCCGTCATTATTCCGCGGCCTGGGCGGGCTGGATCATCCGCATGATGGCGCGGGCGCGTTTGGCGACCTTCTGCGCCGTGAAGCCCGGCTTGTAGAGCGCACCGCCGAAGCCGAAACCGGCCGCGCCGGCTTCCAGCCAGCCGTCCATGTTGTCGGCATTGATGCTGCCGACCGGGATCACCGGCGTGGTGCGCGGCAGCACGGCGCGCAGGCTTTTCAGCATCGCGGGAGACGCTGCCTCGGCCGGGAACAGCTTCAACCCGTCGGCACCGGCCTGGATCATGTCGAAGGCTTCGGTCGGGGTGAAAAAGCCCGGCACGGCATACATGTCGAGCACCTTGGCCTTCTGCACCACATCGGCGCAGGCATGCGGCGACACCGTGAGCCGGCCGCCGGCCTGGGCAATGCGCTTGACCATCGTGCAGTCCACCACGGTGCCGGCGCCGATCAGCGCCCTGTCGCCGAAATGCTTGGCGAGATTGCCGATGCTGACCAGCGGATCGGGCGAATTGAGCGGCACTTCGATGATGCGGATGCCGGTCTCGATCAGGGCGGCGCCGATATCCACCACTTCCTCGGGCTTCACGCCGCGCAGAATGGCGATGGCGGGACTGGCCTGCAGCCAGGCGGCCAGATCTTTCGTGGCATGGTCCTTCATGGCGTCCTCCTCGCCGCGAGCCGTCCCAGGTGATAAAGCCCGGTGGCCGCCGCATCTTCCGGCGCCGCATCGGCATCGATGCCGAGGAAGGCGAAGGCCTTCCGGTAACGCATCGCCAGACCGCCGGTTCCGACGATGACGACCTGTCCGGCCCAGGCGGTGGCCCGCAATTCGTGGCCGATCAGAATACCTGAAAGATAGTGCGCCGCGGCTCCGGCGGAAAGCTCATTGAACAGCCTTCGCGTCCGCACACTGAAAATGTGATGCAGCAACCCGCCCGGCTGGCCCGACAACGCAAGGCCGCTTTCGAAAGCGGCGGTATCCAGTTCCTCCGGCTTTGAATCGGCCGGCGCCAGCATGGCAGCGATCAGGCCGTGGCTTTTCAGAAGCGAAAAGACCTCGCCGGTCATCGCCGTGGCGAAACCTGCGATCCGACCATCACGCACCTGCACATGCTTGGAATGCGTGCCGGGCATGCAGAGCGTGGCTTCTGACGGCAGATCCAGCCCGAAGATCTGCGTCTCCTCGCCGCGCATGACATCGGGGATGCCACCTGCCGTCCGGCAGGACAGGCCCGGCACGATCTGCGCGCTGCGGCCGGCACCGAGTTCGACCGGGCAGAGATGCGTCACCAGATCGTCCATGCCGGCGGGGCAGTCGACATATGGCGCCTCGCGCCAGCCCTGCCGGCTGCCGACCATGCCGCTGAGCAGCACGGGCGAGGACGGGTCATCGCGCAGCCAGTCACCGATCTGCTGCTGCAGCACGGCCGCGTAGTCGGTGGGCGTCAGGCTGGCGATGCCGGAGGGTGCCGTGCGGCGCGCCCGGATAGTGCCGTCATCGCCCAGACGGTAGGCGCGGAAGCCGCTGCTGCCCCAATCAATGCCGATCACTGGCGATCCCGATCATGTCACATCAGTGATTGTGCCGCGGCACCCCGAAGGTCTCGGCGATCTTCTGGTAATCGGTGGCAAAGTCGAGGCAGCCGCCTGTCGACAACTGACCGACATATTTGCGCTGCAGTTCCTGCCAGGGCGTCTGGTTCACCAGCTTGGGCGGTGTCCAGGCCTTGCGGCGTTTCTCCAGTTCCTCGCTGGAGATCATGATATCGGCGCTGCGTTTGTTCAGGTCGATGCGGATCCTGTCGCCGGTCTGCAGCAGCGCCAGGCCGCCACCGACCGCGGATTCCGGCGAGGCGTTGAGGATCGACGGGCTGCCGGACGTGCCGCTCTGGCGGCCGTCGCCGATGCAGGGCAGCAGGTTGACGCCCTGCTTCACCAGCCGGTCGGGCGGCAGCATATTCACCACTTCGGCCGCACCCGGATAGCCGATCGGCCCGGTGCCACGAATGACCAGAATGCTGTTCTCGTCCACCGGCAGCGTCGGGTCGTTGATGCGCGCGTGATAATCCTCCGGTCCCTCGAAGACGATGGCGGTGCCCTCGAAGGCATTCGGATCGCCGGGACGCTCAAGATACTTCTTGCGGAATTCGGCCGACACCACCGAAGTCTTCATCACCGCAGAGTCGAACAGCGTGCCCGACAGCACGGCAAAGCCGGCTTCCGGCAGCATCGGCTGCGCATAGGGCTTGATCACGTTGCGGTCCTCGCAGACCGCAGCCTTCACATTCTCGCCCATCGTCTTGCCATTCACCGTCAGCGCATCGGCATGCAGCTTGCCGGCTTCCAGCAGTTCGCGCATCACGACAGGAACTCCTCCTGCATGATGGAAGCCCTCGCCGAGATATTCGCCGGCCGGCATCAGGTTGACCAGCAGCGGGATGTTGTAACCGACCTTGTCCCAGTCCTTCACATCCAGTTCGACGCCGATATGGCGCGCAATGGCATTCAGATGCGGCGGGCAGTTGGTGGAAGCGCCGAGCGCGCTGGCGGCGACGATGGCATTCTCGAAGGCCTTGCGCGTCATGATCTTCGACGGGCGCAGATCCTCATGCACGATTTCGACGGCGCGGCGGCCGGTCTCGTAAGCCATCTGGTGACGTTCACGATACGGCGCCGGGATCGAGGCGCAGCCCGGCAGCGACATGCCGAGCGCCTCGGCCATGCTGTTCATCGACAGCGCCGTGCCCATGGTGTTGCAGTGCCCCGGGCTGGGCGCCGACGAGGCCACCATTTCGAGGAACTGGTCGTAATTGATACGGCCGGCGGCCAGTTCCTGGCGCGCGAACCAGACAACAGTTCCCGAACCGGCACGCATGCCCTTGTACCAGCCGTCCAGCATCGGGCCGCCCGACAGCACGATGGCGGGGATATCCACGGTGGCCGCCGCCATCAGCATGCCCGGCGTGGTCTTGTCGCAGCCGGTGGTCAGCACCACGCCGTCGATCGGATAGGAATAGAGCAATTCGGCCAGCGTCATGTAGAGCAGGTTGCGATCGAGCGCCGCGGTCGGCCGCTTGCCGGTTTCCTGGATCGGGTGAGTGGGGAATTCCATCGGAATGCCGCCGGCATCGCGGATGCCGTCGCGGATGCGGCTCGCCAGATCGAGATGATGGCGGTTGCAGGGCGACAGGTCGCTGCCCGACTGGGCAATGCCGATGATCGGCTTGCCGCCGCGCAGTTCGGCCAGCGTGAGGCCGAAATTCAGATAGCGTTCGAGATACAGCGCGGTCATGCCCGGATCGTGCGGGTTGTCGAACCATTCGCGGCTGCGCAGTTTTTTCTTCTCGTTTTTCTTCTCGGTCATTTGTGGCTCCCTCAATTCGAATCTTCTATGTCTGTTTGATCTGGCGTTCGCGATGCAGGACGAACAATCCGCTGGCAACAATGATCCCCGCCCCCACCAGCATCAGCGGCGTCGGCAGATCGGCGAAGAACAGCCAGCCGAGCAGGATCGCCCACAGCAGCGAGGTGTAGGTGAAGGGCACGACGACGGCGGCCGGCGCCAGTTTGAGCGACTGGTTCATGCACATATGCGCCGCCGTGGCGACCACGCCGATCAATGCCAGATAGCCGATGCTGGGCAGGTCGACCGGTTCCCAGCCCCAGGGCAGGGTCAGCAGCCCGACACCGCCGACGGCAATACTGTGATAGACGATCAGCGACAGCGAGTTGGTCTCGCGCAGCTTGCGCGTCGCCACCATCGACAGCGCATAGGTGAAGCTGCCGCCCAGCGCGATCAGCGCCGGCGCGGTGAAGACGCCGCCATCCGGCTGCAGCACCAGCAACACGCCGATGAAACCGATGCCGACCGCCAGGCCGCGGCGCCAGCCGACTGCCTCGCCCAGCAGCGAAATGGCCAGAACCGTCACAATCAATGGCGTCGCCTGATAAACCGCCATTACATCGGCCAGCGGCAGATGCCGCACGGCGAGATAGAAGCAGAAAACCTCGGCCACGATGAAGGCGAGGCGCAGGACATGCTGTCCGGGCTGGTGCAACACGAAAACCTTGCGCCAGCCGGCTTTGTGTACGACCGGCGCCAGCACGACCAATGCAGTGGCCGAACGGATGAACAGCAGCTGGCCGACGGCCACGCTTGCCACCATCCATTTGCCCAGCGCGTCGTTGAAGGTGAACAGCGCCGTGCCGAGCAGCATAAAGAGAATGCCGCGCCAATGGCCGGAGTCGATTACCACCCCCGTACCGATCGCGCGTTCGGACATTCCTAGCCGCTCCGCCTTTCGCCGCGGCCACGCGCCTGTTCATGCAAGATGATCTGGTAGTCGCGCGAGGCGCCGCGGATATGCGCGGTCAGAATGTTTATCGCCTTGTTTTTTTCCTTGGCGCGCAGCAGCTTCACGATATTCTGGTGCTCGGCCAGCGATTCCTCCACCGTACGCTCCTTTGAGGTGACGCGAGCGCGCAGGGCCTGGATTTTCATTTCCAGCTGCTGATGCGCCAGCGACAGGAAGCGATTTTTGGCGCGGCTCAGGATATGCCGGTGATATTCGGTATCGAGCCGACGGTAAGCCGGAATGTCGCCATCGGCCACCGCCTTGGTCATGCGCTTCACATTCTGCTCCAGCGCCTCGATCAATCCGGCTTCGTCGTTTTGCAACGCATCCCGGAACGCTGCAGCTTCGAGAATCACGCGATACTGGCACATCTCGGCCGCCTCTTCCGGCGCCAGCGAGAAAACGAAACTGCCGCGCTGCGGCTGGATATCCACCAGCCCCTCAAGCTTCAGCTGCAGCAAAGCTTCGCGCACCGGGGTCTTGGAAATCCCGAGCTGGGCGGCCAGAACATTCTCTGAAAGGGCTTCGCCGAGCGCCAGTTCGCCGTTGGTGATGCGTCCGCGGACATGGTCTTTGACCAGTTCGGTGAGGGATTTTGGGCGCTCCAGCCGCGTTGTGCGTGCTGTGCCAGCTTTTGCCATGATGGACGGACCTTCTTGCCTGCTCGGCGGACAGCGTAGCAGCGCGATCAGGGTGGCTTCAAGCCGGACAGTATCTGATATGCCAGTCAGCTTGCCCTGACCCGCCTGCTCGGCTAGGAAGGTTGGGAAGGAGACGTCCGGAATGCCTTTCGACATCCTTTGCCTTGGCGAGGCCATGGTCGAGTTCAACCAGACCGGTGGCGCCGACAGCGACCAGTATCTGCGCGGCTATGGCGGCGACACCTCCAATTGCGCCATCGCCGCGGCCCGCCAGGGAGCCTCGTCGGCCTACTGCACGCTGGTCGGCCAGGATGTGTTCGGCGACCTGCTGCTCGATTTGTGGCAACGCGAACAGGTGGATACCAGCACCGTCGGGCGACGCGGCGACAGTCCCACCGCCGTCTATTTCGTCACCCATGGCGAACAGGGCCACACCTTCACCTATTACCGCAAAGGCTCGGCGGCCAGCCACATGACTCCGGCCGACCTGCCCGGCGACGCACTGGAACAGAACAAGCTGCTGCATGTCTCCGGTATTACCCTGGCCGTGAGCCCGTCTTTGCGCGACACCGCGATGGCTGCGATGGCCCGCATGCGCAAAGCGGGCAGGATGGTGTCCTTCGATACCAACCTGCGGCTGAAGCTCTGGCCGCTGGAAACCGCGCGCGAGGCGATTCACGCCGCGCTGAAACAGAGCGACATCGCCCTGCCCAGCCTGGAAGACGCCACGGCGCTGACCGGCCTGAGCGACCCGCTGGCCATCCTCGACCACTATCGCGGCATGGGAATTCCGCTGGTGGTGCTGAAATGCGGGTCCGATGGCGTGATGGTGGCGAACCGCGACGGCCGCTGGCGCCTGCCCGGCCATCGCGTGTCGACGGTGGATGCCACCGGCGCCGGCGACTGCTTCGACGGCGCCTTCCTGGCCGAAATGGTGCGGGGCGCCGCGCCGCTCGATGCCGTGGCCTATGCCAATGCGGCGGCGGCGCTCACCACCATTGGCTATGGCGCGGTGGCGCCGATCCCGCGCCGTGCCGCAGTGGACGCCTTCTTCCAGTCGGTCGGGCGCAGACTGCCCGAACCGATCTGAAAGCTCAGATACTCAACCCTTATAATTCTGCGCGGTCTGGTGCTGCTCGCCCAGACCGGCGATGCCGAGATGGATCTTGTCGCCGTCCTTCAGGTAGAGCGGCGGCTTCTGCCCCATACCGACACCCGGCGGCGTGCCAGTCGAGATGATGTCGCCGGGCTGCAGCGACATGAACTGGCTCAGATAGCTGATCAGGTAGCGCACGCCGTAGACCATGGTCTTGGTCGAGCCGTTCTGGAAGCGCTTGCCGTTGATGTCGCAGAACATCGCCAGGTTCTGCGGGTCGGGCACTTCGTCGGCCGTCACCAGCCAGGGACCGATCGGGCCGAAACTGTCGCAGCTCTTGCCCTTGGTCCACTGGCCATGGCGTTCGGTCTGGAAAGCGCGTTCCGATACGTCGTTGATCAGGCAGTAACCGGCGACATGCTTCATCGCATCGGCTTCGCTGACATAACGCGCCACCGAGCCGATCACGACACCGAGTTCGACTTCCCAGTCGGTCTTCTGCGACGTCTTCGGGATGATCACGTCATCGTTCGGTCCGGTGATCGCCGAGGTCGCCTTCATGAAGATGATCGGTTCCGGCGGCACGGTCGCGCCGGTCTCGGCGGCATGGTCCGAATAATTCAGGCCGATACAGATGAACTTGCCGACATGGCCGACGCAGGGGCCGATGCGCGGAGTGCCCGGCACGGCCTTGAGCGCCTGCGGATCGAGCGACTTCAGCTTGTCCAGGCCGGCCGGGCTGAGCGAACTGCCGGCGATATCCGGGATGGTGGTGGACAGGTCGCGAATGGTACCCGAAGCATCGAGCAGACCGGGCTTTTCCTGGCCCGCGGGGCCGTAACGCAGCAGTTTCATGACTTGGATCTCCCGTTCGTGAAAATCAGACGGTCCAGCCGCCGTCGATGACGTGGATGGTGCCGGTGGTGAAGGCGGATTCATCGGAGGCGAGATAGACCGCAAGGGCCGCGATCTCCTCGGGCGTGCCGAGACGGCCGAGCGGCTGGCGTGCCACAAAGCCGGAGCGCGCCTGTTCCAGGCCGCCGGCTGCTGCGGCCTGGCTGGCGATGCGCTCGTCCAGCGAAGGCGTCTGGATCGTGCCGGGGCAGATCGCGTTGGCGCGGATACCCTGCTTGATGAAATCGGCGGCCAGAGATTTGGTCATGCCGATCACGGCCGCCTTGGTGGTGCCGTAGATGAAGCGGTTCGGCGCGCCCTTCACCGAGGAACAGGCCGACGACATGTTGATGATGGAGGCGCCGTTTTCGCTGGCGATCATCGCCGGCAGCAGCGCTTTGGTCAGGCGATACATCGCCCGTACATTCAGGTTGAAGGAGAAATCCCAGTCCTTCTCTTCGGTTTCGAGGATGGTGCCGTGATGCACGAAGCCGGCGCAGTTGAACAGTACATCGACCGCGCCGGTTTCCCCGGCGAAGGCGGCAATGGCGTCGGGATCCAGCACATCCAGCTTGCGGGGACGGATATTGGGCAGGCTGCCGAGTTCCTTCAGCTTCGCCTCGTTGATATCGGTGGCGATCACCGTGGCGCCTTCGCGCGCAAAAGCGATGGCCGAGGCGCGCCCGATACCCTGCGCCGCCGCCGTGACCACCGCTGTCTTGCCTTCCAAACGCATACCCGTCTCCTGATTTTTAAGCACTCCCGGCGGAAAGGCCGGTTCAGTCAGTTTCATACTCTGATGTGTTGATCAGAACTTGCCATAGCGCTTGTAGGCTTCCTGCGGGTCCATCCCGGCCAGGATATTGCGCCGGACCTCGCCTTCCGTGCTCATCACGTCTTCGGTGCGGGTTACCGTGGCCTCGGCCATGGCCTGCGGGATGATCACAATGCCGTCGCGGTCGGCGATCACATAGTCGCCGGTGCAGACCGTGACGGTGCCGATGGTGACCGGGGCGCCGAAACTGTCGGGGATCCAGCGCGCCACGATATCGGACGGTGTATAGAAGCTGCACCAGACCGGGAAACCGATCTCGTCGACCATGGCAGCATCCCGGCAGCCGCCGTCGACGATATAGCCACGGACGCCTTTCAGCTGCAGCGCCGAGGCCGACAGCTCGCCCATCAGCGCCACTTCCCTGTTGTTCGGCTGGCAGATCACCACCTTGCCGCCCGGCGCCTTGGACAGCACGCCGGTCCATTCCAGCAGGGTTTCATGCGCCGACCGCGTGCGGTCGATATGGCCGCTGACGGTCCAGATCTCTCCGGCCAGCGTATGCGTGATGTTGAGCGGGCGGATGTCGTAGGGCAGCAGGCAGTTGTCATGCCCCTGGGCGCGCAGCACGTCATGGACGGCGGAGGCGTAGCAGCGGCTCAGGCGATCCGCGAGCGGATCGGCCGGCGGTGTCCCGGACATCTTCACTCCCATCTGATATATCAGTTGTCGCAACTGTAACCAGATTCGCCCGGGCTGGCTAGGGCAGGACCGATATCCCTGTTGCCGCCGGCCGGGGGTCGGGCGGATAATCCCGGCATCGGGAAGCAGGCAGGCTGCACCGGGAGGATAACCGCCATGATGAAGAAAATCGCTCTAGCCGTTGCCATCGTCGTGATCGCGATTGCCGGCGCCGCCTATTATTTCGCCTCCAACATCGACAGCATCGTGAAGACGGTGATCGAGCGCTATGGCTCGGAAGCGACCCAGGCGAGCGTGACGCTGAAATCGGTCAAGCTGTCGTTAACGGCCGGCAGCGGCGAACTCAATACGCTGGCGGTGAAGAACCCGAAAGGCTTCAGCAGCGCCGATGCCATCACGCTGGGCGACATCAAGGTGGCGCTGGATCTGTCCACGCTGCAGTCCAACACCATCGTGGTAAAGGACGTCACCATCCTGCAGCCCTCGATCCTGTATGAATATGCCAGCGGCGGCGGCAATCTGGAGACCATCCAGAAGAACGTGCAGTCCTATGCCGCCAAGTTCAGCGGCGGCAAGACCGAGCCGAACAAGAGCGCCGGCGACCCGGGCCAGTCCGCCAGCACGCAGCCGGAAAAGAAGGTGATCATCGAGAATCTGGTGATCCGCGACGGCAAGGTGGCGGCCACGCACCAGGCACTGCAGGGCCGCACCATTTCGGCCAACCTGCCGACCATCCAGTTGAAGGATATCGGCAAGGACAAGGGCGGCGCGACGCCGGCGGAAGTGGCCGAGAAAGTCATCGGCGCGATCAGCGCCCAGGCCTCGCGTGTTGCCACCGCCGAATTGCAGAAACAGGCCGGCGACCTTCTGAAGAACCAGGCCGGCGGCCTGCTCGGCGGCAGCGGTGCGGGCGGGACAAGCGGCGGCAGCACGACCGACAGGCTCAAAGGCCTGCTCGGCAAGTAACGGCGCGGCGAGCATGCGCGAAAACGCATAGGAGCCATCGCTTAATTTTATGATGCTGCCGGTCGTAGGGCCGGCGGCGCCGGGTTAACATGCCGCCCGATGATCAGCCCCGCTATCCGCAATGCCCTCGCCGGCCTCGGCGCGCTGCTGCTCGGCCTCGGCATCGGGCGCTTCGGCTACACGCCGCTGATGCCGGTGCTGATCGAGCAGGGCTGGCTCAGCGTCGGCGATGCCGGCTATCTCGGTGCCACCAATCTGTTCGGCTATGTGTTCGGCAGCCTGATGGCTGCGACGCTGGCGCGGCTGATCCCGGTGCCGCTGCTCACCCGCATCTCGATGGTGACGGTTGCTGTCAGCCTTGTCGCCTGCGCGCTGCCCTGGGGCTTTGTCTGGTTCGCACCCTGGCGCTTCCTCGCCGGCTTCACCGGCGGGCTGCTGATGGTGGGCGCGATTCCGCTGGTGCTGTCGCGCGCGCCGCTGACGCAACGCGGCCGCAGCAACGGGATTATTTTTACCGGTGTCGGCTCGGGGATCATCGTCTCCGGCGCCCTGGTGCCGGCGCTGGCCGGTTTCGGTCCCTCGGCGATCTGGGCCGGGATGGGACTCCTCGCCCTGCTGATCGCGGCGCTGACCTGGAAACAGTGGGATGGCGATGCGTCCCTGCCGCCGCCACCCGCCGAGGCGGCGCCGGCGCGCGCCTTCACCTTGCCGGTCGCATTGCTGCTGGCGGCCTATACGATCGACTCGGCCGGCTTCGTGCCGCACACCGTCTTCCTCGCCGATTATGTCGCGCGCGGCCTGGAACGCGGCGTTGCCGCCGGCGGCCTGACCTGGGTGCTGTTCGGCGTCGGCGCGCTCTGCGGCCCGCTGCTGGTCGGGTTCGCCGCGGAATGGTTCGGCTTCTACCGCAGCATCATCGGCGTCCTGGCGATCAAGAGCGCGGCGATTGCCATTCCGCTGGTGTCGCAGCATCCGGTGGCGCTGGGGATTTCGGCCGTCACGGTGGGCGCGATGACGCCCGGCATCTCGGCTCTGGCGTCTGGTCGTGTCGCTGAACTGGTCGGCTTCGGCGCCCATCGCAAGGTCTGGGGCTGGCTGACGGCAGGCTTCGCCGGCGCCTCGGCCGGCTTTGGCTATCTGTTTTCCTGGCTCTTCGACCGGACCCACTCCTATGACCTGCTGTTCGCGCTCGGCTCCGGCGGCATTTTCATCGCCATGCTGCTGACCATTTTCGTGCGTAAGCCTAAGTAACTGCTGCCAATTCGGGCCGACGTAAATTTCACACTCACAGGCTTGACATATATATTAGTTATTACTAATTTAGATATACCTAATTGAAGGGCGAACATGAAAGCCGATCTCGACCAGCTGAAAGCCAGCGCGGCCGAAGCCAGCCGTTTCCTGCGGGCGCTTGCCAATGAAAAGCGGCTGCTGACGCTGTGTCAGCTGGTCGGCACCGAGCAATCGGTCGGCGCGCTGGCGGAGGCCGTGGGCCTGAGCCAGTCGGCTCTGTCCCAGCATCTGACCAAGCTGCGCGAAGACGGCCTGGTCGCCACCCGCCGCGACAGCCAGACCATCTACTACCGCCTCGCCGATCCGCGCATCGAGACGATGATCGGCCTGCTCTACGACCAATTCTGCAACCCCTCCCCCGTCCGGCGCTAATCAGGAGTCCGCCATGTCCATGTCCAAGATTTCCCCTGCCGATCTGCAGCGTCGTCTGCAAAGCGACACCGCCGTGCTGATCGACATTCGCGAACC
>JAEYSS010000291.1 GCA_023434425.1 Pseudomonadota bacterium | reverse complement strand
CTGGTGAAGCGGTTCATTGCCGCCCGCGTGATCGAGGCGGAGAATCCCACCGGGCGCGACTGGCTGTTCTGCGTCGCGGAAAAGCAGATGGAGCGCGCCATCGGCATGGTGCGGCTCAGCATCGCCTCGCCTGAGCACCGCCAGGGCAATATCGGCTTTTCATTTGACGGCAGCATTCGCGGCAAGGGCTATGCCTCGGAGGCGGTGCAGGCGGCGCTGCGTTTCGGCTTTGCCGAACTGGGGCTGCACCGGATCACGGCGCTGGCCGATGTGGAGAATATCCGCAGCCATGCGGTGCTGAAGAAACTGGGCTTCCGTCTGGAAGGCCGGCTGCAGCAGAATTTCAACGTGCGCGGCGAATGGCGCGACTGCGACCTGTTCGCCCTGCTGCGCAGCGAATGGCCGCCGGCGGCCGTGCTGGGCGAGCCGGGCGGCGACACCGCGCTGGTATAACTGGGCGCTGGCGTAACGGCGCCCGCCTGAACGGCAGCGCTTACGACCGCGGCCACTGCACCACGGGCAGGGCGCCCTCGACCGGGCGGCCGGTGCGCGGATCGACCTTCAGGTTGCGGTCGCGGCCGTCGCGGGTGCGGTATTCCACGTCGTAGCGGCCATCTTCCCAGTCGATATCCCGGATGAAGGCGAAGTCGGGCCGGCTTTCGATCTGCGCGATGATCTGCGACAGCGACAGCGCGCCGACCGGCGGGCCGCCTTCGGGTTCCACCTGCTGCGCCGGCTCGGCCATGACGTTGCTCTGCGACCCGGATGTCGGCGCCTGTGAAGCAGGGGCCTGCGTCTGCACGAGGCCGGCGCGCGGCGCCGGGCCGGGCGGCGGCTCGCCGCGGGCGGGTTCGATGGCGGCGGCGGGGGCTGCGGCGCCGGACAGCGCTGCAAGCAGAAGGAGGGCGGCGAGGTTGTTCATGGCGAGGGCTCTGTCTGGTCCATAGGGTGCTGTTCGGGGGCTTTGCGCCTCTGTATGGCCCCTAGCACGCACCCGGATTATGGCATCAGCAGGGCCGGCCCGAGACGGTTCATGGGCGCGCGCCGGGCTTTCGGGGGCGATCTGGCGGATTTGACGGCCAGGGCGGGTCCGGCAGACGGACCGCCGCGGGATCCGGGGCCGTCAGGGGCCGTGGCGGGCGAGAAAGCCGCGCACCGCTTCGGCGAACTCCGCCGGCTGTTCGTCATGCGGCACATGGCCGGCGCCGTCGAAAATCTTCACTTCGGTGCGCGGGTTGAGCGCCGCCATGCGGTCGATCTCGGCGCGCGTCACCGCCCAGCTGGTCGCGCCATGCAGCAATAATATCGGACAGGCGATGGCGGCCCAGTCGGCGCTCCAGTCGCCGTTGAGCGCCTCGCGCGCCGGGCGGAAATTCTCGTCCGAGAAGCGGAAGCCCCAGCCGTCTTCGTATTCGACCAGGTTGTCGAGCAGCAGGCGGTTCATGCCGATCGGCGTGCTGCGCATGAAGGCGAGGAACTCGTCCAGCGTGTCCCAGCGCAGCGGCCAGCTTTCTTCCGCTGGCGGCGGGTCGAAGCGGCAGCCGATATCCTCGACGATCAGCGCGCGCACCAGGTCAGGACGCTGCGCCGCGAGCTGATAGGCATTGACACCGCCGAGCGAATGACCGAGCAGTCGCACCGCGCCGGCACCGAGGCTTTCGAGGAAAGCGGCGGCATCGGCGACGAAAGCCGCGCGGCTGCCATCCGCGCTGTGATCGCTCCAGCCATGGCCGCGCTGGTCGAGCGCGACCACGCGCCAGTCCGGCGCCAGTGCGCGGGCGAGCGGCGCGAAGTTGCGCGCCGAGCCCGAACGGCCATGCAGGCAGGCCAGCACTTTTCCGTCGCCGCCGAAGTCGACGTAAGACAGCCTGACGCCGTCGCGATGCAGGTATCCGCGCTGGCTCATGACGGCGCCGTCAGAGCACGCGGCCGACGCGGTCGCCCGGTTTGATCCGGCCGGCTTTGACGACGCGGGCATAGACGCCGCATTTGTTGTGGCCGTAGGTGCCGTTCAGCATGCCGAGCACATCGGTATCCTGCAGCCCGCTGTCGGGATTGACATGGGTGGCGGCGCAGCGGCCGATGATCGCTTCGACCTGCAGCACGGCCTCGCCGATCTCGAGCTGCGAGCCGACCCATTGCAGTTCGGCCCAGGCCGGGAAGCCGCCGATCACCAGATTGGCGCGCAGGCGGCGATGATCGAGCGGGCCGGGATTGTTTTCTGGCTGCCCCAGCCTGCGGCCGAGTTCGGCGAGCGTGGCGGTATTCTGGATCGAGATATACGGCGCCGGCACATCGGCGAACCAGGCGCCCGGCGCCTCGGCCACCTTCACGCTGCCGCGCGTACCTTCGGCGCCGATGTGATCGAGTACCGCGCGCTCGACATCCTGCCGGCTGAGCGGCGAGGTCAGGTCGGCGTCGCGCACCAGAGTCTTGCCATCCTTTTTGATCGTGATTTTCGTGCCGTCCGCATCGAAGCTGCAGTCGAGGGCTGCCAGCGGCGGGTTGCGGATCCAGGTGAGGAAATGCGCCTTCTTCTGGAAAGCCGGCGCGTTCGCGTCGAAAGCCGAGCCGCCATGCGCCAGCGCGAAGCGGCGGTCATTGGCGATCGGCTGGTCGGGCGTGAGCTGCGCCGCGTCGAGCGGCTGCGGCGACAGGCCCTTTACCGGGAAGCGCGCGATGGCGAGGAGTGTGGCGTCGAGATCCATGGTCATGGTTTCTCTATGGCCAAGCGCGGAAGTCAGGTCAACGACGGAATTGTGCCGGCATTGTACGGGTCAGCCGGCACCGCGCGTTTCGGCGGCGGTCAGGCTCAGGCCGGTCGCGACGAGGGCAATGCCCTGGAAGACCAGATCGAGCGAGAGGAACATGCCAAAGATCCAGGGGCCGTCGGCCGGCCAGCCGGTGCCGATGATCGCGCCGATGACGATGCCCGGCACGCCGCCGGCGGCCATGAGATACGCACCGCGCGTGCCGCGGGCGGCCATGCCGATCACAATGCGGAAGATGCCCACCGCCACCAGCATGCCGGCCATCAGCTGCGTCAGCGCGGTGGCGTTCAGCAGCGGATTGTAATAGGCGAGCGCGCCGCTGGCGCCATACAGCAGGGCGAGGCCGAGCCAGAACAGCCGGTGCTTCCGGTCCCGCAGCCGGAGCGCATGCACGAAATGCAGGCCGCTGCCGATCATTATCAGGATGCCGATATAGAGCGTCGTGACGATGGTGGCGGCCATCAGGTAGATCACCGCGAAGCCGCCGATCACGAATAGTCCGAGGCCGAGACGGACAAACCAGTCCGCCGTCACGCCGAACTCGGTACGGCGGCGGGGGCCGGATTTGCTGCGCGGTATCAAAGCGGCCATGCCGGTCTCGCGGGTTGTCTCGGGAAGAGGTCTTTCTACTTGATATAATCATCATCGACGCCGTTGCCAGATATTCTGGCGCCGGCGCCGCCGCTTTCGCCAATGGCGGGCGAGACGTTCTCGTGACATCATGCCGGCAATGTCCGGTGTCACAGCGGGGAACAGCCGATGGTCACTCTGATAGCCCTGTTCGGCACCGCGCTGCTGTTCGGCACCAGCGCATTCGGCTTTCTGATGACACCGCTGATCGCTCGCGGCCTGGCCGATACCCATGCCGCCGCGTATCTGCGCCAGCTGTTCCCGGCCTATTATATGATCCTGATGATCGGCGGTGTGGTGGCGGCGACGGCTTTCGCGCTCGAGGCACATCCGATCCGCGCCGGCATCATGCTCCTGGTTGCGGTTCTGGCGGCGGCCATGCGGCAGGTCATCGGTCCACACCTGACCAAGCTGCAACTGGCGGCCGACGACGGCGCCAAGCCGGGCGGCCAGTATGTCCTGCTGATCCGCGTCGCATTGCTTATCACCTTCATCCATATGGCCGGCACCGGCACCGTCCTGGCCTGGTTCGTGGTGTAACGCATTTGTTCCGGGGCAGACGTGGCGGGGCATTTCTGCCTGTTCATCACTGAACAAAACAAGTACATATGCCGCTTTCCGCCATGTTTCACGTGAAACGGGTCGGGTTTCCCCTGCAACGGTCGGCGGCGGGCGATTCCCTTTGACGGCCCGGCCCCCTGTGCGTAAAACCCGCGCCCATGCAGGACAGATACGATGTCATCGTGATCGGCGGCGGCCATGCCGGCTGCGAGGCCGCGGCGGCCGCGGCGCGCATGGGCGCGCGTACCGCGCTGGTGACGCACAAGCCCGAGACCATCGGCGAGATGTCGTGCAACCCGGCCATCGGCGGACTGGCGAAGGGCCATCTGGTGCGCGAGATCGATGCGCTGGATGGCGTGATGGGCCGCGTCGCCGATGCCGCCGGTATCCAGTTCCGCATGCTCAACAGATCGAAGGGCCCGGCGGTGCGCGGCCCGCGCACCCAGGCGGATCGCAGGCTCTATCGCCAGGCGATGCAGGCGGTGCTGGCGGATCAGGCGAATCTCACCATCATCGGCGCGGCGGTCGAAGACATCCGCATCGAGCATGGCGAGATCAAAGGCGTTGAGTGCGGCGACGGAAAGTTCATCGCAGCACCGAAGGTCATTCTCACCACCGGCACCTTTCTGCGTGGCCTCATTCATATCGGCGAAGAGAAGATTCCGGCCGGCCGCGTCGGTGAAGCGCCGTCGCTGGGATTGTCGAAAACCCTTGAGAATTGCGGCTTTTCGCTGGGTCGCCTGAAAACCGGCACGCCGCCGCGGCTCGACGGCCGCAGCATCGACTGGTCCTCGCTGGAGATGCAGAGCGCCGACGATCCGCCGGTGCCGTTCAGCTTCCTCACACGAGACATCACCACGCCGCAGATCCAGTGCGGCGTGACCTACACCTCTGAAGCCGGCCATGCGCTGATCCGCGACAACCTGCATCGCGCGCCGATGTATTCCGGCCAGATCGAGGGCACCGGGCCGCGCTACTGTCCCTCCATCGAGGACAAGGTGGTGCGGTTCGCGCAGCGCGACCGGCACCAGATCTTCCTGGAGCCGGAAGGCCTGCACGACGACACCGTCTATCCGAACGGCATCTCGACCTCGCTGCCGCGCGATGTGCAGGCGGGTCTGCTGAAAACGATTCCGGGCCTGGAGCGGGCTGTGATGCTGCGGCCGGGCTATGCCATCGAATACGACTTCGTCGATCCACGTGAACTGAAGCCCACGCTGGAGACCCGACGCCAGAAAGGGCTGTATCTGGCCGGCCAGATCAACGGCACGACCGGCTATGAAGAAGCCGC
>JAEYSS010000290.1 GCA_023434425.1 Pseudomonadota bacterium | reverse complement strand
CTGATCGCCAATCTGCTGGCGGCGCCGCTGGTCGACTTCATCATCATGCCGCTCACCGTGCTGGCCTTCCTGCTGCTGCCGCTGGGATTGGAAGCGCTGGCGCTGACGCCGATGGTCTGGGCGGTGGATGCGCTGATCGCGCTCGCGCTCTGGGTGGCCGGCTGGCCTGATGCGGTGGGGTCCGTGCCGGCGATGCCGCTGTGGGGGCTCGCCGCGATATCGACCGGCGGATTGTGGCTCTGCCTGTGGCGGCAGCGCTGGCGCTGGCTCGGCGTGATCGGGCTGCTCGCCGGCACGGCGTCGCCCTGGCTGATCGCCCAGCCCGACTTTCTCGTGAACGCCGATGGCCGGCTGCTGGCGGCGCGTGCCGCCGAGTCCGGCCGCTTTTACTTTACATCCGCTCCGCCGCGCGGCTTCGCCGCCGAAACCTGGCACGAACGGCTGGGCGGGCCGCAACTTTACCCATGGCCAAGCTTGTCGCGGGCGGACCTGCGTTCCGGCGAGGGCCGCAGCGGCGCCGATGGCAGCCTGCGCTGCGATCCGGCCGGCTGCAGCTGGAGATATCAGGGTTTCCTGGTTGCGTTGCCGCAGCAGCCCAGGGCAATTACCGAGGATTGCCGCCATGCCGATGTGGTGATCTCGGCGCGGATGGCGGTGCGCTATCGTTGCCCTTCCGCGAGAATCGTCATAGATCGCAACGATCTGTGGCGCGGCGGCACGCATGCGCTGTATCTCGATCCGGCACAGGGTCTGCGCAGTGTCAGTGTGGCGCAGAGCCGCGGCCGGCGGCCCTGGGTGATCGCCAGAGGGCATGGCGAAGCCGCCGACTAAATTTTCTGTCACCGCCGGAACGCAGGCGACCGGTTGCCGTTAGGCAGGAGCTGACGGTCGACGACAATGCGGAGAGACAGATGCTGCCGATCCTCGCGACGATGCTGGTCCTGCTGCTGCTGGTGCTGCCGGTCTGGCCGTACAGCCGGTACTGGAGCATCCTTCCCGGCTGTATGATCGCAGTTGTCATGATGCTGTTCATGATGTTCATGCTGGCCGGTAACGTGATCGCCTGAACGGAACAAACGCGCGGCTGTCGGGTTGGCTCCTGTTCACAGTGAAAGGAGAGCAGCCATGACGGATATCAGGAAATCTCGCATCCTCATCATCGCCACCGACGGTTTCGAGCAGTCGGAGCTGATGGTGCCGCGCGACAAGCTGAAGCAGGCCGGTGCGGAGGTGCATGTCGCGTCGCCGACCGGCCGCGCCATTCGCGGCTGGAAACAGACCGACTGGGGCGAGTCGGTGGATGTCGATCTCAAGATCGCCGAGGCGAAACCAGAACAGTATGACGCCCTGGTGATCCCCGGCGGGCAGATCAATCCGGACAAACTGCGTGCCGATGACGACGCGATGGGCGTGGTGAAGTCCTTCCTGAAGGACGGCAAGGTGGTGGCGGCGATCTGCCACGGTCCCTGGCTGCTGGTCGAGGCCGATGCGCTGCGCGGCCGTGCGGTGACGTCCTACAGGTCGATCAAGACCGATGTGGTCAATGCCGGCGGCAAGTGGGTCGACAAGGAGGTGGTGGTCGACAAGGGCATCGTCACCAGCCGCTCACCCGACGATCTCGACGCATTCTGCAGCAAGATCGTGGAAGAACTGGAAGAGGGCCGGCACAAGCGCGCCGCCTGATTCGTTCTCTATGCAATAAAAACGGGGCGCCAAGAGGCGCCCCGTTTCGATTCCGTCTGTTGTTTGGCCGCTGAACTCAGTAGCGGCGCAGCAGACCGACCAGGCGGCCCTGCACCTTGACCCGGTCGGGCCCGAAGATGCGGGTTTCGTAGGCCGGGTTGGCGGCTTCGAGCGCCACCGAGTTGCCTTTGCGGCGCAGGCGCTTCAGCGTCACTTCCTGATCGTCGACCAGGGCGACCACGATGGTGCCGTTTTCGGCATTCTCGTTGCGCTGGATGATCACGGTGTCGCCGTCCATGATGCCGGCATCCACCATCGAATCGCCGGCGACTTCGAGTGCATAGTGTTCGCCATTGCCCAGCAGGCCGATCGGCACATCGATCTGCGTGCTCATGTCGCGCAGGGCCTCGATCGGCGTACCGGCAGCGATGCGGCCATAGAGCGGCAGGGTGACGATGTCGCGCGCATTATAGGGGCTGACGCTGACCGGCGTGCCCGGCATCGGTGCATTCGGGTTACCTTCGACCACGCGCGGCATCAGGCGGTTGCGCGGCGCGGAGGCCGGGCGGGTGGCGCTGGCGCCGATGCCGCCGCGGACCGGCACTGCCGAGTCGGGCAGGCGCAGCACTTCCAGGGCGCGGGCGCGATGGGCGAGGCGGCGGATAAAGCCGCGCTCCTCCAGGCCGGTCACCAGGCGGTGAATGCCGGACTTGGATTTCAGCTTCATCGCCTCCTTCATCTCTTCGAAGGACGGGGAAACGCCGGAATTCTCCAGCTTTTCGTGGATGAAAATCAGCAGGTCGTGCTGCTTGCGGGTCAACATGGCAAGCCTCCTCGGGTCGGGTTTCGCCAGCCAGTCGGTGCCGCAGGGCGGCGCCGGCATGCCGACGGGGAACGAACAAGAAACCTGCAAATGTTCTAATGAAGTTCTCGATACGGGTCAAGTATTTTTCCACAGGCTAAGTCATATATCTTGTGGCAGGAACGAACGCAGCCTCCCAGATATGGGCCGGTGGGGCGAAGTTTCGCTTCGCTGCTGCAAAATGACGCGTCGTCGTCGCCCTTTACGGTGCTGGCCGCGCCGGTAAATATATGACTTACAAGAATAAGCCCCTTCGGCTCGGGAGGCGGCGGTACGGACGGCCGAGAACGGCCGGACAGGGGGGAACTATGGGCATCCGGCAGAAGCTGAATCTGGCCATTGGCGTACTGGCTGCGCTCACACTGATATCGAATGCGGTCGGCGGCCTGTTCTTCGGCCGGGTGCAGGACAGTTACGCCGGCATCACCACCACCAACCTGCCTGCCGTGATCACGGCGCTGAACCTTGCGTCGACCAGTGCCGAACTTGCCGCGGCGGCTCCGGTTCTGGCCAATGCCACCAGCGATGCCGAGCGCGAGAAGGCGCTGAACGATCTCAAGGCAAAGCAGCAGAAGCTGATCCAGTCGGTCGAAACTGTGAAGGTCGCCGCCGGCGAGGAGAATTCCGAAGCGATTGCCGAGATCGAGAAGGCGGTGCAACTGCTCAATACGATGGTGGCGCAGATCAATCGCTCTGTGAATGCGCGCCTCGGCTATCACCATGATCGCGAAGCGATGCAGACCAGGCTGGGGGCGGATTATCTCGCCTTCCAGGAGCTGATGCGGCCGGCGCTGGAACGCGGCCTCGCCGAGTTGCGCAAGCCGGACGCCAGGCCGGAAACGGCGAGCGCGGCAAATGCGCTGATCTCGTCCGGCAATGCGGTGAGCCAGCTGGTGGCGACCCTGTCGGTCGCCTCGCAGGCGCCGAACAATGCCGAAGTCGACAAGTTGTTCGCCGAATTCGTCAAGCTGAACAGCGTTGCGCTGGAGCAGATCGATATGGCCGGCAAGCAGTTCGATGTTGCCGATCTGAAAAACAGCATCAATGTCGTGCTGGCCCATGGCCAGGGCAGCGACAGCCTGTTCGGAATCCGGCGCAATGAAATCCGCACCGTCACCACCGCCGCCTTCGCCCTCGGCAAGGCGCGCGATGCCGCCGCCGAACTGTCGGGCAAGGTCGATGCACTGGTCTCTGCCGCCACCGCGGCGGCCGACACCGCCGCCGAGAATGCCGCAGGCCAGTCGAAGACCGCGCAGATCATGCTGGTGGTCATCACCGTGCTCTGCCTCGGCATCGCCGCGCTGATCGGCGTGCTGTTCACCGGGCCGCAGATCGCCGCACCCATCGTGCGTCTGACGACCGCGACACGTCGACTGGCCGAGCGCGACTGGGCGGTGGAACTAACCGAAACCGGCCGTCGCGACGAGATCGGCGAGATGGCGCGCGCTGTCGAGGTGCTGAAGACCAGCGGTCAGCAGAATGAAGCGCTGCAGCAGCAGGTGGAGAGCGACCGCGAGAATTTCGAACGCGAGCGCCAGGCGCAGGAGGCATTGCTGGAGCAGGCGATCGGCCAGATCGTGTCGGCGGCCACGGCGGGCGACCTGACGCGGCGCATCGATGCCGATGCCCTGCAGGGCGTGATGCAGCGGCTGGGCGGCGGCGTCAACGATCTGCTCGGCACCGTCGAGCGTGCACTGAACGATCTTGGCAGCATGCTGGGCGCGCTGGCACAGGGCGACCTGACCCATCGCATCGGTGGCGGCCATCGCGGCCTGTTCGAACAATTGGCAGGCGATGCGAATACGCTGGCGGAAAAGCTCGCCGATATCGTCGGCCGACTCAGCCAGACGGCAGGCAACGTGCGCGACGCCTCGGCCGAGATTTCGGTGGGCAGCCACGATCTGGCCCAGCGCACCGAGCAGCAGGCCGCCAGCCTGCAGCGCACGGCCGCGTCGATGGAAGAGATCACCGCCACCGTGCGGCACAATGCCGACAATGCGCGTCAGGCCAGCCAGCTCGCCGCCACGGCGCGCGACACTGCCGACAAGGGCGGCACCGTCGTCGGCCGCGCCGTCACGGCAATGGGTGAGATTGAGGACAGCGCGCGCAAGATCGTCGATATCGTCGGCCTGATCGACGAGATCGCCTTCCAGACCAATCTGCTCGCGCTGAACGCTTCAGTGGAGGCCGCGCGTGCCGGTGAGGCCGGCAAGGGCTTTGCCGTTGTGGCGCAGGAAGTGCGCGGGCTGGCGCAGCGCTCGGCGGAGGCCTCGAAGGAAATCAAGGCGCTGATCTCGGCGTCGAACGCGCAGGTGCGCGACGGCGCCAGGCTGGTGAACGAGACCGGCACCAGCCTGACCGAGATCGTCGATGCCGTGAAGCGCGTGGCGGGCATTATCGAAGAGATCTCGATCGCCAGCCAGGAACAGGCGTCCGGACTCGACGAGATCAACGATGCCGTCACCCAGATGGACGAGATGACACAGCGCAATGGCGCGCTGGTGGAGGAGACCACCGCCTCGGCGCAGTCGCTGGCCGATCAGGCCAAGGATCTCGCCGCCTCGATCACCTTCTTCCGGCTCGATCAGGACGCCGAAGCCAGGGCGGCGGAATAAACCGCCGCCACCTCGGCCGAGAAGCAGCAGAAGGTCACGCTGCGCGGCTGTATCTCGCGGGCCAGCCAGTTGCGCACCTCGCGCACGGCAATCGCGGTTGCCGGCTTCAGCGGGTAACCATAGATGCCGGTCGAGATGGCCGGGAAGGCGACGCTGGTCAGATTATGGTCGCGCGCCAGCGCCAGGCTATTGCGGTAACAGCTCGCCAGCAGCTCCGCTTCGTTGGCATGGCCGCCGCGCCAGACCGGCCCGACCGCGTGGATGACGTGCCGGGCGGGCAGGCGGTATCCCGCGGTGATCCGCGCCTCGCCGGTGGGGCAACCACCGAGTCTGCGGCATTCCGCCAGTAATTCCGGTCCGGCGGCACGATGGATGGCGCCATCCACGCCGCCACCGCCGAGCAGGCTTTCATTCGCCGCGTTGACGATGGCGTCGAGGCTCAGGCGGGTGATGTCGTCGGTGACGATGCTGATCAGTTGCATGACCGGAATTTAACATGCCGGCGGAGCCTGCGGGATACCCGCCTTTACTCTTCGCTAACCATGCGAAACCGACAATTGCCGCAACGCAAAAGCGAGTCGGTCTTGCCGCCTCCGCGGATATCCTTTAACCGGGTCAGATGAGCGATCTTAAGCTGAAGCCGCGCCGCCCTGCGACTGCCCAGTCCGCTGCGGGTGCCTATGGCGCCATGCAGGCAGGAGCCCTGCCGGGGCAGCAGATGCCGCAGGCGGCTGCGATTGCCGCCACGCCGAAGAAGCAGCGTGGCTTCATTGCCGCCAACTGGCCGCTGATGACCGCTGCCGCGGCCCTGCTGGGCGGCGGCGTTGTGATGGGTATGGCGGTGGGCAATGCGCCGCGTCCCCAGCCGGCCGCCACCATTGCACTTGCCGCGCCGGCGGTTGCCGCACCCGTACAGGCTTCGCAGCAGACTGCAAAGGGCCCTGAAACACCTGCCGTCTCGCCGCAGGGCTGGCGCCCGATTTCCGAACTGGCCAAGGCTGCTGCCGCGGCCCCTGCACCGCAGATCGAATTGCCGAAGCCTGAACCGCTTCCTGTTGTCGACGTTGCGACGGTGCCGGTGAACGAAGTTCCGCACAGCGAGCCTGCTGCGCCGGTCGCCGCTGAAGCCGTCAGGCCCGTACCCGCGAAAGCCGTTGTGTCGACTCCTGCGCCGGCGCCTGCCGCTGCTTTGCCGCGCAGCCCGGCGTCGAACAAGCCGGTGCAACTGGCCGCGGCACCGATGGCGCCGCCGTCTTTTGCACGCCCGGCCACCGGCGATACCGGCGGCCATGCCTGGCGTGCCCGCGCCGTGCCGCCGCCGTCCAATGCCAGGCCGCCCTATGTGGCGCTGCTGATCGACGATGCCGGCCTCGATCGCAAGGGCACGCAGCGCGCCATCGCCCTGCCGGGCCCGGTGACGCTGTCGTTCATGAGCTATGCCAGCGAACTGTCCGAGCAGAGCGCCGCCGCGCGCGCAGCCGGCCATGAAGTGATGCTGCATCTGCCGATGGAGCCGCTGGACACCAAACGCAACAATCCGGGTCCGAATGCGCTGTATGTCAATCTCGACCCGGCCGAGTTGCAGCGACGGTTGGTCTGGCATCTCGACCGCTTCAGCGACTATGTCGGGGTGAACAATCACATGGGCAGCCGCTTCACCGCCGATGCGGCGCGTATGGCCAACGTGCTGGACGAGATCAACCGCCGACAGGTTTTCTGGCTCGACAGCCTGTCCGGGCCGAACTCGGCCGGGCCCGCGCTGGCGCGCAAGCGCGGCCTGGACGCTGCCGAACGCGATCTTTTCCTGGATGACGACCGCTCGCCGGGGATCGCCCATGAACTCGCCGCCATGGAGCGTATCGCCCGCAGCCGCGGCGATGTGATCGCCATCGGCCACCCGCATGGCGCCACGCTGGCTGCGCTTGAAAAGTGGATTGCGACCGCGCAGGAGCGTGGCTTCACGCTGGTTCCGGTCAGTACCGTTCTGCTGCGACGCCAGCAGCAGGAGCGCTAGGAACTAGCCCTCGCGTACTACACTGTTCAACTGTTTATTGTGGTGACAATCCTCCGGCATTCCGGCAGTCTGCTGTCTGACGCGGCGACAGACCGCGGCGCGACAATGGAGGATCGTCATGGGTATGCGCAGCAAGGAACGCGGCCTTTTCGAACTTTATCGCGATGACCCCGAGCGCGCGGACGCGCTGGTCTTCAATCGGCGCGGCCTGCTCAAGGGCAGCGCGCTGGCGGCGATGGGCGCAGCCGTCGGCGGCGCGATCCCCTTCAGCGGCAATATGCCGAGCGGCTATGTGCCCGCTGCGCTGGCGCAAGGCGCACCGGCCGGAGCGGCGCCGAAAATCCTCAAGATGGATGGCAAAGCCGACCTGGTCATTCTCGGCGACAGGCCGCTGGTGGCGGAGACGCCGGAGCATCTGCTCAACGACGACGTCACCCCGAACGACAAGATTTTCATCCGCAACAACGGCGTGGCGCCCGATCCGGTCAGCGATCCCGACAGCTGGGCACTCACCGTCGACGGCGAGGTCAACAACGTCCTGAAGCTGACGCTGGGCGAGATCAAGAAGAAATTCCAGCCGGTGACACTGGCGCTGCAGATGGAATGCGGCGGGAATGGCCGCAGCGCTTTCGAGCCCAAGGCGAGCGGCAACCAGTGGACCAACGGGGCCATCTCGAATGCGCGCTGGACCGGCGTGCGACTGAAGGATGTCCTGCAGGCGGCCGGGTTGAAACCCAGCGCGGTCTATACCGGGCATTACGGCAGCGACACGCATCTGTCGGGCGATGCCACCAAGCCGGCAATCAGCCGCGGCGTGCCGATCGCCAAGGCGATGGAGGAACATTCCATCCTCGCCTATGCCGTCAATGGCGGGCCGATCCCGCAGATCAATGGCGCCCCGCTGCGCCTGATTATGCCCGGCTGGCCGGGCTCGACGTCGCAGAAATGGGTCCACCGGATCTGGATCCGCGACCGCGAACATGACGGGCAGGGGATGGGCGGCACCAGCTACCGCGTGCCGATCAGACCGATGGTGCCGGGCGACAAGGCCGATCCGAAAAACTTCCGCATCCTGGAATCGATGCCGGTGCGCTCGATCATCACCAATATCGCCAACGGCACCGAACTGAAGGCCGGCACGCGGCAGGTGGGCCTGCGCGGTCATGCCTGGGCCGGCGAGAATACGGTGAAGGACGTCTATGTCTCGGCCGATTTCGGTCAGACCTGGACCAAGGCGAAGGTCGGCAAGGCGGCGAACAAATACGCCTGGCAGACCTGGACCGCCGATCTCAAGCTGCCGGATGCCGGCTATTATGAGCTCTGGGTCAAGGCGACCGACAGTTCCGGTCGCAGTCAGGGCCATGCGCCCGGGCACTGGAATCCGCAGGGCTACAATGGCAATGCGATGCACCGCGTCGCTGTGCTGGTGCCGGCCTGAAAGCAGCGGAGCGTCGATGCCGGTGAAGTTCGTTTACGCCGCCGTGGCAGTAGCGGCGCTGCTGGCTGTTGCGGCCGGTGGCGTTGCCCAGGTACAGAGCCCGGTGCAGAACCAGTCCGAGCGCGAACCAGAAGAACCCACCGTATTTCCCGAGGGCGAGTATCGCGAGGAGGCTTTTTATCTTTGCACCGCCTGCCATGGCTCCGATCTCGTGCGCGCACAGGGGCACTCACGGGAGCGCTGGGCGGAGGTGCTGAAGATCATGGTGGAGCGGCACAACATGGCTGAGCTGGAAGGCGAGGAACTCGACAAGACCCTCGACTATCTCGCCAGGGCTTTCCCGCTGAAGGGACGCGTCTACAGCAACCCCTTCCTGAACCGCAGGCCGCAGTAACGCCGGTCAGCGGCACGTAAAGCAGCCGGACTCAACGCGTCGCGTGGCGCCCGTCAGGCATCGTCCCCGGTGGCGCGTTTCAGTCGCGCGGCATCGTAATTCTCGCCGATCGACATGGCGCAGATGCGCGAGAGATGCACCAGCGGCAGGCCGCTTTCCTTCTGCCAGGCATTGAACTGCGCCTGCGCCTTTTTCAGATCGCCCTTTGACGTGCCTTTTTCCGTAAGTTCGACACCTGCATCGCGCAGGCACATGATCACATCGCGCGACAGGATGAAGCTGTCCTTGCCGAGAAAACGGAGCAGATACTGGCCGCTGTTGCCGCCCAGCCGCGCGCCGCGTTTCGCCAGCAGATCCAGCAGACCGATCTGGTCCGTGCCCGGCCATGCCGCCAGCAGTTTGCCGAAGCTGCCGTGTTCGGCGGCGACGTCCAGAATGAACTGGGCATTGTCGCGCACGCTGCGGATCTTCTGCGGATTGCGCACGATCCGTTTGTCGGAGGCCAGCTTTTCCCAGAACTCGTCCGGTTTATGCACCAGCTTGCGTGGTTCGAAGCCAAGGAAGGCGGCTTCGAAACCGTCCCACTTGTTTTCGATCACGCTCCAGACGAAACCGGCCGAGAAAACCCGTTTGGTCATTTCGGCCAGGACGCGGTCATCCTTCAGCTTCGCCAGCGCCTTCTGGTCAGGTACTGCGGGCAGCAGCTTCTTCAGGGCAGCGGCACCTTTACGCCTCTCGGCGCGGGCACGGATGGATTTGAAGGATGTCGGCATGAGTCCGGGGTTGTGGCGGCTATGGCAGGTTGGCAAATAATAATATTGCCGAGGTCCGTCATTGGCGACCATAATTTGCACCTGACGGACTGTCACCAGTTACAGGATACCCTCGGTTTTGCCTGCCGAAACCATATCGAAAACCGCTCGTGCCGACCGGGCCGTCCTGTCGCCGCGGCGGCTGGTCGTGTTGCTGGTGGCCACAATGGTGGTGGCGGCCTGGATCGTGACGGGGATCTGGATCGCGGATGAGCGACAGCGCATCTATCGGTCGGCCGCTGCCGAACTGACCGGTGCGATTCCCGTACTCAAGACCCATGCCCGTCGCAGCTTCGACACCGCCCATACGATCCTGGTGGCGCTGGATGAATCCCTGCAGACGAGCGGTTGGGCGGTCGATCTCGCACATCTGAGCGCGTTGTCGCTCAGGATGCAGAGCAGCCATGAAGATCCTATAGACGTTGTCGTCATCGACAAGGATGAACGCGTGATGCGGATCGGACGCGGTGGAGAAGACCTCTATGTCCGTGATCGTGATTATGCGCTGGCAATGCGTAATGCAGAGGCCGGGCACATATATATCGGCGAGCCGGTGACCAGCCGCGTCAGTGGGCGATCGGTGATTCCCCTGGTGATGAAGCCGCGGCCGAATGTCTCGGGTGTCGCCCTGCTGCTGGCCGCACTGCCGGTTGCCGGTTTCGAGGAGGCCTATCGCGACCTGCTGATCTCAGCCCCGGCCACGATCGGCTTGCTGCGCGATGACGGTGTGGTGCTGCATCTGACACCGGATCCGCGCGAGCGGACCGGACGGAGCCTGCCGGGCTTCGATCTGGCGAGCTTGAGAGAGCATGCGCCGATGACGGTGTTCCACCGGGATCGTATCGGGACGCTCGAACTTCCGGTCAAGGTCAGCTACACGACAGTCGACCCCTATCCACTCGTCGTCGGCGGCGCTATGCAGACGGATGCTTTGCACTCGGCCTGGCTGCGCCAGATCTGGCCGACGGCGGCCGGCGTTTTCGCCGGCAGTATCGCGGTGATCCTGCTGACAGCCTGGCTGCTGGTGTTGATGGCGCGCCGGGATGCAGCCATGCGCAAGGTCACCGAGGCACTGGTAGAATTGGATGCGGCCAATCGTGCCAAGCGGGATTTCATGGCGCGCATGAGTCATGAATTGCGGACGCCGCTGAATGCCATTCTCGGCTTTTCCGAGTTGATCTCCGGCGCCATGCTCGGCCCGGTCCCGAAGACCTATCAGGAGTATGGCCGCGACATCCATCGCAGCGGCACGCATTTGCTCGATATGATCAACCAGGTACTTGATATCACGCGCATTGAATCAGGCAGCCTGAATCCCAGGCCCGAACCCGTGGATATCGATGCGGTGGCCGCGGAAGTTGAGGCGATCTTGCGCCCGCTGGCAGAGAATCGTCAGGTGAAGATGAAGTTTGAATTCGACGTCGATGCGCGCAGGATACTGGCCGATCCGATGATGCTGCGTCAGATGCTGCTCAACCTGGTCTCGAATGCGGTGAAGTTCAGCCCCTCGGGCGAGACGGTGACGGTTCAGTCGCATGCCGACGAGGATAGCGTGGTGATCAGAGTGTCGGATCGTGGGCCCGGCATCGACAAGGACAAGCTGCTGCATGCCTTCGAGCCCTTCGGCAGCGGACAGTCGCTGCTGGCGCAGCAGGCAGCGGGTATTGGTCTTGGTTTGCCGATTGCGAAGAAGCTGGTCGAGTTGCATGGCGGCCGGCTGACCATCACCACCGGCCGGCAGAAAGGCACCGTCGTGACGCTGGTCTTCCCGGCGGAATGCCGGATTGCCGCCTAAGCTACCTTACTGCCCGCGGCCCGACTGCGCGGCGAAGCGCTCGGCTTCTTCGGCGGCGCGGATCAGCGCCTTGGCCTTGTTCACGCATTCGACATGCTCTGACATCGGATCGCTGTCAGCGACGATGCCGGCGCCAGCCTGCACATACATGGTGCCGTCCTTCACCAGCGCGGTGCGCAGCGTGATGCAGGTATCCATCGTGCCATTGGCCGAGAAATAGCCGACGCCGCCGGCATAGAAGCTGCGACGCACGGATTCCAGTTCGTCGATGATTTCCATCGCGCGCACTTTCGGCGCACCCGATACCGTGCCGGCGGGGAAGCCGGCGAAGAGTGCATCGAGCGCGTCCAGTTCGGGGCGGATCCTGCCCTCGACATTCGATACGATATGCATGACATGGCTGTAGCGCTCGACCTGGTTGCGCTCGGTCACTTTCACGGTGCCGATCTGTGCGACGCGGCCGACATCGTTGCGCCCGAGATCGAGCAGCATCAGATGCTCGGCCAGTTCCTTGGGATCGCTCAGCAGGTCGTCGGCCAGCGCCTGGTCTTCAGCGGGCGTGGCGCCGCGCTTGCGCGTGCCGGCGATGGGCCGGACGGTGACGGTCTCGTCGCGCAGGCGCACGAGGATCTCCGGCGAGGAGCCCACGAGGCAGGGCCCGCCGAGATTGAGGTAGAACATGAAGGGCGACGGGTTCGTGCGACGCAGTGCACGATACAGCGCGAACGGCGGCAGGCGGAACGGCAGGCTGAAACGCTGACCGACCACGACCTGGAAGATGTCGCCGGCCGCGATATACTCCTTCGCCTTGCGCACCATCGCCATGTAGTCGTCGGGCGACATGTTCGACTGCGGCTCGGGCAGGGCATCCAGATCGGCGATCTGGTCGCGCACCGCGCCCAGCGGCCGGTCGAGATCGGCGACAATGTCGGAGAGCCGTTCGCTGGCCATGGCGTAGGCGGCGCGCGCATCCATGCCGCTCTGCGGTCGCACCGGCGTCACCACCGTGATGATGTCGAGCACGGAATCGAAAATCGCCATCACCGTGGGCCGCATCAGCAGGCCATCGGGCAGGCCCAGCGTGTCGGGATTGGTATCCGGCACCTTGGGCTCGATCAGGCGCACCATGTCGTAGCCCATGAAGCCGACGATGCCGGCCGCCATCGGCGGCAGATGGGCGGGCAGGTCGATATGGCTTTCCGCCAGCAGCTTGCGCAAGCTTTCCAGTGTCGGCTCTTCGCAGGGCTCGAAGGCGGCCTGGTCGAAGCGGGCCTTGCGGTTGATCTCGGCTTTCTGGCCGCGGCTGCGCCACAGCAGGTCTGGCTTGAGCCCGATGATCGAATAGCGGCCGCGTACGGCACCGCCCTCGATCGATTCCAGCAGGCAGGACCATGGCCGCGTATCGGCCAGCTTCAGGAAGGCCGAGACCGGCGTTTCCAGATCGGCGACCAGCTGCGTCGAGAGCACCTGGGCTTCGCCCGCCATGTATCGCTGGGCGAAGCTGGCATAGTCGGGCGTGATCTTCATGGTGTGATCAACGGCCTCAGAAGTTGGCGGCGCGATTGCGCGCTTCCATGTTGACACTGACGCCGATTTCCTTCTGCAGCACCTGCTTGTACTGCGCCACGAGATCCTGGGTCATGCCACCGGCGAGCTGCTGGGCGGCCTGCTCCTGCTGGCGCGCCATCAGGGCCGGGTCGGGCTGCTCGATGCCCGACAGCCGGGCGACGATGGCGCCACCCGCCGGCGTCGCGGCCGGGCCGCTCACCACCTCGCCGACCTTGGTGGCATTGAACAGCGCACTCAGCACGGTGGGCGAGAAGCTGCGTTCGGCCGGCTGGCCGCTGCGGCTGAGCGGTGCGCTCAGCTGCATGCTGGCGCCGATCCCGGCGGCTTCGCGGGCGAGGTCGCCACCGCTGCGCACGCGTTCGGCGATCTGTCTGGCGCGTTCACCGGCGGCCTCGGCGCGGGCGCGTTCGACCAGCGCAGCGCTCACCTGGGGCTTCACGTCGGCGAGCGACTTGAGGGCTGCCGGCTGGATCGCCAGCACCTTGAGCACGATCAGGCCGCCATCGGTGGTATCGATGATCTGCGGTTCGGCCTCAGTGCCGAGCTGGAAGGCTTCGGCAAGGAAAGCCGGCTGCTTCGGCAGCGCGTCGATCGGCTTGCCAGCGCTGTCGGCGCCCTGCACATCGATGCCTTCAACCTGCTTGACCGGCAGGGTCTGCGTCCTGGCAATCTCGTCCAGCGTGGCGCCGCCGGCGATCTGGTCGTCGATCTGCTGGCGCAGTTTCACCATGCCGTCGGCGGCCTTGCGCAGGCCGATCTGGTTGCGCAGTTCGGGCTTCACGTCTTCGAAGCTGCGGGTGGTGCCGGCCTGGATGCTGGTGACGCGCAGCAGATGGAAGCCGAACGGCGAGATCACCGGTTCGCTCACCTTATCCGTCGGGAGCGCGAAAGCGGCATTGGCGATGGCGGCCGGCAGATCGTTCTTGGTCACGACGCCGAGCGACAATTCCTCGGGCTTCAGCTTCTGGGTACGTGCGGCCATGGCAGCGAAGCTCTCGCCCTTGGCGATGGCTTCGGCGGCGGCCTTGGCCTCGGCTTCGGTGGTGAACACCACCTGCTCGATGCTGCGTTTCTCCGGCGTGACATAGGCCTGCTGGTGCGAGTCATATTCCTCGCGCAGTTCCTCGTCGGTCACGTTCATCACACTGGCACGCTGCGCCGCGGTGATGTCGAACCAGGCGATGTTGCGGCGCTCGGGCGCCGTGAAGCTGGCAGGGTTCGCCTTGTAGAATTCCTCGATCTGCGCCTCGGTCGGCGCGGCCGGGGCCGGCAGCTTCGCCGGATCGACCACGACGAATTCGGCCATGCGGCGCTGCAGGCGATACTGCAGCACGGCATTCACCATCGCATCTGGCGCGTGCACCACGCTGCCGAACAGGCTGCCGAGCAGCTGGCTGCGCAGCACGTCGTCGCGCAGCAGCGCCACCAGCATGCCCTCGCTGTAACCCTCGTTGCGCAGATACTGTTCGTAGGCGAGGCGGTCGAACTGGCCGGCCATGCCCTTGAAGGCCGGCGCATTCATGATCAGCTCGCGCACCTGTTCGTCGCTGGCGCCGATGCCGAGTTTGCGCGCGGCCTGCACATAGAGCCTGTCCTCGATCATGCGGTTCAGCGCGCTCTCGTCCAGACCGAGCTGCTTGGCCTGCTCGACATTGAAGCCGGGGCCGAACTGGCGGCGCAGCTGGTTCACCTCGCGGCGCAGCGCATCCGAATATTCCGCCTGGCCGATGCTGACCGAGCCGACCTTGGCGACATCGCCGCTGCTGCCGAAACCGGAGACGTAATCGCCGATACCCCAGATGGCGAAGCTAAACACCAGAAGGATCATCAGACCCTTGGCAATCCAGGACGCGGCGCCGGAGCGCATCTGCTGAAGCATAGACCCACCTGAAAAAAGCAAAGCGAAAACAAAGGCTCAGCGCGGTTTCACGACCGGCCGGAACGGGCCGGCATACTAAAGGCGGGGGCAGGGGGCGGCAAGGCGCCGGCTTTGCCTTTCCGGGCGGAACTTGCTAGGGAAGGCGCGGTTTTTGTGCATCCCGATAGCGCTTTCGTGAGGTTCCCCATGGCGGCCCGTCGCCCCCTGATCGTCGGCAACTGGAAAATGAACGGCCTGACCGCGAGTCTGGACGAGGTGGCGGCGCTCGCCGGCAAGGTGAAGGCCGAGGCGCCGGCGGCCGAACTCGGCCTCTGCCCGCCCGCCACGCTGGTCGCCGCCATGGCCGCCGCGCTCAAGGGCACCGGGATCGGCGTCGGCGGGCAGGACTGCCATGCCAAAGCCAGCGGCGCGCATACCGGCGACATCAGCGCCGAGGCCCTGAAAGACGCCGGCGCGACCTATGTGATCGTCGGCCATTCCGAGCGCCGCACCGACCATGCCGAGACCGATGCCATGGTGCGCGACAAGGCGCAGGCCGCCCATCGCGCCGGGCTGATCGCCATCGTCTGTGTGGGCGAGACGCTGGCGCAGCGCGATGCCGGCGAGACGCTGAAAGTCGTGGCCGCCCAGCTGCGCGGCTCGCTGCCCGACGATGCCACGGCGGCCAACACCGTGGTCGCCTATGAGCCGGTCTGGGCCATCGGCACCGGCCGCACACCCACCGAAGCCCAGGTGGCCGAAGTGCATGCCGCCATGCGCCAGGACGTGAAAGCGCGCTTCGACGACGGCGACGGATTCCGCCTGCTCTATGGCGGCTCGGTGAAGCCGGACAACGCGAAAGCCCTCATGGCGGTGGCCGATGTGGACGGCGCGCTGGTGGGCGGCGCCAGCCTGAAGGCGAACGATTTCTGGCC
>JAEYSS010000212.1 GCA_023434425.1 Pseudomonadota bacterium | reverse complement strand
ACCCCTGCCCGAACGCCAGCTTGAGCGCGGTGCCCATTTCGGCGATGGCCTGTCCCGCCTGCGGAATCGCCTTGCCGAGCACGACGAAGCCGTGGATCTGGCCGGGGAATTCGCGGAACACCACCGGCACGCCGGCCTTGCGCAGCGCATCGGCATAGGCTTCGCCTTCATCGCGCAACGGATCGTTGCCGGCCACCAGCACATAGGCCGGCGGCAGGCCGGCATGGCTCTTCGCGCGCAGCGGCGAGGCGCGCCAGTCGTCGCGATCTGCCGCGCCATTCAGATACTGCTGCTGGAACCAGTCCATCGCGTTGCGCGTCAGCAGATGGCCTTCGCCATAGCGCTTGTGGGACTCCGTCGTCATCACCATGTCGGTGGCCGGATAGATCAGCAGCTGGTAGGCGATCTTCGGCGCGGTCTCGTCGCCGTCCTTGCGCTTGCCGCGCGCCATCAGCGCCACCACGGCCGCCAGATTGCCGCCGGCAGAGTCGCCGCCGACCGCCAGCTTCGCAGCATCGACGCGCAAAGCCGTCGCCTCACCCGCCACCCAGTGGGCTGCGGCATAGGCATCTTCCACGGCACCGGGGAATTTATGCTCGGGCCCCATGCGGTAATCGACCGAGACGACGGCGCAGCGCGCTTCGTTACTCAGCAGCCGGCAGGCCACGTCATGCGTATCGAGATCGCCGATCACCCAGCCGCCGCCATGATAGAAGACCAGCACCGGAATCGGCTCGCGCTTGTCGACGCCGGCCGGGCGGTAATAGCGCAGCGGGATCGGGCCATGCGGACCGGGCGCGGCGATATTGTCGACTTCCGACATCTCCGGCGCCGCGGGTGTCACTGCACCGCGGGTTTCCTTGTACAGCTTGCGCGCGCCCGCCGCGCCCAGCGCGGAATATTCCGGCCGGTTGGCGGCTTTAACGGCGGCGAGGAAGGCTTCAGCTTCTTTGTCCAGCATGCGAGGCGCTCGTTCCGTTCTTCTCACCCGAGGGCTGGAAACAGTCCCCGCAGGCCATTAGCAAAGATTTGAACCGCAACCGCGCCCAGCAGCAAGCCGAAAATGCGGTTGAGAATATTGATCCCGGTGCGGCCGAGCCGGTCGCCGATCGGCCGAGCCAGTTGCAGGACGATCCAGATCGCCAGGCAGATCAGTGCCAGAACGGCGACGCTTAAGCCTTTATGCTGCCAGCCCGTGCCGCGCTCCATGTAGATGATGGTGGCGGAAATCGAGCCCGGGCCGACCAGCAAAGGCATGGCGATCGGCACCACGCCGACCGCGAGACGCCCGTCGGCCGATTTATCGGCAGCTTCCGCCTGCTCTTCCGGCGTGTGCTGCTGCAGGCTCATCTGCGCATTGATCATGCTGAGCGACATCAGGAACAGTACGATGCCGCCGCCGACCTGGAAGGCCGGCAGGCTGGCGCCGAGCAGACGCAGGATCAGATCACCCGAGAAACCGGCCACCACCAGGGCGATGAACACCGCCAGCGCCGCCGTGCGCGCCGTGGCGCGGCGCTCCAGCCGCGAACGGTCGCCGGTCAGCATCAGGAACAGCGGGATCGCTGCGAAGGGATCCAGAATCGAGAACAGCGTGATGGCGAAGCGGACATAATCGAGCGCGTCGAGCATGGCCGCCTGCCGTCAGGTTACGAGGATTTCTTCTCAAGCTCCGGCGCGTGGATACGGATGTGCAGCTCGCGCAGCTGCTTCATCGTCACCTCGCTCGGCGCCTGCATCATCAGATCCTGCGCCTGCTGGTTCATCGGGAACAGCACGATCTCGCGGATATTCGGCTCGTCGGCCAGCAGCATGACGATACGGTCGATGCCCGGCGCGATACCGCCATGCGGCGGGGCGCCGTATTTGAACGCGTTCAGCATACCGCCGAACTTGCCTTCCACCACTTCGGGACCGTAACCGGCGATCTCGAAAGCCTTGTACATGATTTCCGGCTTGTGATTGCGGATCGCACCCGACGACAGTTCCACGCCGTTGCAGACGATGTCGTACTGGTAGGCGTTGATGGTCAGCGGATCCTGCGTGTTGAGCGCTTCGAGACCACCCTGCGGCATCGAGAAGGGATTGTGGCTGAAATCGACCTTCTTCTCATCCTCGTTATACTCGAACATCGGGAAATCGACGATCCAGCAGAATTTGAAGACGTTCTTCTCGCAGATATCCAGCTCGTCGCCGATACGAATGCGCGCCTGACCGGCCAGCTTCGCGGCCGGCAGCTCCTTGTCGCAGGCGAAGAAGATCGCATCGCCGTCCTGCACGTTGCCCAGCTTCTTCAGCAGGGCGATGCGGTCGGCATCGAGGAACTTGGCGATGGGCCCCTTGGCTTCGCCGTTGTCGAAGATGATGTAGCCCAGACCGGCAGCACCTTCCTGGCGCGCCCAGTCGTTGGTCTTATCAAAAAAGCTGCGCGGACGGCTGGCCGCACCCGGCGCCGGAATGCCGCGCACGACGGCGCCGTTTTCGATGTTGCGCGCGAAGACGCCGAAGCCCGAACCGCGGAACACTTCGGTCACGTCGGCCAGGATGATCGGGTTGCGCAGGTCCGGCTTGTCGGAACCGTATTTCAGCATCGACTCCCGATACGGGATGCGCGGGAATTCGGCCGGACCGCAGTCGCGACCGTTGGCGAATTCCTGGAACACGCCATGGATCACCGGGCCGACGGCGTTGAACACGTCATCCTGTTCGACGAAGCTCATCTCGACATCGAGCTGGTAGAATTCGCCGGGCGAGCGGTCCTTGCGGGCATCCTCGTCGCGGAAGCAGGGTGCGATCTGGAAATAGCGGTCGAAGCCCGACACCATGATCAGCTGCTTGAACTGCTGCGGCGCCTGCGGCAGGGCGTAGAAGCGGCCCGGATGCAGGCGGCTCGGCACCAGGAAGTCGCGCGCACCTTCCGGCGACGACGCGGTCAGGATCGGCGTCTGGAATTCCATGAAGCCCTGATCGGTCATGCGGCGACGGATCGAGGAGATCACCTTGCTGCGCAGGATGATGTTGTTGTGCAGCCGCTCGCGGCGCAGGTCGAGGAAGCGATACTTCAGGCGAATGTCTTCCGGATATTCCTGTTCGCCGAAGACCGGCATCGGCAGATCGGCCGCCTCGCCCAGAACTTCAATCGTCGATACGACGACTTCGACGCTGCCGGTCGGCAGGTTCGGATTGACGGTGTCGCCGGTGCGCGCCACCACCTTGCCCACCGCGCTGATCACGTATTCCGAGCGCAGGCCTTCCATCTGCCTGAAGGCGGTCGAGCCGCTCTCGGCGACGATCTGCGTGATGCCGTAATGGTCGCGCAGGTCGATGAACAGCAGGTTGCCGTGATCGCGTTTGCGATGGACCCAGCCGGCAAGTTTCACCTCAGCGCCGACATGCTCGGCACGCAGCTGGCCACAGGTATGGGTACGGTAACGGGACATCGCCAAATCCGTTGGAATCTGTAGGGAAATCAAAGGGGGAACTGGCCCGTTCGGGGCCGGAAAGTCAAGACCGATAGGCCCGGAATTTCACCCGCTTTTGGCCTCAAAATCCAGCCCCGCCCTGCCCGTCAGGGTTGGGCCGGGCAAAAGGGCGTGCTAAAGCGGAACCATGCGTGCCGATCCCGCCCCGATTACCACCACCGAAGACCTCGCCCGTTTCTGCGCTCCCCTGGCCACGGCAGACTACGTCACCGTGGACACCGAGTTCATGCGCGAGACCACCTACTGGCCCAAGGTCTGCCTGATCCAGCTGGCCGGGCCCGACGAGGCCCGGGTGATCGACCCGCTGGCCGAGGGCCTGTCGCTTGAGCCGTTGCTGGAACTGCTGCGCAACCGCGCGGTGCTCAAGGTGTTCCATGCCGCCCGGCAGGATCTGGAAATCTTCTACAAGCTGATGGGCGAGGTTCCGGCCCCGGTCTTCGACAGCCAGGTGGCGGCCATGGTCTGCGGCTTCGGCGACCAGGTCAGCTACGAGCAGCTGGTGGCCAAGCTGGCCGGCGCCCAGGTCGACAAATCCTCGCGCTTCACCGACTGGGCGCGCCGGCCGCTGACGCAGAAGCAGGTCGTATACGCACTGGGCGACGTGACCCACCTGCGCAAGATCTACGAAAAGCTGAATGCCAAGCTGGTCAAGACCGACCGCGCCGACTGGCTGCGCGAGGAAATGGCCGTGCTGGCCGCGCCCGAGACCTACGAGATCGCGCCCGACAATGCCTGGCGCCGGCTGAAGCCGCGCACCGCCAAGGGCGAATACCTGGCCGTGCTGCAGGCCGCCGCCGCCTGGCGCGAGGTGGAAGCGCGCAACCGCGACATTCCGCGCCAGCGCATCGTGCGCGACGAGACCATGATGGAGATCGCCGCGCATCCGCCGAAATCGGCCGACGACCTGGAGCGCATGCGCGGCCTGTCGAAGGGTTTTGCCGAGGGCAAGATGGGCCAGGGCCTGCTGACCGCCATCACTGCCAAGCTGGCCAGCCCGAAAGACACCTGGCCGGTGCTGGAGCGCGAGCCCGATCTGCCGCGTGGCATCGGGCCTCTCGTCGAGCTGCTGAAGGTGCTGCTGAAGCTGAAATGCGACGACCACGATGTCGCGCAGAAGCTGCTGGCCAATTCGTCGGACCTCGACAAGATCGCCGCCGACGACAATGCCGATGTCCCTGCCATGCATGGCTGGCGCCGCGAACTGTTCGGCGAGGATGCCCTGCGGCTCAAGCGCGGCGAGCTCGCACTGGCTGCCCAGGGCCACAAGATCAAGCTGGTCGAGCTGAAAAAGTAGGGCGGACCGTTCCACCAACTCTCGTCATCCCCGCGAAAGCGGGGATCCAGACAACGGTCCGACTGGGTTCCCGCTTTCGCGGGAACGACGAATATGGGTCCTAGCGCCCCTTCAGCACACGCAGTTCGGCGGCACGGTTAAACGCCTTACCGAGCGCCTCGACGCGGCGCTGCACCGCCTCGCCGTCGAGAGCGGCATGCTGCGCCGGCAGCTCCAGCAGCAGACTATTGCCGTTCGGCCGCAGCCTGCAGTCGGCCAGCACGCCGGGCACGCCGGCCGACAGCGTCTGCGCCAGGCGCAGCGCCAGGCCGACGCGCTGCGCGTAATCGATTTCCTCGGCATTCAGCAGCTGCCAGGCCGGTGCGGCAATGGGATCGCTCGCGGTACCGGTGTAGCGGGTGAACACCGTCAGTGCCAGCAGCGCGCGCTCGGTCTGCGTGATGGCGCCGAAGGGCGCATGCAGGATGGTGCCGAGCGATTGTTCGCCGCGATAGTCGGGATGCACGCGCCAGCCGGTATCGGCCAGAATAGCGGCGGCAAAACGGATGCGCTGGCGCTCCCGCGTATCGCGCTCGAACAATGGCGCGACAAAACGGTCGATCTCCATGCCATGGTCGCCGAAGCGGTTCTCGCGCTCGGCCATGTGGCGACAGGTCGCCAGCAGCGGATCCTCGCTGCGCTGGCGCTCGTCGAGCAGCGCATAGGCCAGGCCCTCGCGCAGGCCGTTGGCCGAGAAAACCACGTCCTTCGGCTCCAGCAGTTTCAGCAGCCGCCGCATCACCAGGGCTGCCAGCGGCAGCACATCCTGGCGCTTGCGTGGTACGCCATCGACGCGCGCCAGCGACTCCTTGCTCTGCTTGGCCAGCAGGCGGGTGAAATCGGCGGCCTCGCCGCGCTGCAGCGTATACTGGTGGATGATATGCAGCGGGCTGTGCATCTGCGCCATATGCACCCGGGCGATGGCACGCCACGAGCCGCCGACGGCATAGAGCGACTTGCCCTTCCACTTTTTCAGCCAGGGCACCTCGGCCAGCTTCTCGTCGATATAGGCCTTCACCACCGGATAGGAATCCAGGTTGGCAATGCGCAGCGGCCCGAGCGGCAGCGTGACGCTGTCGCCGAGCTTGTGGCCGTCCAGCGCCACCAGTTCGAGACTGCCGCCGCCGAGATCGCCCATCACGCCGCAGGCATCGGGAATGCCCGACAGCACGCCATAGGCGGAATAGGTCGCCTCTTCCTGGCCGCTGAGCACGCGCACGGTCTCGCCAGTGTCGCGTTCTATCTGAGCAACGAAGTCGGCGCCGTTGGCGGCATCGCGCACGGCAGCGGTCGCCACGATCTGCAGTGCGCGCACATTCATGCGCCGCGCCAGGGTCACGAAGCGGCGAATGGCCGCCAGCGCCTGCCTGGCGCCTTCGGCATCCAGCGCGCCGGTCTGTCCCATGCCGCGGCCCAGTCCGCACAGCACCTTTTCATTGAACATGCCGGTGGGCATGCGCAGAGGTTCGCTGAACACCACCAGACGGACGGAATTGGAGCCGATATCGATGACGCCGAGCGGCAACGGCGAAGCGGCCGGCGCGGACTTGGTAAGCGATTGCGCGACGGCCACGAGACTCCTATCCGGCTTTCCACTGCAGCCGCGGCGCGGCTGCGGCTTTCTTGAGCGCCTTGCCACGACCCGACAGGCTGGGATTGGTCATGAAATAGGTATGTGCGCTGAAGGCATCGGGATCGCTGGACGCGCGATGATAGGTATCGTCCGCACCGAGATACCAGCTCTGCGCCTGGTCTTTCAGGTTGGCGACCATGATCTGGTTCAGGATCTGCTCATGCACGGTCTGGGTCTCGATCGGAATCAGAACTTCCACGCGGCGGTCGAAGTTCCGCGGCATCCAGTCGGCCGAGGAGATGAAGACCTTGGCTTCGGGCGACGGCAGGCCGTGGCCGCTGCCGAAACAAACGACGCGCGAATGCTCGAGGAAGCGGCCGATCAGGCTGCGCACGCGGATATTCTCGCTCAATCCCTTTACGCCCGGCCGCAGGCAGCAGATGCCACGCACGATCAGGTCGATCTGCACGCCGGCCTGGCTGGCCTGATACAGCGCGTCGATCACCACCGGATCGACGACGCTGTTCATCTTGGCCCAGATCGCCGCCGGACGCCCCGCCTCGGCATGGCGGATTTCCTCGCTGATCAGTTCGAGCAGGCGCGGCCGCAGCGTATAGGGCGAGATCGCCACCTTCTTCAGGTTTTCCGGCGCGGCGTAGCCGGTCAGGAAGTTGAACAGGCAGGTGGCGTCGTGACCCAGATCGTTGTCGTCGGTGAAGAAACTCAGGTCGGTATAAACGCGCGCGGTATAAGGGTGATAGTTGCCGGTGCCGAAATGCACATAGGTGTTGAGCTGGCCGCTCTCGCGCCGCACCACCAGAGAAATCTTGGCATGCGTCTTCAGTTCGATGAAGCCATACACCACCTGCACGCCGACGCGTTCCAGGTCGCGCGCCCACTTGATGTTGGCGGCTTCGTCGAACCGCGCCTTCAGCTCGACCAGTGCCGTCACCGACTTGCCGGCCTCGGCCGCCTCGATCAGGGCGCGCACGATCGGGCTGTCGTCAGACGTGCGGTACAGCGTCTGCTTGATCGCCACCACATTGGGATCGGCCGCGGCCTGACGCAGGAACTGCACCACCACGTCGAAGCTTTCATAAGGATGATGGACGACCAGATCCTTGGCGCGGATGGCGGCGAAGCAGTCGCCGCCGTAATCGCGGATGCGTTCCGGGAAACGCGGGCTGAAGGGCGGGAATTTCAGTTCCGGCAGATCGTCCACGATCAGCCGCTTGGTATCGGCCAGACCGAGAATACCGTCGACCACGATCACCGCCTGCGGGCTGACTTCCATTTCCTCGCAGACGAACCTGCGCAGGTCTTCCGGCATGTCGGCATTGATTTTCAGGCGGATCACGTTGCCGCGCCGGCGCCGCTTCAGCGCGGTCTCGAACAGGCGCACCAGATCTTCGGCCTCTTCCTCGATTTCGATATCGCTGTCGCGCGTGATGCGGAACAGGCCCGACCCGAGGATTTCGTAACCGGGGAACAGCTTGTTGATGAACAACCCGACCAGGTTCTCCAGCGACAGGAAACGGATGCCCTCGCCCGGCAGGCGAGTGAAGCGGTCGACCTGACTCGGCAGCGGCAGCAGCGCATTCAGGCTGCGACCGTCACGAATCCGTCGCATTTGCATCACCATTGCGAAACCGAGATTCGGAATAAACGGGAACGGATGCGCGGGATCGATGGCCAGCGGGGTCAGGACGGGAAAGACATGCGCGAGGAAGTAGTCCTCCAGCCAGCGCCGGTCGTCGGCGGTCAGCCGGTCGGGCTCCATCACCTGGATGCCGGCAACCGCCAGATCGCGGGTCAGGCCGTTCCAGCAGGCCTGCTGTTTTTTCATCAGGTCGGCGGCGGCGTCGTTGATCTGTGCCAGCTGCTGCGCCGGGCTGAGCCCGTCCTGGCTGATCTCCTCGATGCCGGCAAGGATCTGTCCATGCAGGCCGGCGACGCGGACCATGAAGAATTCGTCGAGGTTGTTGGCCGAGATCGACAGGAAACGCAGCCGTTCCAGCAGCGGATAGCGCGTGTTGTTGGCCTCTTCCATGACCCGCAGATTGAAGGCCAGCCACGACAGTTCGCGGTTGATGAAGCGCTCGCGCGGGCTCAGCGTGATCGGCGGCCGGCCCGGCAACGCTGCCACGGTTTCGGCGGCCGGCGCTGTGGCCGACGGGCTCGCTCCGATTCGGACGGATTCCGCGGTGGTCTGCATGATGTGACGCCTCTGTCGTTGCCGGACGCCTGGGCGGGCTTGGGCCCGGTCGACGCCTTCGGGTATAGGTCTAAGATGCGCGCGAAGGAAGCAAAAAAAGCAGTGACTTAGGCACACTGAAAAAGAGTGTGCAAAACCTTGTGCTAAACCCAATCATCTTTTCTGCTTCAATTTGGTTTGCGTTTCGCCCTCGTGACGCATTGTTAGACTCACACCCTAACGACGAAACTGGTTCCACATTAGCGAGCTATCTTAGTGCTGGATGAATCCAGACACTGCGATCAGTAGAGCCGCAATCCCTGCGAACAGTGCTCCCCATCTGTTGAACTTCGCCTGTTTAGTAATCCATGGCTCAGGATCTTCTGCCATGTAATCAATCTCGTGAGGATTCTTTACACTGGCGGCAAGAAACCAAAATACCGATGATGCAAAAGCCGCAATGATTGATGCCCACTGCAGAATCTTATCGATCAGCATCTCCATCTATCGAGTACACACAGCGTCAATCGTCGTCCAAGCCCCGTTGTTGCCCCGTCCTGTTACCCGATACGATCCGTTGCAATGAGCGCTTATCATCCCCATCGCGTCGGTTTCATTACTGCGCGCAAGAATTCCAGTTGCCCTATAGCGCACCCCCGCAGTAGTAGCTGTTTTGTAAACGTACTCGGGTTCGGCAAATATTGTCTGTTGGCAACCCGCCAAGCCGATAGCAAGAAGCAGCACGATTCCGCGCATTCCCTTCCCCCAATAATTAACTTGAGGATCACGCCTTTTTAGTGCGGCGTAACTCCCCTGCCATCAAGTGATGGCACCCTGCTACCAACAAGCAACAGCGCGTTCAAGGTAGCGTGTGATCTGAACTGGAGGTTCAATTGGCACCCCCTTAATTGTGCTAAACTCGCGCAAACTCAAAATTCACCAATAACCAAGCTATTCCAAATGCTTACCTACAAGTCTACTTGCTGTATAGGTCTAACCACCGTTTATGTCAAAGCGGCGACACCCCGGCGGGATCGCCGAAATGAAGGATAACCCCATGCTCCGCCTCTGGCTTTTGCGCCACGCCAAATCCGCCTGGGACGACCCGGAGCTGGACGACTTCGCCCGGCCCCTGAGCCCGCGCGGCAAGAAGGCCTGCCGGGCGCTGGCCCGCCATATGGGCGAGCGGGCGATCTACCCCGACCTCGTGCTCTGTTCGCCGGCTACCCGCACCCGCCAGACCTGGGAACGCCTGGAAAAGCGCCTGTCCGGCGACGCCCCGCCGAAGGTGCCGGGCGAGCCGCGCGCCCGTTTCGAGCCGCGACTCTATCTGGCCGAGAGCGCCACGCTGCTGGCGCTGGTGCGCGCGACACCGGCAGCGACCCGTGAACTGCTGCTGATCGGCCACAATCCCGGGTTGGAGGAATTCGCCGGCGACCTGACCGGCTCGAGCGCCGGCGATGCGCTGGAGCGCCTGAGCGACAAATACCCGACCGGCGGCCTGGCCGAACTCACCTTCCCTGCCAAGAACTGGGGCCAGGTGGCGCCCAAAACCGGCTTCCTCGCCAGCTTCGTGGTACCGGCGCAACTGGCCGACTGAGCGCCGGAGCGTCATTGCAGGGGCTGGCGCAGGGGGCTGGCATCGGAGGGCAGGTTGCGACACCATGTCTGTCGCCATGCTGCACCTCAACACCACCCTGCTGATTCTGACGGCCACCGTCACGCTGCAGGGCTTTGTCTGGCTGCTGGTCTGGTTCACCCAGAGACACCTGTTCGAACTGCGCCTGATCGCCGCCGGCTTCATCGGCTTTGCGGTGGGGCTGATGCTGCATCTGATCCGCAACATAATCGAAATTCCGACCGCCCTTTTCATCATCAGCCAGAACTATTTCGTTCACATCAGCCTGGCCGTGCTGACGCATGGGATCGCCCGCTTCCTGGGCCAGCGCGGCAGCCCGACAACGATCTGGGGCTGCGTCGTTTTCACGGTCGTCTTCTGGCCGGTGGCGCTCGTCGTCGATCCGTACAATGTCGCGATCCGCATCCTGGCCAGCAATGCCCTCGGCATGGTCATGCTGCTGCTGATGGTGCAGACGCTGATTCGCGACCGTACCCAGCCGCGCGTGCTGCGCTGGACCACCATCGGCATCCTGCTGAGTGATCTGGCCGCCCTGCTGCTGCGCAGCGGCATTGCCATCGAACACTGGAGCGACCAGCAGGCCCTGCTGCAGGATTCCATGCAGACCTGGTATTTCTTCTTCTTCAACATCTTCGTCACCGCCCTCTTCCTCATGCTGCTGCTGATGGTGGGCGTGCGGCTGGCCTCCGGCCTGCGGCAGAAAAACGACGACCTGTCGCGCGAAGTGGCGCAGCGCCGCGAACTGCAGGGCCAGCTCTCGGCCAGCCTGGACACCGCCAAGGCGCTGCACGAGGAGCAGCGCCAGCTGCTGCGCATGGTGACACATGAATTCCGTACGCCGCTGGCGGTGGTCGACCGCGCCGCCGAGATGATCGACGTGGTGCTGGACAAACCGCCGGAAACCGTCAGCCGCCGGCTCGACAGCATCCGCGACGCCGTGCGCCGGCTGGTGCAGCTGATCGACCGCTTCCTCGATGTCGAGCGCCGCGATCTCAACATCCTGCAGACCGAGCGCATCGATATCGCCAGCCTGCTGGACGGCGTGCACAAGCATTTCGCCGGGCTGGACCTCGACTCGCGGCTGCGCTTCACCGTGCAGCCGAATCTGGCATTTTACTGGGGCGATCCGGAAATGCTGGGCACCGTGCTGATCAACCTGATCGACAATGCCCTGAAATACACCCCCGACGGCAGCCCGGTGGACATCACCGCCCGCAACGAGAACAATGCCATCGTCATCACCGTCACCGACCGCGGCATCGGCATCCCCGAAGCCGAAGCGGCGCTGATCGGCCGCCGCTTTTTCCGCGCCTCCAACACCACGCCGGCCACCGGCACCGGTCTCGGCCTCTACAACACCCATCGCCTGCTGGAGTATCATAACGGCATTCTCAGCCTGCGGGCCGGCCGCGGCGGCGGCACGGTTGCCACCATCCGCCTGCCGCTGCCGGGCGTGGTGCCGGATGTGAGTATGGAGGTCGCGTGAGTCACCGGATTCTGGTTGTCGAGGACGAGCCGTCGCTGCGCAGCGATCTGGTCGAGTATCTGGCCATGCGCGGTTTCGCGGTCGAGGGCGTCGGCACGGCACGCGAACTGCGCGCCGCGTTCGACACGGCGCCGCCGGCCATCCTGATCCTCGATATCGGCCTGCCCGACGGCAACGGTTTCGAACTGGCGAAGGATATCCGCGCCAGGTCCGATTGCGGCATCATCATGCTGACCGCGCTGGGCGAGGCTGACGACCGCATCCGCGGTTTCGAGAGCGGCGCCGATATCTATCTGGTCAAGCATTCCAGCTTGCGCGAGATCGAGGCCACCGTGCAGAGCCTGATGCGCCGGCTGCAGGATCCGCAGCCGCGCGCGGACCACGACGCAGAGCAATGGCTGCTGAACCGCTCAAGCTGGACTCTGGTGGCGCCGAACCGGCACGAAGTGAAGCTGACCGCCACCGAATTCGCCTTCATCATGGCTCTGCTGGAAAAAGCCGGCCAGCCCTGCTCGCGCGAGGAACTGGCGCAGCTGCTGGCGCGGCCGCAGACCAGCTGGGACAACCGCCATCTCGATGCGGTGGTCAACCGCCTGCGCCGCAAGATCAAGGATTACGCGCAGATCGAAGCGCCGATCAAGATGATCTACGGCCGCGGCTATGCCTTCAGCGCGCCGGCCAGGATCGAAGCATAATGGCCGGCGATGTGATCAGTCTGAACAAGGCGCGCAAGGTGCTGCAGCGCAAGGCGGCGAAAGCCCAGGCGGCGGAGAACCGCGTGAAATTCGGCCAGAGCAGGCCCGCGCGCGAGAAACAGCAGAAAGAGGCTGAGCGGATTGCCCGCGAGTTCGAGGGCAAGAAGCGCGAGGATTAATCCCTTGCCGCGTCTTCTTCGAGCAGCCGCCGCGCCAGCATCACCGTGACGGCGCGGTTCTCGGCCAGCGCCGCCGCATCCAGCACCGCGACCCATTCGCGGGCGGCGCGGCAGGAGCGCTCGATGCGGGCGGCGAGATATTTCACGACATCCTCGCCGACCTGCAGCTGGCGGTCGGCGAAGAGTTTGACCAGCACGGCCGAGAGCAGCGCGTCGTCGGGTTCGGCGATGCGTTCGGCCGGCATCGCCTTCAGCCGCGACATCAGGTCGGGCAAAGTGTAGCTCCAATGCGCCGGCGCGGCGCTGCCGGTCAGCAGCAGCGCATGACGGCGCTCGCGCATCAGGTTGACCAGATGGAACAGCGCGACCGGATCAGCATTGCGATCCGCGTCATCCAGCGCCAGCGGCTGGCGCGCCAGTTCATCGACGGCCGCCGGCGTGAGATCGGCCGGCCCGATCAGCCGGGCGCCATGACTGGCTGCCCAGATCTGCGCCAGATGGGTCTTGCCGCAGCCGGGCGGGCCGTAGAGCACCAGCGCTGGCTGCGCCTCGCCTTCGACAGCCGCAAGGGCCGCGGCATTGCCCGGCACTTCGAGGAAGTCCTCACGCGCCCACGAGGTCGGCAGGGCGAGGCCCAAGGCTAGCTGACCTGGGCTCAGCTGCTTTCTCGCCATGAAGATTACTCGGTCTTTTTCGGCGGCGCGCCGGGGCGGTAGAGATAGCTCTGGCGGTAATGCTCCAGCGCGAAGCGCACCAGCACGCCGATCACGGCGAACAGCGGCACCGAAATCAGGATGCCGACAAAGCCGAACAGGCTGCCGCCGGCGAGCAGCGCGAACATGATCCAGACCGGGTGCAGGCCGACGCGGTCGCCGATCAGCACCGGATGCAGCACATTGCCCTCGATCATCTGGCCGACCACGAAGACGCCGGCCACGGCGGCGATCCACACCGGTTCGTTCCAGAACTGCGCCACCGCCACGCCGAGGCCAACCACGAAGCCAAGCGCCGTGCCGACATAGGGGATGAAGGAAATCATGCCTGCGGTAATGCCGATGAACAGGCCGAACTGCAGGCCGAAAATGGTGAGGCCGATACCGTAGAAGGCGGCGAGGAACAGGCAGACCAGCATCTGCCCGCGCACGAAGCCGGCCAGCACCTTGTCGATCTCGGTCGCCTGGGCGCGAATCGTGTCGGCATGATCGAGCGGCAGATAGTCGTCGATGCGCGCGATCATGTGATCCCAGTCGCGCAGCAGGTAGAAGCCGACCACCGGCGTGATCACCAGCAGCGACAGCACGTTGAACACCGCCTGGCCGCCGCCGAGCAGGCCGGTGAGGACGCCGCCGATCAGCTTCATCACCTGCTCGGCATTGCCGTTCAGCGCGGTTTTCGGATCGAGCGTCTGGAGGTCGATGCCGAAGCGCGCCGCCCAGCCCTGCACATAAGGCAGGATGCGCTCGTTGAAGAAGACGAGATAGCCCGGCAGCTGATCCATGAATTTGGCGAACTGGTCCGAGACCAGCGGCACCAGCAGCACCACGACCAGGATGGCGGCGACGAAGAACAGCAGGATGATCAGCAGCGTGGCGACCCAGCGCTTCATGCCGCGGCGCTCCAGCCAGTCGGCGGCCGGATCGAGGAAATAGGCGATCGCCATGCCGGCGACAAACGGCAGCAGCATGTCGCGCAGCAGCACCAGCAGCGCCAGCGTCACCGTGATGATCGCCACCCAGGCAATGGTCTGCTGGCGGTAGGTCACGGCTGGCGGCTCCGGATTTCCCAGAAGCCGTCGCGCTGCTGCAGCACGACATTCCGTTGCGCCAGCGCGGTGCTGAGCTGGGCAGGCTCGCCGTAATAGTCGAGCAGGATCTGCGCGTCGCGATGCGACACCTGCAGCACCTCGACCCTGCGCACGATCGGCACGCCGGCCAGCGCGCTGCGCAGCCGGTTCCAGTCGGCCAGGCCATTGAAGGCGGCGGCGACGCTGATCTGGCCCTGCTTCTCCAGGTCGATCACGCTGGCATATTTCCAGCGCGTCTCGATGCGGCGGCCGATGTCGATGGCGGCCGAGATCAGGGTTTCCTCCAGGGTGCC
>JAEYSS010000204.1 GCA_023434425.1 Pseudomonadota bacterium | reverse complement strand
TGTGGCGGACCGCAACAGGGGGGGCCGCACGACAACGGCATTGCTGCCGCGTCATCGGATCATCAATTTTTCGGAGAAATGGCTCCCAGGGAGGGATTCGAACCCCCGACCGGGCGGTTAACAGCCGCCTGCTCTACCACTGAGCTACCTGGGATCAGTGCGGGGCGGAACCTAGCCACCTAAGCCCTGCGCCGCAAGCCCTGTGGTCAAAAATTTCGCGGCGCTGCGCGGTGCGTCCGAAACCGGCTTTTCCCTTTGCGCGCCAGATGCTAAGCGGGAGGGAAGGGGAGCCCGCAACGATGAAAATGACCCAGGCTGAACTGACGGCCTTCCTGGCCCGCGAATTCCCGCAGATGCGGTCGCAGAATTTCCGAATCGAACACTGGGACGGCGCGATGCTGCGCCTCGCCATGCCGATTGCTGAGCAGAACCTGCGGCCCGGCGGCACGGTGTCGGGCCCGGCGATGATGACGCTGGCCGACTGCGCCGCCTATCTGCTGCTGCTTGGCCTGATCGGGCCGGTGGCGCTGGCGGTCACCACCAATCTCAACATCAACTTCCTGCGCAAGCCCGGTCCGGGCGACCTCGCCGCCGAGGCGACGATGCTCAAACTGGGCAAGACGCTGGCCATTATCGAACTCAGCCTCTATTCGGCCGGGGTGACCGAGCCGGTGGCGCATTCGGTGATGACCTATGCGATTCCGCCTGTGAAGTGAGGGCGCCCGCGAAGCAGGCGCCGGGACGAGGGGGATTGACCCCGCAGTGGATTGTTCCTATATTGTTCTTGGTGCGTGTATCGGCACCGGCCGCACACCCGCACGAGCTGAAACGAACACAAACGAAGCGAAACGAACACCAACGAAGCCAAACGAACGCTGGCGAACACCTGCGAAGCGCTGCGAACGCAAACGAAGCGCCGCGAACACCTGCGAAGCGAAACGAGCGTTTTTGATGTCGCCGCACCAGTGGCGGCGGGGAAAGCGTAAAAAAGTCTGGTTTCCCGCTTCCGCGGGAATGACGGCAAATTGGTTAAGTCTTTGATTTATATAGAATGAAGCGTAGGTAGTATAATACCGCTGCCTAACATATTGAATTTGCAGGGCAGAACCCGTTTGACAGCGCGCTGAAAATCCTCATAGTGCGCCCCGATCCGCCCGCCGGCTGTCCGGCGGGATTTTTACTACCTCTGTCAGGACGTCCGATGAAGACCTTCACCGCCAAAGAGTCCCAAGTGGACAAGAAGTGGGTGCTGATCGACGCCGATGGCCTGGTGCTCGGGCGGCTCGCCTCCCTGATCGCCATGCGTCTGCGCGGCAAGCACAAAGCCATTTTCACCCCGAATTGCGACACCGGCGACCATGTCGTTGTCATCAACGCCGAGAAGGTCCGCGTGACCGGCCGCAAGGCCGCGCAGGAAACCTTCTACTGGCATACGGGTCATCCGGGCGGCATCAAGGGCCGCACCATCGGCGAGGGCCTTGCCGGCCGTTTCCCCGAGCGCGTGATCCTGAAGGCCGTCGAGCGCATGCTGCCGAAGGAGAGCCCGCTGGCTCGCCGTCAGCTCGGCAAGCTCAAGGTCTACAAGGGTGGCGAACATCCGCATGAGGCGCAGCAGCCGGTGAAGCTGGATGTCGCCGCGCTCAATCCGAAGAACAAGAGGAACGACTAATGGCTGAGTCCCGTACACTCGCCGATCTGAGCCTGGGCAACGCCAAGGCCGCGGTGGCCGAAGCCGCCGCCGCTGCGCCTGCCGAACGCAAGCTCGACAAGCTCGGCCGCGCCTACGCCACCGGCAAGCGCAAGAACGCCATCGCCCGCGTCTGGATCAAGCCCGGCACCGGCAAGTTCACCGTGAACGGCAAGGAGAGCAACGACTACTTCGCTCGTCCCGTGCTGCGCATGCTGCTCGCCCAGCCGCTGGTGGTGACCAACCGCACCAGCCAGTTCGACATCTACGCCACCGTCGTCGGCGGCGGTCTGTCGGGCCAGGCCGGCGCGCTGCGCCACGGTATCTCCAAGGCGCTGACCTATTTCGAGCCGGGCCTGCGTCCGGCGCTGAAGGCACAGGGCTTCCTGACCCGCGACAGCCGCGTGGTCGAGCGCAAGAAGTACGGCAAGCCGAAGGCCCGCCGCAGCTTCCAGTTCTCGAAGCGCTAAGATCCGATCGGCTGCAGTCGCAGCCCTCAGAGAAAGGCCGGGGCGCAAGCTCCGGCTTTTTTCGTTTCAGCCTCACCGTAATAGTATCGCCTGTGTGCCCCCTGCGGGGTTATCGTCAAGCCGCAGGCCAGGCAGCAGACTCGGGCCGCAGAATGCGGCGGGAGGATCTCAGGATGGATGCCGAAGCGACGTTACTTCTCGTGGTGCCGGCGATGCTGGTGCTGCTCGCCGCCGGCGGGCTGGCCGGCTATATCGAGGCGGCGGTCTACCAGTTCAATGCCAGCGGCTTCGGTGCCGGCGAGGCGACGCAGCAGGCGCAGATGCAGAGCGACTACAGCCGCAAACGCAGCGAACTGGCCGGTCTGCGGGATGAGAAGGCGCGGCTCGATGACGATCTCGCCGCCCAGATCAGGGAACGCGCCAACCTGCAGGACCAGGAACGCCGTCTCGCCGACCGCCAGAACAACCTGGTGGCCGAAGCCGGCTATCCGGCGCCCGGTGTGCCGGGTTTCTATTTCCGCATCGAGGGACCGGCCGCGGTGATGCCGTTTGCCGGTCTTGCCTCGGTGGCCACCGCGATGGGCGGGCGGCGCCGCGTGCGGCTGGTTGTCTGGGCCGCCACCTTCGATGCGGCAGAGGCGGTGGCGCTGAATTTCGCTGGCGAGGGTGCGCGGGTGATCGACCAGCGGCCGTTCGACGGCAAGCTGTTCTGGCACGAGGCCTGAGCGATGGCCGAACTGCTCACCGCGCTCTCCGCGCTGATCGCGCTGATCCTGTTCGGCCTGGCCCTCGTCATCGTGGTGGACCGCGCCCGGCTCGGCTATCGCCGCGCCGAAGCCGAGAAGGCGATGCGCCGCCAGGGCCAGCACGAACTCGCCATGCGGCTGGAACAGGTCGAACGCGCCATCGCCGAGCAGAAACCGGCCATCGCCGCCGTGCGTCGTCAGCTGAACGAGACCGAGATGGAATGCGCGACGCTGAAGCGCCAGCTCGACGCCACCGAGCATCCGTTCGGCTACACCGCCGTGCCGATGGAAAGCCGCGACATGTATGCGCGCTCCTGGCGGTTCACCGCGCGCCATCCCGCGCTCGGCCCCGACCTGCCCGAGACCCATCCGGCGGGGCAATGGAATCAGGGGCGGCTTTATGTCATCGCCGCCGAGAACCAGGCCGAGGCACGCTCGGTGATGGATCGTCTGCTGCCGCGCCATCGCGGCTTCGTGGTGGTTAACGTGGGCGAGGCAGCGGCCGAGCCGTCGCCCCCGTCGGCCTAAGCTGCGGATTCGGTGAGCGATTCGCCCGGCAAACCACGCCGCCCTGGGTAAAACTTGCATTGCTTTGAGCCTGTCTTTGGCCGACAGTATGCGGAGGGCCGCCACCCAGGGGGTATTTTCTGGGGCAACAGCTGAAAGGCCGCCGGCATGGATGCCGTCGACATCGTTTCCGCACTGCTGCCGTCGCTCCTGATGTTCTTCGCCGTGTCGCTCGGCGCGAACAGCCTGGAGCGCTA
>JAEYSS010000201.1 GCA_023434425.1 Pseudomonadota bacterium | reverse complement strand
CTCGCCCTTCGCATTGCTGTCGGGGAAGACATGCACGCCATGCAGCAGCTCGACGGTCCCGACATGGCCGCGCACATAGCGCGGCAGCCGGGTATGCCCGGTCGGATGCATGTTCTTCGCCCGCACGAGATCGCCGGTTTTGAAACGCGCCGCCTGATCGCTCTCACGCGTGGTCGGTCCACCTTTCGCCAGCACGGCCGGCACATTCTCAGCCTTCAGAATACGCGGCAGCGGCTTTGGTGGCGCCAGCACGCGGCCGGCCTGGATTTCCTCTGCCGAGATCATGCCGCGCTCGACCATCAGCTTCTCGATACCCGATAGCCAGATTTCGTAATAGGTCTTGGCATAATATTGCGGCGGGGGCAGGCTTTCACGCGCCGAGCGCGACATATCGATATTCCACTGCCCTGTGGCGCCGATCGCCAAGGTCATCGCCAGCACGCGCTTTTCCCATTCGGCGTGGAACTTCGGCTCGTGCTCACCCTCATGGCGCACCGGGCCGAAACCCATCATGCCGCCCATATCGGCCGCGCCGTTCATGGTTGCCTCGCAAGGCCGGTGCCGATCATGCTGTCGCGCGTCACCAGCGTCGCCAGCTTCTCCTCACTCCAGCCTTCGGTGCCTTTTGGCCGCTCGGGCAGCACGAGGTAGCGTACTTCGGCTGTCGAATCCCAGACCTTGATCCGCTTTTCCGTCGGCAACGTGACGCCGAAATCCTTTAGCACGCCGCGCGGGTCCATCACCGCGCGCGACCGATACGGCGCCGACTTATACCAGACCGGCGGCAGGCCCAGCACCGGCCACGGATAGCAGGAGCACAAGGTGCAGACGACCATGTTATGCGTGGTGGGTGTATTCTCGACCGCCACCATATGCTCGCCCTGCCGGCCGATATAACCCAGCGACTGAATCGCCGCCGTGGCATCCTTGATCAGCCAGTCATGATAAGCCGGGTCACTCCAGGCCTTGGCCACCACATGGGCGCCGTTATGCGGCCCGACCTTGGTCTCGTAGGTCTCGATCAGCAGGTCGAGCGCAGCCGGGTCGACATAGCCCTTCTCGACCAGAATGCTTTCGAGCGCGCGGACACGCAGCTCGACATCGCTCAGGACCGTGCCGTGACCATCGTCGTGATGATGATCGTGATGGTGATGATGGTCGGGGTGGTGATCATGTGCCATACCCCGATCCTATCAAGCCGAGGCTGGCAAAGCCAAGACGGCGCGTAAGCCCGGATTGTTGGCATCCAATCTCAATTCCCCCCCATGTAGCCGGGCGACGGCCTCCACCAGGCTGAGCCCCAGCCCCACCCCCGCAGCATGGCGGCTGGAATCGCCGCGGTAGAAGCGCCGCGTCACCTGGGCCCGATCATCTTCGGGTATCCCCGGCCCGTTGTCGGCTACGATGATCCCAATGCGCCCGTCGTCCTGTCGTATTGCATTCAAAGCGATGCGTCCGTCGGCCGGGGTGTATTTGACCGCATTGTCCAGCAGATTGCCGACCGCCTGGGCCAGCAGCTGCCGGTCGCCCTTCAGGGCAAGGCCGGCCTCGGCATGGCTGTCCAGACCGATGCCTTTGGCTTCTGCGGCAGGCCCGTAAAGCTCGGCGGCATCATCGATGAGCGCCGCAACATCGACTGGCGCGAAACCGGCGCGACGCAGCCCGGTATCCAGTTCGGCCAGCCGCAGCAGCGCATTGAACACGCCGATCAGCCGGTCGATATCGGCGATAGCGGTGGCGATGCCATCCAGCGACTGTTCCGTGCCTGCCGGCTGACGCAGCAGACCTTCCAGCCGCGCCCGCGTCTCGGCCAGTGGTGTGCGCAGGTCATGGGCGATCGCATTCGACACATTGCGCACGCCTTCGATCAGCTGCTGCATCTGGTCCAGCATCCGGTTGATCGTGGCGACCAACTGATCGAACTCATCGTCGGTATCGCGCAGCGGCACGCGTCGCGCAAGATCGCCCTGCACGATGGCGGTGGCCGTGCGATTAATGCCTTCGATGCGACGCTCGACGGCACGGCGGATCAGCCAGGCGCCGAAGAAAGCAAAGGCCAGCGCCGCCATACCGGCCCAGCCAAGGCCACGCAGAAACAGGTTGCGGATCTCCACCCGGTCCTGCACATCGCGGCCGACCAGAAGCTGGTAGTTGCCCGGCAAGGTTACGTGCAACAGCCGTGCCATATGCAGGCGATCACGATGTACCAGCTCGACTTCATACCAGCCCGGTCGCGGCCCGACTTTCAGCGGCCAGGCATCGACATTACCGCCCAGCGGCCGAAGCCGCGGATCGGTCAGCAGGTAAATCCCGCGATTATCGGCATCGGCAGCGATACGCTCATTCATGGTCTGCACGGCGCCCGCAAGACCGAAATCTTCGATCCGGTCGCCGATGGCGCGCGTGTCGGCCGTGATCACGGCATCCGTCTCGCGGTCGAGATAGCCGGCGGTGTTCCACCACAGCAGCCCGGCCAGCAGGAAAGCGGCCGTCATGAACAGGCCGGCGAAGACCAGGGCCAGCCGCGAGGCCGTGGAGCGCAGGAACCTAGGCATTCTCGCTCAATCTGTAACCTGCCCCGCGAACGGTGTGCAGCAACGGCTTATCGAAGCCGGCGTCGATTTTCTGGCGCAGGTTACTGATATGCACGTCAATCACGTTGGTCTGCGGATCAAAGTGATAGTCCCAGACATTCTCCAGCAGCATGGTGCGCGTCACCACCTGTCCGGCATGACGCATCAGGTATTCCAGCAGTTTGTATTCGCGCGGCTTGAAGCTGATCGCCTTGCCGCCGCGCATCGCCCTGCGGCTCAGGACATCGAGCGTGAGATCGCCGACCTTCAGCACGGTCTCCTGAATGCCGCTCTGGCCGCGCCGGGTCAGCGCCATCAGCCGCGCCTCCAGTTCGCCAAAGGCAAAGGGTTTTGTCAGGTAGTCGTCTCCACCGGCCTTCAGACCGCGGATGCGCTCATCCACATCGGCGAGCGCGCTCAGGATCAGGATCGGCGTCTTGTTGCCGGTGCGACGCAGCGCCTCGATGATGCCCAGACCATCGACACCGCCGGGCAGCATGCGATCCAGGATCAGGGCGTCATAGACCTCGCTGCTGGCCATGAACAGGCCGTCGCGGCCATTGTCGGCATGGTCGACCGCATGGCCCGCTTCCGTCAGTCCTTTGCGGACGAACTGCGCGACCTGCTGGTTATCTTCGACGAGAAGGATTTTCATGGACCGATGAAATCGGCCAGAGCGGGGTTGCCGCTCTGGCCAAAGATGGATCAGACGAGCTGCAGGGCGAGATAATAAGTCGTGCCGTCGCGCATGACCAGCAGGGTCACGGCTTCCTTTTTGTCGCGTTGCGCCGACTTGATGGCATCGACGGCCTGTCCCGGATTGGCCACCGGCTTGCCGGCCACGCCGACAATCAGATCCCCCGGGCGCACGCCGCTTTCCTCGGCCTTGCTCTCGGAAGCTACCTCGGCCACTACAGCACCCTTCGCGCCGGCTTCAAGGCCAAAGCGGTTGCGCAGGTCCGGCGTGAGTGGCGCCAGGCTCAGGCCGACCCTGTCCTCCCCGCCCGCAGCGTCGTTCAGCGCGGCCGTCTGGTCGCTCGGCTGGGTGCCGATGCTGACTGTCAGGGTACGTTCTCGGCCGTCCCGCCAGACGCCGAACTTGGCATTGTCTCCGGCCTTCAGTCCGGCTACCTGGGTCGCAAGATCACGCGGATCGCGGATGGTCCGGCCGTTGATGCTCACGACCACGTCGCCCTGCTTCAGGCCGGCCTTGGCCGCCGGGCCATCGGTCATCACCTCGTTGACCAGCACGCCATCGGCCGATTTGCGGCCGACCGCCTTGGCCAGGCTTTCGGTCATCGGCTGCATGCTGACACCGAGCCAGCCGCGTTCGACCTTGCCGCCCTCTTTCAGCTGCGCGACGATGGTCTCGGCCAGGTTGGAGGGCACACCGAAACCGATGCCGACACTTCCGCCGCTCGGCGAGTAGATCGCCGTCGAGATGCCGATCACGCGCCCCGCCGCATCGAAGATCGGGCCGCCGGAATTGCCCGGATTGATTGGCGCGTCGATCTGCAGGAAATTGTCGTAGGGGCCATTGTTCAGATTGCGCCCGCGCGCCGACAGGATGCCGGCCGAGACGCTGCCGCCCAGGCCAAAGGGATTGCCGACCGCAATCACCCAGTCGCCGATCCGCGCCTTGTCGGAGTCGCCAAAGGCCACATAGGGCAGCGGCGTCTTGCCCTCGATCTTGAGCAGCGCCACGTCGGTCTTCGGATCGCGACCCTTCACCACGGCAGGATACTCACTGCCGTCGTCCAGCGTCACCACGATCTTGGCGGCATCGGCGACCACGTGGTTGTTCGTCACGATGTAGCCCGAAGGATCGATGATGAAGCCCGAGCCCAGCGCATGCTGCGGACCGCGCCTCCGCTGGCCCTGCTGCTCCATGAACTGGCGGAAGAAATCCTCCAGCGAGTCCGGTTGCGCCTTCTGCTGCCGCTGTTTGGCTTCGGCCTTTTCGGTGGTCGAAATGTTCACGACCGCCGGCTTCACCTTCTCCACCAGATCGGCAAAGGACGGCTTCGCCGCCGTCATCGGCTGCTCGGCCGGAGCGATGGTGATCGGAGCGTCGTTCGCGGCATAGGCACGAGCGGCCAGATAGCCGCCACCACCGGACAGCACGGTGCTGGCCAGCAGCACGGCGATAACGGCGCCCTTGATACGAGAGGCGGTCAGGCGGGAGGTGCTTTTCATCGGGCGGCTCCTTTGAGCGGGGGAAATTCACCCCTGCAACATAGGAAGCCGCAGCTTCAGCCCGGCTGAACGCCGGATTAAATCTTCTTAATCCTGGCGATCTAGGCGACCCGCAGATATCCCATCATGCCGGTTTCCTGGTGTTCGATGATATGGCAGTGGAACATCCAGTCGCCCGGTTCGCCGGCCACGAAGGCAATGCGGATGCGCTCCTTGGGCCGTACCAGCACGGTGTCGGCCCAATGCGCCGGCAGGTCGCGGTTCGACGACGACAACACCCGGAAAGTATGCCCATGCATGTGCATCGGATGCTGGTGCGGCGTACCATTGAACATTTCCATCACATAGCTGCGGCCGCTCTTGAGTTCAAACAAAGGCGGTGGCAACTTGTCATGCGCCATACCGGGCCAGACCTGCTGGTTGATCGACCAGAAGACCTTCTGTGTCAGGCAGATTTCATCCAAGCTGACGCCATTCTCCTTCGCCCAGGCGTCCAGTTTCGGATCGGCGCTGCCGGCCAGCAGTTGCACGTCCAGCCTGGTCGCCACCTTCAGGTCCGGCTCCGGCAGTTCAGCATCTGGCAGACGCAGCGTCGCCTTGGTCGACCGCAGGCCCTGTCCGGCCGTCAGCAGTTTCGCCAGCGGACGCGGCCGGGTGCTGAACACATCCTCCAGCACGATCTCGGCGCCCGCCATCTGTGGCGCGATAAAGGCGATATCGGCGCGCTGAGCCGGGCCCAGCCGCCAGCCGTTCAACGCGAAAGGCTCGCAGGCATTGCCATCCGTCGCGATCACCAGTGGGCGCGCGGCCCCACGCAGGCTCAGCATGGGGATGCGGGTGGGATCAATGTTGAGGATGCGAAGTCGGACCCGAGCGCCTGGCGGCACCTGCAGCACCGGCAAGGCCTGGCCGTTGACGGTCCGCAGATTGCCGAAAGTCCCTGAGCGCGCCGCGCCTGCATCGGTGAGAAAATCCTCAAAACTGCCATCATGCCGGCTGCGCCAATCCTTCAGCGCCAGCACATGTTCGATATCAAACAGCCCCTGGTCGCGCGGGTCTTCCACGATCAGCACGCCGGCCAGTCCGCGACCGAGCGCTTCCACCGTGTTGCAATGCGGATGGAAAAAGAATGTGCCCGGATCAGGCGGTGCGAATTTGTAGGTGAAGCCTGCACCGGGCTGGACCGGCGGTTGGGTGATGTAGGGCACCCCGTCCATGGCATGCGGCACGCGCACGCCATGCCAGTGGATCGCGCTGTGCTCGGTCAGACGGTTGCGGAAGGTCGCGGTAAACAATTCGTTACGCCGGATGCGAAGCACCGGCGCGATCGTGTCGTTGTAAAGCCACAGATCCGAAGGTCCGACATTACCCGGCAGGGTCCGCGGAACGACGCTGGCGGTCAGCATCACCGGCTCGGCTGCGGCTTTGGCGGTCTGCGGCGAGACCAGCATGGCGGCGGCACCCGCTGCAATCGCCTCCCGTCTCGTCAGCAATATCTTGTTCATGCATCCATAGTTTACTGCGATCCGGGCGGGGTCAACCATGGCCGCCGCGACGCGTTGGCGCAGCATGGATGGGCTTGGTTCGGGGCCCTGCCTTCAGCACCATGGCGGCAACCAGATTGGGGAGGCAGGTGTGGACTGGACAGAAGGTTATGTGGATGTCGGCTATACGCATGATTTCTACCGCGAGCTGACCCCTGCCCTGCATCGTTTCGCCCTGCTGTCGCGTGGCATCGATCCCGGCGATACCGACCTAGATCGTATCACCTATTGTGAACTCGGCTGTGGCCATGGCTTCAGCACGGCACTGCTGGCCGCCGCTCATCCCCATGCCGAATTCCACGCCAACGATTTCCTGCCGGGCCATATCAGCTACGCACGCAAACTGGCGGCCGATGCAGCCACGAAGAATGTCCATTTCTACGATGACTCCTTCGAGCAATTCGTCGACCGCGATCTGCCGCAATTCGACGTCATTACCCTGCATGGCGTCTATACATGGGTGAACGAGGAAAACCGCCGCTACATCATCGAGTTCATTTCCAGGCGGCTGAAAGTCGGCGGCGTCGTCTATATCAGCTACAACTGCTATCCAGGCTGGGCCACGATGGCGCCTCTGCGCCAGCTCATGGTGATGCTGTCGGGCAATTCGAGCGATCCGCTGCTGCCGCGTATCGACGAGGCGCTGGCAAAGATAAAAGGGCTGTTCGACACCAACAGCATGTACGCGCGTGTCAATCCGATGCTGAAGGACCGCTTCGAAGGCGTCCGTAAGCAGTCGCGGCCCTATATCGCCCATGAGTACTTCAATCGCGACTGGACGATTTTCTATCACACCGACGTGGCGCGCGAACTGCGCAGCGCCAAGCTGGATTACGCGACGACCGTTGAGGTTTTCGAGCATCTCGACCACTTCAACCTGTCCGCCGAGCAGCAAACCCTGTTGCGCGAGACCGGCAATCCGGATCATCGCGAAGTCATGCGCGACTTCATCACCAACCGGCAGTTCCGCCGCGACCTCTATATCAAGGGCCGCCTGCCGCTCGAATCTGGCGAACGCACGGCCCGGTTGATGGCAACGCGGTTCGTACTGACCACGCCGGCCGACGCCATTCAGCGCAACGTGCTGACCCCGCTCGGCAAGCTGGCGCTCACTACCAGTGTCTTCGATCCCCTGCTGGCGGCGCTGACCCCCGGCCCTCGCACGCTTGCCCAGATCATGACGGACGAGGCACTGCGCGCCCTCAACGTCAACGCCGTCGTGGAGGCGGTCACGGTGCTGATCGGCCAGAATCATGTGCAGCCCTGCCTGCCGGCTGCGGGCGATGCCGATCGTGCGAAATCGACGGCAGCCTTCAATGCGGCCGTCCTGCAGCGCGCCATACACAACAGCGAATTGCAGTTCCTCGCCTCGCCGCTGACCGGCGGCGGTTACCAGATCGGCCGGTTCGAACAGCTGTTCGTGTTGGCCGAGCAGCGCAGGCTGGACCCCGCGGCCTTCGTCGCAGAATGCATGGCCGCGCGCGGTGAAGTGTTGCTGCGCAATGGCGAGCCGCTGATCTCGCCGGAGGACAACCTGACGCATCTGCGCGAGCGCCATGACACCTTCCGCCAGCGCATCGTGCCGATTCTGCAGCAGCTCGGCATCGTCGGTGGACCGGACGTCGCTTCAGGCAAAAAGAAGAAGTAAGTGGCGGAGGGGGCGGGATTCGAACCCGCGGTACGACTTGACATCGTACGGTGATTTAGCAAACCACTGCCTTCAGCCACTCGGCCACCCCTCCGCTATCGAGTGGGTATTCACACAGTGTATGCGGCGCCTCTTCTAAGGCCCGGGGCAGTGGCTGTCAACGCTCAAGTCTTCGCCAGATCGGGAGCCGCAAGCCCCCCGGTCCACTCCAGCAACTCCTCGTAAGTCAACGGAAATACCGCATGGGGATGGCCTGCTGCGGCATGCAGCAGCGGAAAGCGCGCCAGGCTGCCGTCAACCACGATGGGCAACTGCTCCAGATGCCCCAGCGGAGCCACACCACCGATGGCGAAACCGGTTGCCCGGCGCACCAGCGCCGGATCGGCCCGTCCAGGCGCCGCCGGCAGACCTAGGGCACGGCCCAGCATCGCCACGTCGCATTGCCGGTCGCCGGCAACCAGGGCCATCACGGCCTGCTTCTCGCCGTCGTCGCCGTCATGCGAGAACACCAGCGACTTGACGATGGCGCCGACCTCGCAGCCGAGCGCCGCGGCAGCTTCGGCGGCCGTGCGTACAGCATCGCCCAGCGCGATCACCCGTTGCTCCTGCACGCCGCGCAACCGCAGCGCCTCACGTACACGCTGTACCCCGGCATGGTCCAGGATGGCATCGACTGAGGCCATGCTTACGGCACCTCGAAACCACGCTGCACGGCCGGACGCGCCATCAGCAGCTCATACCAGCGCTTCACGTTAGGGTAACTCGCCAGATCGATGCCGTGCCAGTCATGCCGACCCGCCCAGGGCAGTGTCGCGATATCGGCAATCGAATAGTCCTTGCCGGCAAGGAACTCGTTCTTCGCCAGATGGCCGTCCAGCACCTTGTAGAGCCGCTTGGTCTCCGTGGTGAAGCGGTCGATGGCGTATGGCACCTTCTCCTTTGCAAAGCGCAGGAAGTGATGCGTCTGGCCCAGCATCGGACCGAAGCCCCCCATCTGCCACATCAGCCACTGCAGTGCCTGCATGCGCGCCTTCGCATCCGTCGGCAGGAATTTGCCGCTCTTCTCGGCCAGATAGATCAGGATCGCGCCGGACTCGAACACACTGACCGGATCCTTGCCGTAACTCGCCGGCGGCTCGTGATCGACGATGGCCGGAATCTTGTTGTTCGGATTCACTTTGAGGAAATCCGGCGCGAACTGCTCGTCCTTTGAAATGTTGATCGGAAACGCCTGATATTTCAGGCCGGTCTCTTCCAGCATGACAGAGACCTTGCGGCCATTCGGCGTGCCCCAGGTATAGAGATCGATCACGGTGCAATCCTCTTCAGGAAATGGAATGAACTGATGGCGTAGCGCTGGCGGAAATAGAAGCGATGCGCCTCGGTGCGCTGCGTGCCGCTGTCCAGGTCGACCGCCCTGAAGCCTTCCTGCTTCGCTATCGCCTCAACCCAGCCGAGCAGTGCGGCGCCATATCCCAGCGAGCGGCCGGTTTCGGTGGTGATCAGATCATCGACATAGATCACCTTGCCATGCACCAGCCGGTTCTGGCGGCGGAAGCCGATGCAGGCGGCCGGCAAGCCTGACTCATCCAGCGCATAAGCAAGAACATAGCCTTCCCGGTTCTGCAGTTTCACGCGCGACACCAGCTCGGCCTTGTCCTTCAGATGCGGTCGCAGCTGGTGCAGGACGGGAAAGCAGGCTGCAATCTCGTCGTCGGTCTCTGCAATGCGGATGTCGGGTTTGAACATGGCGCGTTATCCCTTCACGACGCCGGCGGTCTGGCCGAAGAGGATTTTCTTCGCTTCATCCGTCATCACCGGGACGCCCTGGTTGATCGCCTTGCCCTTCTCATAGGCGATCTTCGTGGCTGGACGATCCCAGATGCTGTCGAACCAGCGCTTCAGATTCGGGAAGTCCTCCAGTTTCTGGCCCTGCCGTTCATGCGGCACGATCCAGGGATAGCTCATCATATCGGCGATGGTGTAGTCGTCGCCGCAGATGAACTTACGGCCTTCCAGCCGCTTGTTCAGCACGCCATAGAGCCGGTTCGTCTCGTTGACATAGCGATTGATCGCATACTCGATCTTCTCGGGCGCATACTGGCTGAAATGATGGTTCTGACCGCACATCGGCCCCAGACCGCCCATCTGCCACATTACCCATTCGGTGCAGGCGACACGGCCGCGCAGATCCTGTGGAATGAATTTTTTGTACTTGTCGGCCAGGTAGAGCAGGATCGCACCGCTTTCGAACACACTGAGCGGCGCGCCGCCATCGGCCGGTTCGCTGTCCACAATGGCCGGCATGCGGTTATTCGGACTGATCGCCAGGAATTCCGGCTTGAACTGCTCGCCCTTGCCGATCGCCACCGGCTTGATCGTGTAAGGGATACCGGCCTCCTCCAGAAACAGGGTGATCTTGTGGCCGTTCGGGGTGGGCCAGTAATACAGGTCGATCATCAGAGGGCTCCGCGGCGGAAACGCCAGTTAAAGCGCGCAAGACTGGCAAGGCGCGCAGGATGGGACAGGAATGCCGGCCCGGCAAGTCGCCAGCCCTTCTCAGCTAACGTGAAAGTCAGCCCAAACAAGCGGTTACCCACAGGAAGCTGCTTTTTTTGAGGCGCCTGTCTCGGTGTTGAGCCTCTGAGGCTCAAACCGCATCGCAGCGCTTCGATGGTGTTCGCTGGCGTTCGTTTTGGTTCGTGAGCGTTCGTTTCGGTTCGTTTGCGTTCGTTGGGCCTCGTTTGGCTTCGTTTGACTTCGTTGCAGTTCAGGGGACCGCGAAGCCGGTCTGCTAGTAAACAGCATCATGCCTTCTGGTACATATAGAGAACAGTTTGATTATTTCAAGCCGCGCGTCTGTTGATCAGCACTCGGACTAATTACCTGGCTAAAACCCGAATCCCGAACTGGTTGCAAGTTTCATATTTACTCTAAATTAACCACATGCCAAAAATGGCGCGACAGGCGGTTGTCGGGGACTAAGGCGCGTTACGCCTTAAGGCTACTGAATGACTTCAATTAATACTCACTACGGCGCGATGTCCGCGATGGCGGCATTGCGCATCACAGATGCGCAGATCGACAGAACGTCGAAGCAGCTGGAAACCGGCTATCGCGTCGCCGACGCGTTCGACGATGCCTCCGTCTTTGCCGTTGCCCAGGGCATCCGAACCAATTTCCGTGCGCATGCTGCCGTGCAGTCGACCATGCAGCAGGGCATCGGGTTGATCGACGTTTCCGTCGCTGCCATCAACGGCATCCTGCAGGTCGCCGACAACCTGCGCTCCACCCTGATCAAGGCCGCCGACGGCTCACTGTCGAATCCGCAGCGCACCATTTACCGCAGCGACGGACAGCAGCTTGCCCGGCAGATGACCGATATCGTCAGCCAGGCCAGCTTCCATGGCCGCAACCAGTTGCTGGCAAGTTCGGCGGTTGCAGACTTCGTCGCCGATTTCTCTGGCAACACCCATGCGGTGCCGGTCTACGACATGTCTGCCGATCACGGCGCACTGAGCGGCGCAATCGATTCCATCACCGACTCCACTTCGGCCACCACGGCCTACAATCTGATCGACCCCCTGACCATCTCAGCCACAGCGGCGATTGCGGAATTTGCAACCGCCCGACGGCAGATGTCGCTGCAGATGCAGTTCAACGAGTCGATGGTTGATGCGATGAGGTTCGGTATCGGCGCGCTGGTGGACAGCGACATCTCGGCCAATGACGCCCTGCTCGCCTCGCTTGCCGTACAGAAACAGCTCAGTGTCGCCGCGATCAGCCTGTCGTCCGGTCGCCAGGCCACCCTGCTGCAGCTCTATCGCGGCCCCGCCGGTAACTAGGCTCTGCCCCCTTAAACCGGCCTGGTGTGACAACTGCTGTCAGCAGTGTTTGCTGCGCCAATTGTTTGAGCCGCATCACCTCGCTAGGGTCGATCCATCCTGGGAGGCAATATGTCGGCCATACAACTTTACTCCGGCCCGCTCAGCATGTTCGGCGCGAAGGCGCAGATCGCCGCGCTGGAAAAACGGATCGATACAATCCTGATCCTGGTGCCCTTCGAAATGAAGGCGCTGTATGAACCGAAACATCCGGACGTGCTGCGCATAAATCCGAAACGGCAGGTGCCGGTCCTGGTGCATGATGACCTGGAGATCTTCGATTCCACGCAGATCTTCGAGTATTTTGAAGACTTGGCGCCGGAACCGCGGCTCTGGCCGGGAATCCCGGCAGACCGTGCCCGCGCCCGCCTGCTGGAGCTGAAATCCGACGAGGTCTATTTCCCGCATGTCATCCGGCTGATGGGCCTGCAGCAGGCGCCGGACGACCCGGCTGCCGTGGCTGCGCGAACCGGCGCCGCGAAATTCTACGACGAGTTGGAAGCCCTGCTGACCGATGGCCGCGACTGGCTGTGCGGCGCCGCCTTCACCTATGCCGATATCGCCTTCTACATGGCGCAGATCTTCGGCGACCGTATGGGGGCGCCGATCCCTGCTTCGCATGGCCGCCTGATCGCCTGGCGCGGCCGCATGGGAGAACGCGCAAGCGTGCGGCAGGTAGCGGGGGCGATGGCCCGCTATCTGATTGGGGAAAGCCGGCGCGTCCCCGATTTCATGCAGGCACTGCTGGCCTGACGCTCGCTCAGTTGCCGTCGATCACAGACCGCAGCTTGCGCTCGAGCGCACCGGTGACCGGATCGACCCCTTTCAGGATCAGGCCGAGACTGACGCGCGGCACCCCAACCTGCGTCGCCAGCTCGTCCAGCGACAGGCCACGCACGGTGCACCATTGCCGCACGATCATGTCGGTCGTTTTCGGGAAGTAGCGGATATTCCCGTGCGCGACGGTGTCAGGAAGGATCATTCTGATGGCTCAAAAAAAACGACAATCCGTTCACGAACCAGTAGACGGGATTACCACCCAAAAGGCAATCCGCAGAAGGAACTACAGGATTGGTTTGCCTATGGTACCGGTCCGTCCAGCCAGGCGATCACCGGGCAGTTCACCACCATGTCACTCGGCGCCGATGGCACACCTGCGGGACCGCTGATCTGCTTCGCAGTCATCAGCTGCCAGATGTCTGCCTGCGACTCCACGCGGCGCGGTGCTATGCCGTCTGCCCATTGCAGCAGTGTGACACGCCAGGACGGCGAATAGCCGCGCGCTGTCCTGCCCATCGGAAAAGACGTGAGGATATTCAGCGGCGCACCCAGCTCCCGGGCGTTGCCGAGCGTCGCCTCGCGTGCCAGTCCGCCGCGCAACAGGGCCTGCGCCATACCCTGCCCCGGCTCCAGACCCGGCGCGGCGACAAATACCAGCAGCGCGATATCTGCTTCGCCCTCGCCCAGCTTCGGGACATAGATCGCGCGTTCCAGCGCCGCGGCGGCAGGGTCAGAGGCTTCGGTACTGATATAGGCGACCCTGCGGCCTTCCGCGAAGCCGTGGCTGAGCAGCAGCGTGACGGTACTCCTGGCCGTATCGATAGCCAGAACCCGGTCCATGACATTGCCATGGTCATCAAGGTCGAATGGCCCTTCCCCGGTCGCGACGATGGGTGCATTCAGGATCGGCCCGTCTGCCGACAAACGAATGAATGGCGAGTAGGCCGGCGGCGCCGTGGCGCCGGGCACCGCCTCGGCAGGTGGAAAACCCTGCGGACCCGGCACCAGCCGGCGCTTCGGAGCGAAATCTGGCGCCGCCGCAAAATGCAGGATACCACCCGTCTGCTTTGCCACCTGCACATGGCCCGCACGTGCCAGGAGCGGCGCGTGCACCACGCCGCGCGCTGCTGCATCGGCGACATCGGAGGAGTCTGTCACGATATACCAGACGGGCTTCCCCGCTGCCTCGCCGCGAAACAGCGGCAGGGTGACCGTATGGGCTTCGGCATCGACACTGACGGCCGAGCGCAGGACAATCTGTTCGCGTGACAATTCGGCCGCTGGCGCAGCGCCAGCAGCCAACAGCGCCAGCCCGCCGGCAAGAATGGCGGGCAACCGCAGCATCAGGCCTTGTTGCGGGTGATCAGCCGGCCGTTGGCGGCGCCGGTGACACCCACCACCTTACCATTCCGGCCACCAACATAGCTGGACACGCCGTTGACCCAGACTTCAGCAATACCGGCCGCTGGCTGGATCGGCTTGCTGAAGGTGGCCGTGTCGATCACCGTTTCGGGATCGAACAACACCAGATCGGCATAGGCACCGGCGCGAATTGCGCCGCGATCCACCATGCCAAAGACACGGGCGGTCAGCCCGGTCATCTTGTGTACGGCCGTTTCCAGCGACAGCAGCCTGAGGTCGCGGCTGTAGTGGCCCAGCACGCGCGGGAACGTGCCCCACAGCCTGGGATGCGGCATGTCGTTGGAGGGAATGCCGTCGGAACCGATCATGCTGCGCGGATGCGCGATGATCCGCTGCACGTCATCCTCGTTCATCATGAAATAGATCGCCGCGGCCGGCAGCAGGCGCTTGGCGGCCGTGACGATATCGGTGCCCCATTCCTTTGCAATGTCGGCCAGCATGCGGCCCCGCATCTCGGGATACGGCTCTGACGACGCGATCTGCACCGCCATGTCGTCGCGCAGCCGGTCGGGCAGCAACGCCGTGGAACTGGCCGCATAAGGATAGACGTCGAAATCGACCATCTGCTCCTTCGCTGCCTTGTCGATCAGCGCCAGCGTTTCGGTCGAGCGGCCGAAATTCTCCGGGTTGGTGCATTTGTGGTGACTGATCACCACCGCCGAACCGCTGTCGCGGCCGATCTTCAGTGTCTCTTGTATGCTGTCGACCACGCCATCGGCCTCGTCACGCATGTGAGTCACGTAGAGGCCGCCGCGCGAGCGCAGGCCCTCGGCCACGGCGATCACTTCATCGGTCGGCGCGGCGCGGCTGGGCGGATACCACAGGCCGGACGAAAGTCCCGAGGCACCGGCGTCCAGCGACTCTTCCAACTGCCGCTTCATCTGCGCGGCTTCCTTATCGGATGCAGCGCGCTGCACGTCATGGTCCATCGCGACGACGCGCAGCGACATATGGCCGACCAGCGCATAGGTGTTGGTGGCCGGCCGCGTCTTGCGCAGCTGTTCGGCATAATCGGCAAAGGTGGGGAACGCCCAGGCGCTTTCGAGACCGACCAGATCGAGCGGCGGCGGCGGGCGCCGCGTCATTGTGGCCGGCGCGAGGCTGATGCCGCAATTGCCGATCACCACGCTGGTGACACCCTGGCTGAGCTTGCAATGCATGCAATCCGGGCCATGCAGCACGGCATTATCGTCATGCGTATGGGCGTCGATGAAACCTGGCGCGATGGCCAGCCCCCCGGCATCGATCTCGCGGTCGGCCGACTGTGCGCCGAGATCGCCCACGGCCACGATGCGGTCACCGCTGACACCGACATCGCCAGCGAAAGGCGCCGCGCCGCTGCCGTCGAAGATGCGGGCATTACGGATGGCAAGATCGTAGCGCCGGGTCATTTCGCGATCCGCCGGGTGTGATTGAGCGCCGCCTCGATCAGGTTTTCGCTGGCTTCCGGCGTGCGGAAAGCCGAATGCGCCGAGAGCGTCACGTTATCCAGCTTGGTCAGCGGATGGTCCCCGGGCAGCGGTTCGATATCAAAGACATCGAGTCCGGCTGCGCCGATCTGCTTCGACTGCAGCGCGGCAATCATCGCCGCCTCGTTCACCACAGCGCCGCGCGCGGTATTCACCAGAATGGCGCCCGGCCGCATTTTCGCAATCCGCTCGGCCGAGAGAAAACCGCGGGTCTCATCGTTGAGTAGCAAGTGCATCGAAACGACATGGCTGAGCTTCAGCAGCTGGTCGAGTTCGACGAAAGTGACGCCGTCAGGCGCATCCTTCTTCGAGCGATTCCAGGCCAGCACCTTCATGCCGGCGCCAAGGCACAGGCGGGCCATTTCGGCGGCGATACCACCATAGCCGACCAGGCCGACGGTCTTGCCGGTCAGCTGCATGCCATCTATGCGCAGCCAGTTGCCGGCGCGCATGCCGCGATCCATGTTGGCAAAGCCCTTGGCGGCGGCCCACATCAGGGCGAAGGCGCATTCGGCCACAGCGGTATCGCCGTAACCCTTGATCAGATGCACCTCGATGCCGAGCGCGGCGAGTTCTTCGATATTCATGTAGCTGCGCGCACCGGTGCCGAGGAAGACGACGTGTTTCAGCCCCTTGCACTGCTTCGCCACATCGGTCGGCAAATAGGTGTGGTCGATCCAGGCGATCTCGGCATCGCCCAGCACGCCCGGCAGATCGGCCGGCTTCACATCGGCGTTGCGGTTGACAGTGACGGCGGGGTCGGACGACTTGTGCAGGCGCTCGGCGAGATCGCCAAGCGTCGGGTTGGCATCGACGAAAACGGCACGCACGGGCGGACACTCGCTGTTAGGAACGACGAGCCCGCATTGTGGCGAGTCCGGCGGCCAGTGTCACCCCTGTCGCCACCAGCAGAACCCATATTCCCGGACGCAGCCCCATCTCGACACTGAGGTTGGCTTCCAGCACGCGCGAAACCACCGCCGTACCAATCTTCCAGCTGAAATAGGCGGCTTCGATGGCGATGGTCAGCGACGCCGCGAAAATCCCCAGCGCGGCCACGGCCCAGACCGGGAGTGTCACACCCCGTGGCCGCAGCCGGCGCCACAGGCGATAGCCGAGCAGCCAGGCAAGGAATCCGATGATCAGCAGCGGCTGAAAGATGTCGGCCTTGACCTGAAGGAAATAGTGCCAGGCGCCCAGCATGGCGGCGAGGAATACCAGACGATGCAGCATCTGCCAGCGGCGGCCGCCGAGCCGGCGCAGCATGGCATCCGTCGAGGTGGCGAGCAGCAGCATGAGTGAGACGAGCGCGACCAGGCCGATGATCAGGTAGTTCGACTTGGCGATCTCGCCGACAATCTTTCCCAACACAAAGGCATGGTTCGCCATGTAGAGGATGAAATGCGACAGCAGGTACAGCCCGGCGGCCACGCCCGTCATGCGGCGCACCAGTGCCAGCCGGCCGTAGCGCAGGATCTGGCGCAGCGGCGTGACGAACAGCGCCACCAGCAGCAGCCGCACGCCCCAGGTGCCGGTCTGCAGGATCAGCTCGGTGAAGGGTCGCGGCCCGAGATCCTGCTGCAGTATACGCCAGAGCAGCCAGAGCGCCGGCAGCAGCAGAAGTGCGAAGACGGCGGCCTTGAAGGGTGAGAACCGGCCAGCCCCTTCCTGCCAGGGCCAGCCGCGTTTCCAGGCCGGGATCGGAGTGCTGCGTGTGGCGACGTTCATGACGGCCGATATAACTCAGGACGCTGCGGTCTGCGGGAAACTTATCGTGAAGCGTGTGCCTTCGTCGGGCCGGCTGGAGACGGCGATGGTGCCGCCCAGAACCTGGCTGACCAGATTGTAGACGATATGCAGGCCCAGCCCGGTGCCGCCGGTGCCGCGTTTGGTGGTGAAAAACGGATCGAACACGCGCGGCAGATCGTCGGCTGCAATGCCGTTGCCGTTGTCGCGGAATTCCAGCACGACCCGGCCCTCGCGCGGCACGGTCACAGCGATATGGATCATGCCCGGTTCGCTACGGCCCTCATAGGCATGCTGAAGCGCATTCATCAGCAGGTTTGTCACGATCTGGCCCAGGGCGCCCGGGCGGTTGCGGATGATCAGATGCGGCGGGCAGTCGATCTCGACCCGGTGCGAGGTGCGGCGCAGGGCCGGCGCCAGGCTGAGCATGATTTCCTGCAGGTATTCGCCCAGGGCGAAATCGCGCACCTCGTCGGTGGTCTGATCGACCGAGACCTGCTTAAAGGCCTGGATCAGCCGCGCGGCACGCGTCAGGTTGCCCTGCATGATCCGCGTCGCCTCGGTGGCGGTTTCGAGGAAGTCTTCGAGATCGGTGCGCTTGAGCTGGCCGTCGCGGAAACTGCTGGTCAGTTGCTCGACCTCCTCGGCCAGATGCGAGGCGGCCGAAACGCCGATGCCGAGCGGGGTGGAAATCTCGTGGCTCATGCCGGCCACCAGCGAGCCGAGCGAAGCCATTTTTTCGGCCAGGATCAGGTTTGCCTGCGCCCCACGCAGCTCGGCGAGTGCCCGCTCCGCCTCTTCCTTGGCGCGGCGCAATTCATCTTCCATGCGCCGCCGAGCAGTGATGTTGGTGCGCACGACGACGAGGTCGCCCGATGGCGTGACACGTTCGTGTACCAGAAACCATTCGCCCGCCGTGGTGCGGATTTCGATCATGCGCTCCGGGATATGGCGGCGCGACGTTGTGGTCGTCCCGGCGGTGCTGCCGGATTCGCGCTCGTCACGGCTGAACACGCCGCGTTCGTAGCCCAGTGCGAGCAGTTCCTCGAAGGATTTTCCGATCGCCTGATCGGCTGTAAGGCCATAAAGCGCGGCGAAGCGGCTGGAGCAGATGGCGATGCGGTCCTGCGAGTCGTAGATCGCGAAGCCGTCGCCAGCCACCTCCACGGCATGGCGCAGCCGGCGATTGAGGGCATAACGCTCGGTCGCATCGAAGATAGTGACGGCCACCGATTGGTCCGGCAGCCGGTTCAGCGTGAATTCCAGAATCTTGCCGGTGCCGGCATGACGGATGGCGGCAATCGTGCCGTTACCGCGCAGCAGCCGGTCGACGTGGTAGCGAACGTCGCTCAGTTCCAGGTCGCCGAAGTCGCGACGCTGCAGCAGAAAGCGCATCAAGGTCTCGTGCGAGTCGCCCGGCCGCAGCGCGCCTGCTGGCAATGCCAGCAGCTCGGTGGCGCGGCGGTTCAGGCTGTGCACCTCGCCGCCCGGGTGAAACAGGATAACGCCGACCTGCAGGGCATCCAGCGCCCAAGCCTGGTATTCGTTGCGCCGCCGCCCTTCCTGGCGCGCCAGCGTCAGCGCCTCTGTGACGCGGCGGGCCTCCTCGCGGGCAAGGAAATTGCGCCGGCGGTCCAGCTTGAACTGCCGCATGCCGACGATGCCAAGACCATTGCCGATCGCCAGGAACAACACGACGCTGAAGATGCTGGCCGTATGCAGCGGCAGCCAAAGCACCGCCAGGATGATGGTACCCAGACTGAGATAGACGGCGTTGGCAAGCACCGACTGGGCCGGCGACGGCACCAGCAGGAAGAAGACCAACAGGTAGCCAAAGGCCAGCGTGCCGGCATTCAGCACCGGTGGGGCGCCGATCAGCCAGGTCATGAACGTCAACGTGGTCAGCGTTGCCATGCCGACGCCGCCGATGATGTCCAGCATGGTAATCGCCGAGGCGCGGCGGACCAGCACCTGGTAGATGATGCCGATCAGCAGGCCGATGGCGCGTACGGCGGCGTCCAGCCAGAAAACCAGATCGGCACCGGACAGCATGTATTGCCGGATGATCAGCAGGAAAAAGACGGTGGTTGCCGCCGCACCACAGGCCAGCAGCAGGCTCCGCACCGGTTCGAGCCGATGCTGCCGGTACATCTGCTCGACACGGCGGTCGCGGAACTCGCCGGTCCACAGGAACAGACGGCTGTCGTCGGCAGCTTGCAGCAGAGATGATGGCGGCGGTTGCAGCATGGTTCCCGGCACATTATGACCCCCCGCCCTCGCGGGGGGAAGATGGAGGCAAATTTTGCCTACCTGTTATCTTCGGCCGATACAGGTTTTTATATGTATTTCAGAAGCATAGTGTCAGGCCCCGGTTGGCACGAGGCTTGCTCCGGACGGCCCGAGACGATTCTGCGGACCCAGGAGTCCAGACATGACTTTCTTCGGCGCCCTCGGCACTGCCGTACAGGGCATCTCGGCCCAGGCCACGGCAATCGGACATATCTCCGACAATGTCGCCAATGCGGGGACTGTTGGCTATAAGCAGGTCAATACGCTCTTTGGCGACCTTGTGAACAACAAGGTGCTGGGCGACAGCGGGATCATCGATTCCAATAGGCATATGGGTGTTGCTGCCAATGCCGATTTCGGCAATCGCCGTCAGGGCACCATCGCACGCAATGACAGCACGACGTCGATCGCCATCAGCGGCAATGGCTTCTTTCCGGTCGCCCGGGCGACGGGTATCAACGCCGCAACCGGCGAACCTTCGGGCTTCGACGACACCGCCTACTACACCCGCCTCGGCGATTTCCGCCTCGAGAATTCCAATCGTCTGGTAAATTCAGCCGGCATGTATCTGCGGGCAGTCCCGGTGGAGGCAGGCCAAACAGCTGCTGCAGCCGGCTCGCAACCTGAAGATTTCGTAGTCGATGACTCGGATATCGACGCGGAGCCGACCACGCGTGTTGACTCAACCATCAACCTGCCGGCGACTGCACTGGTCGGCAAGGAAATCGTTACCGGCATCGGCGTGATCGATGCCGAAAGCAATGAACAGAATTTCCAGCTGCTGTGGCGGAAGACCGCGGCCGACACCTGGGATCTCACCATCAACACCACCCAGGCCACGCCGAATTCCTTCGGTCCGATGACGGTCACTTTTACCAACGGCACTCTCACCACACTCACGACCACCGATCCAGCAGTGACCGTATCGGCCGCCGGCGAAGCTACGATAGATGTGGAGGTGGATTACGGTGCCGGCCCGCAGGCCATCCAGCTGGCGATCGGCACATTTGATGCAACCTTCGACGTCTCCGCCGCCAATGGCCTCACTCAGTATGCTGGCGAGAATCGTGAAGCCTCGAACATCGGGCTCAGCCAGGACGGCCTGCGCGGAGGCCAATTCCAGTATGTCTCCTTCCAGGAAGACGGCCAGATCATCTACAATTACAGCAACGGTCGCAGCCGCGTCGGCGGCCAGGTGGTGCTGGGAAACTTCCGCGAGCCCGACAGGCTGGACCGTCTGGATGGCACAACCTTTGTCGCCAATCGGGTTTCGGGAAACGTCATGTACGGGTTCCCCCGCGATCCCGACAGCAATACCGGCGTCGGCAGTCTGGTCGCTGGCGCCCTGGAACAATCCACGGTCGACATCGCCGAGCAGATGACCCGGCTGATGGTGGCGCAGCAGGCCTATTCGATGAACGGCCAGGTGATCAGTGCGGCGGATGCCATGCTGTCGCGCGCCGTCGACATGAAGCGCTGACGTAACACTTTACGCTAGCCTGCCGTGCAGCGCGTCTGTCTGCCCTGTATGGAATAGCGGCAGGTCAGGTCGCGCCCACCCTGTTGGGTAATCTTGAATATATCGCCTTCGATCCGGCGCACGGCATAGCCGTTGGAAAACTGCAACCAGCCGAAGCTGTCGAAATAGGCTGAAATGCCATTCGAGAAAATCAGCTCGCGCCGCCGGTTCTTCTTCACCGTCACCTTCGAACCGAATTCCAGCGTGCCGTCCTGAAATTCCCTGATCACGAGATCGTTGGTACAGAGCGCCTCCTTGTCGGCGGTCGTGCGGCAGCCGAAGGGCGGCCCGTCGGCCGGCGGCGTGCTGATCAGAACGGCGAAGATGGTCGCTTCCATCAAGTTCATGCGATGCGCTCCGGCGCATGGACGATTCCCGCAAGTATTCTAGCATAGCTAAACCGCGTCCGGCCATTTGCGCGGCGCCGCTGTGGCTCGCCTGTGACCCATGAGCGATCCGCCTGCAGCTCAGGTTGCGATCAGCGCGGCCGTTCTTACCTTTTTCAAGTCTTTGGTGCGTCAATAAGGAGGACTATTATGCGTGTCAGCGAAGCCATGAGCCGTGAAGTGCGGATTGCCTCGCCGGATCAGACCATCGCAGAAGCCGCCCAGATCATGGCAGAAATCGATGCCGGCAGTCTGCCTGTCGGCGAAGAGAACAGGTTGGTCGGCATGATCACTGACCGGGATATTGCCATTCGCGGCGTTGCAAAAAGCTGCAACCCCGACACCAAAGTGCGCGAAGTCATGACGCCTGACGTAAAATATTGCTTCGAGGACGAGGATATCGCTCATGTCGCCAGGAACATGGGCAACATCCAGGTCCGCCGCTTGCCGGTGCTGAGCCGCCAGAAGCGCCTGGTCGGCATCGTATCGCTCGGCGATGTTGCCACCGAAACGCAGCCGCGTCATGCCGGAGAAGCCCTGAAGAAGGTTTCTGAAGCCGGAGGTATGCACGGCCAGAGCCTGGCCGGTATTCGCTGAAACCTGGTCCTGCTTTGATCCCTCGTTGCAGGATCAGAGCAGGCCGGATCGACCGGGCGAACGCATTCAGGCGAAATAGGTTTTGATACGCTGCTGAACAGCGATATCGCTGCACACATAACGTGCGGCAATCATCCCGTCGCCGACGCGTAGCACCTCGGCGTCCGCAGTGAAATCAAGACTGATAAGGCTGTTACGAATTTCGACGGCGACCGAGAGCTTGCTGCCGACCTCCAGCTTGCCGGTCAACGCTGGCGAGCACGGACCGAACAGCAATCCCACCGGACTCCAGTTCTTCAGCGGGAAGCGCAGACCGCGCGCCACGACTGCATCCTTGGCCCCACCGATACCGCGCTGGTTGTTGCGGGCGCCGGAAGGCTTTACGACACCAGCAAGCTGGTTGCGGAACTGCTCCAGCAGCCGGCTTTTCCGCGGCTCGGGGATGTCGACCGCCGCAAGCGCACCGGAAACCGCGGCAGCCAGGCTCGCGAAATCTTCGCGACTGGTCTGCGGACCGATGAACTGTGTCTTGAAATCGCGGTGATCCATGTAATGCGTCAGGATGCCCTGCAGTTCGAACCGGGCGTTACCGTCGTCGACCTCGGAATATAGCTGCAGGAGAAAGAGCAATTTGCGGGCAATCTCGGTCTCGCGTGCCAGCAAGGGATTGAGCAGTTCCGGGCTGGCGAAGCGCGTGAAGCGTCGCATAAGGCTCGCCGCGATGTCCGGATCGCCGGAATACAGCTTCAGATCGCCGATCTTCCGCTTCAGGCCCTGCATCGCCAGCCATTCGTCCTGCGGCTCGGCCGAAAAGACCGGCGCCGTGCCGTGCATCATTTCAACCATCCGCGTGCGCAGGGCGTCCGCTGTACGCGCCAGTGTCTGCTTTGCCAGGAGCCCGCGCAGCCGTTGCAGCACTGCATGAGCGTCTGAGGGCATCTCGCCACCGGCAACACCCATACACAGGGCGATCATACGTCGGCGATTGGCCTTTTCCCCGAACAGCGCCGGTGCCGCCGGCTGGAGGCGCAGGATTTCCGCCAGAGTCTGATCTGCCATACCGTGGCTTTCGCCACCTTCCGCGGCCGTCTCGAGCACTTCCAGGCAGAGCGTCGCGCGCCTTTCCCAGTCGCCGGCCAGCGCCAGCAGGCGGGCAAGCGCCACGCCGCCGCGGATCCATTCGTTCAGATTGCTGCCGCCGAACAGGCCCTGCCGGTGGGCGTCGGCAAAGGACTCCAGGCGCGGCAAGGCATTGGAGACCGCCTCGACGCGCTGCATACCGGCCTCGGCAATCGCCGTCAGTTCCTTCATGCGTTCGGCAACCGGACGCCGCGTATGCTGGCCCTGCAACAGCGCGACACGCTGGAGAATCTCCTGGAATCGCGCGCCGTCATTCAGCATCGTGCGATGCTGCGCGGGATCGAATACGAGATCGGTGCTGGTGATGCCCTGACGCTCAAGATAGCCGCGCGCGACCTGAAAAATCAGCTCGCGGGCCGGATCGGCAAAGGCTTCGGCATCGGTTTCGCAGAACATCGAAGTGACGGAATTTGGGGAAAAGCTGCCGCTGGCTTACCCCGCATGGTTGACCTTCGCAACCATCCACACGATTGCCGGCAGAATTGCTACTCAAGCCTGCTTTGAAGTCGAATCAAAACCAGCTGCCCGGGATTACTGCCTTAATCGCCAATCCATTCCTTCTTATCCTCGTCCGGCATCAGATCGGTCGTGGTCCAGGAGAACAGGATCAGGAAGGTCCAGTCTTTGCGGTTGGAGAAGGCGTAGACCGGTTCAAGCGACTGCACCATCAGGCCGGTTTTCGGATCATAAGTGGTCGCTGCCAGCTTCGCGACGCCCTGCTGGT
>JAEYSS010000177.1 GCA_023434425.1 Pseudomonadota bacterium | reverse complement strand
CGGGCATCGCGCGGGGTCGGCTGGAAGACATGGGTGTCGGCCATCGCCGGCACCAGCGTATGGACATCCACCCGCTCGCCCCCGACCTGCGTGACGATATCCGCAAGGATGGAGAAACTGGCGACGGCCTGCAGTTTCTGCTGCTGCGCCACGGCGGGCGCGGCAAGCACAAGTGCGAGCAGGCAAGCGGCGATCCAACGCAGCATGATCAGGCTTCCAGATGGCGGCCGCGATGCCAGAGCATCACCAGACCATAGCGGCCGAAGGCCAGCGACAGAAGATAGGCGGCGCCGCCGAGCAGCACGACCGAAGGGCCCGACGGCAGGTCGGCGTGATAGGACAGCAGCAGTCCGGCATAGGCCGACAGCATGCCAATCAGCACGGCAACCAGCATGCCGCTGACCAGCGAACGGCACCAGTAGCGCGCCGCCAGCGCCGGCAGCATCATCAGGCCGACCGCCATCAGGCTGCCGAGCGCCTGGAAAGCCGCGACCAGATTGATCACGACGAGGCCGAGAAAGATGAAGTGATACAGCGTGCCGCCACCGCGCTGCACGCTGCGCAGGAATTCCGGATCGAAGCCGTCGGCCAGCAGCGGGCGATAAATGATGGCGAAGGTCAGCAGGGTGAGACTCGCCACCGCGCCGAGCAGCAGCAGTGCGATGTCGTCCACCGCCAGCACCGAGCCGAACAGGATCTGCATGACATCGACGGCCGAGCCGCGCGTGGAGATCAGCGTGACGCCGAACGCCAGCGCAATCAGGTAGAAGGCGGCAAAGCTGGCATCCTCGCGCTGGTCGGTGGCGCGCGTGGCGGCACCAGCCAGCAGCGCCACGATCAGCCCGGCGATCACGCCGCCGATGCTGATGGCGGGCAGCGAGAAGCCGGCGATCAGGAAGCCGACCGCGGCGCCGGGCAGGATGGCATGGCTCATCGCCTCGCCGAACAGGCTCATGCGGCGCAGCATCAGCACCACGCCGATCGGCGCGCTGCCCAAGGCCAGCGCGCAGCAGGCCACCAGCGCGCGGCGCATGAAGGCAAATTCGGCGAAGGGCCCGAAGAGAAAATCTGCAATCGCGGTCATGATGTCAGGCCGCGTGGGTGTGATCGTGCTTGTGGCTATCATCGTGATGATGATGGTGATGATCCTGCGGCAGGCAGAGCGGCGCATCCTCATCCCAGGATTCCGCCATCTGGCGCGCGGCCAGCTGGTTTTCCGGCGTCAGCACATCGTCGATGCGGCCCCAGGCGATCAGCCGGCGCGCCAGATAGACCGCATCGGGGAAATTCTGCCGCACCATTTCGAAATCATGCAGCACGGCGATCACCGTGCGCTTTTCGCTGTGCCAGCGGCGCAGCAGCGCCAGCAGATCGGCGATGGTGCGGGCATCCAGCGCATTGAATGGCTCGTCGAGCAGGATCACGCGCGCATCCTGCACCAGCACGCGGGCGAACAGCGCGCGCTGCGCCTGGCCGATCGACAGCGTGCCGAGCGGGCGCTGTTCGAAACCTTCGAGACCGACGGCGCTGAGCGCGGCGCGCGCGGCGTCGATACCCTTCCGGCCGATGCGGCCGAAGGCGCCGGCACGCTGCCAGTGACCGAGCAGCACCAGTTCCAGCACCGAGATCGGGAAGCTGCGGTCGAGGCTCGACTGCTGCGGCAGGAAGGCGATGTCGCGTTGCTTCAGCGGACCGCGCTCGATGCGGCCTTCCGCCACCGGCAACTGGCCGACGATGGCCTTCAGCAGGGTGGATTTGCCAGCGCCGTTGGGGCCGAGGATGGCGGTGAGCGATCCCGGCGCGAAACGGCCGCTGACATGATGCACCGCCGGATGGCGGTCATAGGCGACCGTCACGTCTTTCAACGTGATTTCGCCGGCCGTAACGGCAGAGGCAGCGCGGATCACGCGGCGCCTCCCATGGCCCACCAGATGGCCGCCCAGAGCAGGATCAGCACCGGCAGCAACGCGGCCATGCGCAACCCGACACCGGCCGTGAGCACGGTAATCGGCAGATCGAAGGCAGGTCTGGGCTGGCGGTTCGGCATGGCATTAATCTCAAGATGTTATCTTATAACATACAATCTTCACCGCCCGTCAACCCACCCTGCCCTAAACCGGTCACATTCGGCTGCCAAACCCGCGCCATCTGCCGGCAGGGCCGGAATTTTTGTGTGAAACCCGAGTTTGCACCGCCATGGCCCGCTCGCCACGCCGCAGCAATGCCCCCCGGAAATCCACCTCGTCCCGCAGCAAGGCCGCGCGCGCCGGCTGGCTGAAGCGCCTGTTCCCGTTTGCCCGTTCGGGCAGCCTGGTCGGCCGGATCGGCAGCCTGGCAGCGGTGGTCGCCATCTGGGGCTTTGTTATCGTCGGCGCGCTGTTCGCCTGGTACGCCTACGACCTGCCGGATTTCGACGAGCTGTACATCGTCGAGCGCAAAAGCTCGGTGACGCTGAAGGCCGCCGACGGCATGGTGCTGGCCACCTATGGCGATCTCTACGGCGAGCATCAGTCGCTGAAAACCCTGCCGCCGCAACTGCCGCAGGCGCTGATCGCCACCGAAGACCGCCGCTTCTATTCTCATTTCGGCATCGATCCGCTCGGTCTCGCCCGCGCGGCCTATGCCAACCTGCGCGCCGGCCGCACCGTGCAGGGCGGCTCGACGCTGACGCAGCAGCTGGCCAAGAACGTGTTCCTCAGCCCGAACCGCACACTGAAACGTAAAGTCCAGGAACTGATGCTCGCCTTCCGGCTAGAGCACAAATTCAGCAAAGACCAGATCCTGGAGATGTATCTCAACCGCGTCTATTTCGGTGCCGGGGCTTATGGCGTCGAAGCCGCGGCGCAGCGCTTTTTCGACAAGCCGGCGAGCAAACTGTCACTGGGCGAGTCTGCCATGCTGGTCGGCCTGCTCAAGGCGCCGTCAAAACTGGCGCCGACCGGCAATATCAAATCGGCGCAGAGCCGTGCCGCCCAGGTGCTGCGCAACATGGCCGAGGCCGGCTATATCACGCCGGAGACTGCCGAGGCCGCCATATCGAAGCCGACGCAGCTGGCGCGCTCGCGCCTGCCGCTGCCCAATGCGCGCTACTTCGCCGACTGGGCGGTGGAAGAGGTCTATCAGCTGGTCGGCCGCGACCATGCCGACCTGACCGTCTACACCACGCTGGACAGCCGCCTGCAGGGCGGCGCCGAGCGGGCGGTCGATACCGTGCTGGACCGCGAAGGCGAGAAGCAGGATGTCAGCCAGGGCGCCCTGGTGGCGCTGGCACCCGATGGCGCGGTGCGCGCCATGGTTGGCGGCCGCGACTATCTCGACAGCAGCTTCAACCGCGCGACCCAGGCACGGCGCCAGCCCGGTTCGGCCTTTAAACCGATCGTCTTCCTCACCGCGCTGGAACAGGGCATCCGGCCCGATGATCAGTTCGTCGACGGACCGATTGAGGTCGGCGGCTGGAAGCCGCGCAATTACGACGGCCAGTACCACGGCACCATGACGCTGCGCGAGGCGGCGGCACGCTCGATCAACACGATTGCCGTGCAGATGGATGAAAAGGTCGGCCGCGACAAGGTGATCGAGACCGCGCGGCGCCTGGGGATAACCAGCGATCTCAAGCCGCATCCTTCGCTGGCGCTTGGCGCATTCGAGGTCGGTGTGCTTGAATTGACCGCTGCATATGCCGCTTTCGTGAATGGCGGGTATGCGGTACAGCCTTACGGGGTGATCGAGATCCGCGATGCACAGAACAATGTTCTGTTCCGTCGCCAGAACGGGGGAGCTTACGCGCATATGATCGGCGGGGAAGCGCTGGGCGATCTCAACGACCTGCTGCGCGGCGTGGTCGAAACCGGCACCGGCCGGGCCGCCCGCATCGGCCGCCCGGCAGCTGGCAAGACCGGCACGACCTCCGATTACCGCGATGCCTGGTTCATCGGCTATACGCCCGACCTGATCTCCGCCGTCTGGGTCGGCAATGACGACAATTCGCCGACCAAGAAAGTCAGCGGCGCCGGCCTGCCGGCACAGATCTGGAAAGGCTTCATGACCGACGCGCTGAAAGGCCGCCCGGTCAGCGAGCTGCCGCAGGCGCCGAGCCGCAGCTTCAGCCTGCCGTCGCTGTGGGACCGTATCGTTGGCAGCTTCGGTGGCAGCGCCCCGGCGCAGGCGCAGCCTTCTGCCCTGGTGCCGCCACCGCCGCGCAGCCATATCGAACCGGCCGCGCCCGCCGCCAATGATCCGGCAGCGCAGATGCGGCAGGGCCAGAGCGCCGAGCCGCAGATGATCTGGCAGGTCGGTCCGCAGCCGGTGCGGCAGTGACGGTGCGCCCGTGACGCTGCTTCGACTGGCCGCTGCGGCCATTGCCCTGACAGTCTGCATGACGAATGCGCATGCCGACGACGTGGTGAACCAGCAGATCAGCTTCACCTCAAACGATGGCGCCGTGCTGGCCGGAACCCTGACCATGCCGGGTGGCATGGTGGAAAAAGTGCCGGCACTGGTGCTGCTGCAGGGCAGCGGGCCGACCGACCGCGACGGCAACCAGCCGCCGGTGCTGCGCACGGATCTGCTGCGGCAGATCGCCGAGGGCCTGGCGCAGAAGGGCATCGCCACGCTGCGCTATGACAAGCGTGGCATGCATGCCAATGCCGCCGGCCTGCCGGTCGATCCAAAAGATTACGCCGCCTATTTCAACTGGCAGAATTTCGTCGACGACGCCTATGCGGCTTACACCTTCCTGCGGTCGCAATCGAGCGTCGACCTTAACAAGGTCGGGCTCGCCGGCCATTCGGAGGGCGGCTCCATTGCGCTCGACCTGGCGCAGCGCCTGCGCGACAATGAAAAGCCGCTCGCGCTGCTGCTGTTCTCCACCGCCGGCCGTCCGCTCGACGTGATTGTGCGCGAGCAGCTCGAACGTCAGCTTGCCGCGGTCAAGCCGGCGCAGAAGCGCGCCTTTCTGACGGAAAACGATCGCGTGGTGCGCGAAATTCGCGCCACCGGCCGGGTGCCGGAGAAACTGCCGCAAGCACTCAGCGGCCTGTATCCGTCCTACAGCGGCCTGTTCTGGCAGGCGCAACTGAAGCTCGACCCGGCCGAACTGGCGCAGCGCTATACCGGTCCGGTGATGATCGTGCAGGGTGATGCCGATATCCAGATTTCAGCCGAACGCGATGCCGTAGCGCTGGACCGGGCGCTGCAGAGACGCGGCAGCGACGATCACACGCTGATCCTGCTGCCGCGCACCAGCCACAACCTGAAGCGACTGCAGGATGACAAGGATCAGGGGTTCGAGGGTGAGATCGATCCGGCGCTCACCGAACGCATGGCCACCTGGTTGCTGAGTAAAGCAGCTACGCCCTGACTCGTCGCACGATCAGCAGATAGCTCAGCAGCGTGCCGGTACCCATCCCGGCCACCGCCAGGCTGAGCGGCAGCGCCGTATCGTTCAGCGCATGACCGACGACGATGCCGGCAAAAGCGCCCACGCTCATCTGCACGAAGCCCATCAGCGACGCCGCCGCCCCCGCCATCTGCGGAAACGGTTGCAGCGCGCCGGCCTGGCCCTGCGGCATGGTGAGGCCGAGCCCAAGGGTGAACAGCATCATCGGGCCGATCAGGCTGAACCAGTGCCACTGCAGGCCTGCCATCCACGCCCAGCCCTGCAGCCCCAGCATGAGCAGCCCGCCGGCCGCGCAGGACGCCGCGCCGAGGCCGAGCATCGCATCGACGCCGAAACGGATAGTGAAGCGCGTGCCGATGAAGCCGCCGATCAGGTAACCGAACACGATCAGCAGGAAACACAAGCCGAATACGGTCGGCCCGACGCCGAAGACGCGATCGAGCGTGAACGACGAAGCGGAGATGAAGCTGAACATGCCGCCGTAGGAAAAGGCGACGCAGAACACATAGCCGCGAAAGCCCGCATGCCGGGCCAGGATACCGAAGTTGCGCAGCATCGGTCCGGGCCGCGTTGCCTGCGGGTTGCGACGCGGGTTGCTTTCGGCAAGGAAGAACAACACGCAGCCGCCGAGTGCCGCGCCGGTCAGCGCCATGGCGATGAAATTCGCCTGCCAGCCGAACCAGTCATGCAGATAGCCACCCAGTATCGGCGCCACTGCCGGCGTCAGACCGAGCGTCATCGCCATCATCGACAGCGCCCGCGCCGCCTGGGCACCTTCGAACAGATCGCGGGCGATGGCGCGGCCGAGTACCACGCCGGCGCAGGCGCCAAGCGCCTGACCAAACCGCCACAGGATCAGCCATTCGATGCTGCCGGCAAAGGCGCAGCCGACCGAGGCCAATGTATAGAGCACCACGCCGGCCAGCAGCACCGGACGGCGGCCGAAACGGTCAGACAGCGGGCCGTAGACGAGCTGCATCACGGCGAAGCCGGCCAGGAACGCGCTGAGTGTAAGTTGCACGGTAGCCATGTCGCTGCCATACAGCGCAACCAGCGCCGGGAGCGACGGCAGATACATGTCGGTGCTGAGCGGACCGAGTGCGGTGGCGCAGCCGAGCAGGATCACCAGCGCGGTTGAGTTGCGCGCCAGTGGCCGCAGCAGGGTTTTCATGGCCGGTCAGCCGTGCAGATGCAGGGCGGCGCCATGACGCCGCAGCCAGGCACGGGCGGTACGTAGTTCCTGTTCGCTACCGAGCAGCCGTGCACAGAGCGACCAGAAGGCCACGCTGTGGTCCATATGCTTGAGATGCGCCACTTCATGCGCCACGAGGTAACGCCCGATTGTCGGCGGCGCCAGCAACAGCCGCCAGGAAAACGACAGGTTGCCATGCGCCGAGCAACTGCCCCAGCGGCTCTGGGTGTCGCGCACGGTGACGCGCCGCACCTGCAGGCCGATGACGGCCGCCATGTCGCGGGCGGTGGCGCCGAATTCCTCGCGTGCCCGGCGCTTCAGCCAGTCGCGCAGCCGGCGGGGCAGATGCTCGCTGCGGCCGGTGACATGGATCTCGTCCTGCTCGACCCAGACCCCACCCCGGCCGGTCGGCCGGTGACGGATAATGTGCGGCGCACCATAAAGCGGGAGGACCGCGCCATCCTGCCAAGGCTGGCTTTCCGGTCGTTCATCCTGTCGGGCCATGATCCAGTCGACCTGCTCGGTGACGAATTGCTGGCCGGATTTCAGGCTTGCCCGAGTCGGGAGCACCAGAATGACCGCACCATCCCTGGGCATTACACGCAGCAGCATACGCCGCGCCCGGGAATCACGTTTCACTAGAAAAGGAAAGCTCTGCGTGCCGACTTTCAGACTGTCAGGGCCAATTTCCACAGCCGAAATGGCAGAATAAGGCTTGGTCAATGCCTGTCCCTTGTCATATAACCGTAACAAATCTTACGTGCGAAAGTCATCGTAGGAACCATAAAAAAAGTCGGCCACCCGACTCAGGGCGGAATTTCTTTAGCACTGGAGACAGCACAATGAAATCGACAGGGAAACTCGCGCGCACTGCGCTCGCGCTACTGGCCGGCACTGCCGTGGCCATCAGCGCATCCGGCGCCTGGGCGCAGGCTAATCGCATCGAAATCCAGTGGTGGCATGCGATGAGCGGTGCCCTGAACGAGCGCGTCAACGATATTGCCGAAGGCTTCAACAAGGGCCAGGACAAATACAAGCTCGTCGCCGTCAACAAGGGCTCCTATCCGGAAACCCTGACCGCAGCGATGGCGGCGTTCCGCGCCGGCAAGGGCCCGCATATCGTGCAGGTCTTCGAAGTCGGCACCGGCACCATGATGGCGTCGCGCGCCGCGATCAAGCCGGTCTACGAGATTATGTCGCAGAACGGCTACAAGTTCGATCCCGGCTCGTACCTGAGTTCAGTGACCGGTTACTACAGCACGTCGGACGGCAAGATGCTGTCCTACCCGTTCAACTCCTCCACTCCGGTCATGTATTACAACAAGGATGCCTTCCAGAAGGCCGGCCTTGACCCGAACAAGCCGCCGAAGACCTGGCAGGAATTCGACCCGATCCTGAAGAAACTGAAGGCTTCGGGCAGCACCTGTCCGTTCCAGACCAACTGGCAGACCTGGATCCAGCTGGAGAATTTCTCGGCGCTGCACAATGTGCCGTTTGCCAGCAAGTCGAACGGCTTCGACGGCTTCGACACCGAGCTGAAGTTCAACAGCCCGCTGCATGTCCGCCACATCACCCAGCTGCAGACCTGGATGAAGGAAGGCCTGATGGTCTATGGCGGCCGCAAGAACGAGGCGAACGCCAAGTTCATCTCGGGCGAGTGCGCCATCCATATGGAAAGCTCGGGCGGCTACGCCTCCTTCTCCCGCGGCGCCAAGTTCAAATGGGGCATGCAGATGCTGCCCTATTACAGCGACGTGCAGGGCGCGCCGCAGAACTCGATCATCGGCGGTGCCTCGCTCTGGGTGCTCGGCAAGCATAAGCCGGCCGAATACAAGGGTGTCGCAGAGTTCTTCGACTATCTCTCGGCAACCGAAAACCAGGTCTGGTGGCACAAGAATACCGGCTACCTGCCGATCACGCCGATGGCCTACGAAACCACCAAGGCGCAGGGTTTCTATGCTGCCAACCCCGGCACCGAGGTGCCGGTCCAGCAGATGACCCTGAAGCCGCCGACGGCCAATTCGAAAGGCCTGCGTCTCGGCAATTTCGTCCAGATCCGCGACGTGATGGACGAGGAGCTGGAAGCCGTCTGGTCGGGCAAGAAGTCTCCCAAAGAGGCTCTCGATACTGCCGTGGAGCGTGGCAACCGCCTGCTCCGCCAGTTCGAGCGCGATGCCAAGCGTTCGTAATCGCCTGACCCCTATGTAAAGGAAGGCCCGTACCTTGACTTTGTAAGGTGCGGGCCTTTTCTATGGCCCCAAGATGGAAAAACGAGTCGTCTTTCAGAACAAGTTCCTTCCGTATCTGCTGGTTGCCCCGCAGCTGGCGATCACGGTGATATTCTTTTTCTGGCCCGCCAGTCAGGCCGTCGTGCAATCGGTATTGCGCGAAGATGCCTTCGGCACCCGGAGCTATTTCGTGGGGCTGGAAAACTTCATCATCCTGTTTGAAGACGACTACTACCTGCATTCTTTTCAGATCACCGCCCTGTTCAGCACCCTGGTCACCACGATCGGCCTCAGCCTGTCGCTGTATCTGGCTGTAACCGCTGACCGCCTGGTGCGGGGCGCGACGGTCTACAAGACGCTGCTGATCTGGCCCTATGCGGTGGCACCTGCCGTCGCCGGCGCGCTCTGGGGTTTCGTCTTCCTGCCCGGCCCCGGTGTACTCGCCTATGCTCTGGAGCAGGTTGGCATCGACTGGAATTTCCAGCTCAATGGCGGCCAGGCGATGTTCGTTGTCGTTGTGGCAGCCACCTGGAAACAGATTTCCTACAATTTCCTGTTCTTCCTGGCCGGCCTGCAGTCGATCCCGAAATCGCTGATCGAAGCTGCCGCCATCGACGGCGCCGGCCCGATCCGCCGGTTCTGGACCGTGGTCTTCCCGCTGCTCTCGCCCACGCTGTTCTTCCTGATCGTCGTCAATGTGGTCTACGCCTTCTTCGACACGTTCGGCGTCATCCACTCGCTGACCCGCGGCGGTCCTGCCAAGGCGACCGAAGTTCTGGTCTACAAAGTCTGGTACGACGGCTTTGAGGCACAGGATCTCGGCGGCTCATCCGCCCAGTCGGTGATCCTGATGGTCATCGTGGTTGCTCTGACCGTCGTCCAGTTCCGTTATATCGAGCGTAAGGTCCACTACTGATGATCGAACGCCGCCCGGCAGCCGATGCTTTCGGCCACCTCTCCCTAATCGCGACGATCATTGTCGTCGCTTTTCCGATCTATCTGGCGATCATTGCCGCGTCCCACACCATCCAGGACGTCTCCCAGACTCCGATGCCTATGCTGCCTGGTGCCGAACTGCTGACCAATACAGCTCGCGCGCTGTTCGATGGTCCGCAGATGATCGGCGTCAGCGGTGCCACACCGGCACTGGTCCTGATGAAAAACAGCCTGATCATGGCGATCGCCATCGCGGTCGGGAAGATCGTCATCTCCCTGCTGTCCGCCTTTGCCATTGTCTATTTCCGGTTTCCGCTGCGGACCTTCTTCTTCTGGATGATCTTCATCACCCTGATGCTGCCGGTCGAAGTACGCATTATTCCGACCTACAAAATCGTCGCCGATCTCGGAATGCTGGACAGCTACACAGGTCTTGTCCTGCCGCTGATCGCCTCAGCCACCGCCACCTTCCTGTTCCGTCAGTTCTTCATGACTGTGCCGGACGAACTGGTGGAAGCCGCTCGCATCGACGGCGCGGGCCCGATGCGGTTCTTCTGGGACGTGCTGGTGCCCCTGAGCCGCACCAGCATCGCAGCCATGTTCGTCATCCAGTTCATCTATGGCTGGAACCAGTATCTCTGGCCATTGCTGATTGCATCCGACTACCAGTACCAGACCATCGTGCTTGCGATCGGCCGCCTGATGCGGGCACCCGACGCCTTCTATGAATGGCCGGTGGTGATGGGAATGGCCGTGCTGGCTCTCCTGCCGCCGGTTCTGGTGGTGGTGCTGATGCAGCGCTGGTTCGTCAAAGGTCTTGTTGAAACGGAAAAGTGAGCGCCCGTCATGGCGAAAGTCACGCTGAAAGGCGTCAAGAAGAGTTACGGCCCGGTCAAGGCCATCCATGGCGTCGACATGGAGATCAAGGATGGCGAGTTTATCGTCATCGTCGGCCCGTCGGGCTGCGGCAAGTCAACGCTGCTGCGCATGGTTGCCGGCCTGGAGGCCATCACCGAGGGCGAGATCGTCATCGGCGACCGCGTGGTCAACAATATTGAACCGGCCGACCGCGACATTGCGATGGTGTTCCAGAATTACGCGCTCTATCCGCATATGAGCGTGTATCAGAACATGTCCTACGGCCTGCGCATCCGCGGTATGGACAAGGCCGATATCGAAAAACGCGTGCAGCGTGCCGCCGAAATCCTGCAGCTGCAGCCCTATCTGCAGCGCAAGCCGCGCGAGCTTTCGGGCGGCCAGCGCCAGCGCGTCGCCATGGGCCGCGCCATCGTGCGTGAACCCAGCGTCTTCCTGTTCGACGAACCGCTGTCGAACCTGGATGCCAAGCTGCGCGTGCAGATGCGGCTTGAGATCAAGCGTCTGCACCAGCAGCTCGGCGTCACCTCCATTTACGTCACGCATGACCAGGTGGAAGCGATGACGCTGGCCGACCGGCTGGTGGTGATGAATCTGGGCCGTGCCGACCAGATCGGCACGCCGGGCGATGTCTACAACCAGCCCGCTACCACCTATGTCGGCGGCTTCATCGGTTCGCCGGCGATGAACTTCCTGAAATGCCGCATCGATGCCGGCAAGGCCGTGCTGGATGACGGCGTCGCGCTGACGTTGCCAGGCGCGTGGACGGCGCCGGCCGGCAGCTACACGCTCGGCATCCGTCCCGAAACGCTGCGCATCGCGCGGCCGGGCGAGACACCCGACCTGCATCTCGATGTCGATGTGGCCGAAGAGCTCGGCGCCGATACCCTGCTGCATGGCAAGGTCGGCGGGCAGGAGATCGTCGCCCGCGTGCCGAGCAATGCCGGTTATCACGACAAATCCCGGCCCGGCCTGATGGTGGATATCACCCGCGCCCATCTGTTCGACGGCGAGAGCGGGCTGCGCGTGGCGGTGTGAGCTGTCGCGCCGGCCGGCGGCGCCTAATACAGCTGAATGGTTCCGAGGTAAGACCCGGACACGCTCAGATTCGGCCGCGCCTCCTCGGCTGTGCGGCTTAATGCAGCGCAGCTGTAGGTCGCCCGCACAGGGGCGGAAAGCGAGCAGGAATACAAATCTGTCGAGTTATAGAACAGCTGCGGGTCGCCGCAGTGTTTCCGCACCAGAGCCAGTACCTGTTCAGGTTTATGGCTGAGCCGGTTGTAGCAGAGCGAGAAAAACGGCCGGCCGGTGCGCGTGTCGTTTGCGACCGGCAGCTGGCCCACTTCATATTCCCCCGGCAGTCCGGGCAGTCGGCGCCCCAGCATATAGGGCTCGCTGCTCACCGCGCCGCAGCCGGTCAGGCCAAGCAGCAAGCCGGCGGCAAGGCCGCGTCGCCAGGATATGGATCGCCGAGTCATGGCGTCACTTTGCCGCGCCGGTCGGTTCGCGGCAAGCCCCTGTCTCCTGACAAATCCGCCTCATTTCAGGCATAATCCGGGGCAATCGTCTGACACTGCCAACATAACTGGGTGATTTGATGTCGTGGCGCGGCAAGCCGGTGATCGTCACCGGCGGTATGGGATTTATCGGCTCGAACCTGGTGCGCCGCCTGCTTGAGGCAGGGGCCAAGGTGACCGTGATCGACCGCATGCTGGCGCAGTATGGCGCCAACCCCTTCAACCTGTCTGGCCTGCCGCTCGCCGAACTGATCGAAGCCGATATCGGCGCCGAAGCAGCGATTTTTGAGGCCATCGGCAAGGCGGCGGTGATTTTCAATTTCGCCGGCCAGACCTCGCATATGGATTCAATGAAACAGCCGCTGGAGGATCTGCGGCTGAACCAGGAAGCCAATCTGCGCTTCCTCGAACTGGTGCGGCGGGTCAATCCGCAGGCCCGCCTGATCTTCAGTTCGACTCGGCAATTCTACGGCCCGCCGCACTATCTGCCGGTCGACGAGAAACATCCGATCGCCCCGCCCGATATCAATGGCATCCATAAATATGCCGCCGAGTCCTATCACATGCTCTATGCCCGGGTGCATGGTATGCGCACGACCGCTTTGCGTTTGACCAACGTGTTCGGCCCGCGCATGCGCATCCGTGATGCCAAGCAGACCTTCCTCGGCATCTGGATCCGCCATGTGATCGAGAATACGAAATTCGAGGTCTGGGGCGGCGAGCAGAAGCGCGACTTCACCTTTGTCGACGATCTGATCGATGCAGCCCTGCTGGCGGCCGACACCGAGGCAACCGTCGGGCAGGTCTACAATGTCGGCGGCTGTCCGCCGATGTCGTTGCTGGAACTGGCCGAGTTGCTGATCAAGGTCGGCGGCAGCGGCGGCTTCGAACGCAAGGCATTTCCCGCCGACCGCAAGAAGATCGATATCGGCGATTATGTGGCCGATGACACAGCCTTCCGCGCGACAACCGGCTGGGTACCGAAGACGTCGCTCGTCGACGGCCTGAAGCAGACGGTCGAATTCTACCGCGGCAATGCCGCGCATTACCTGTGAGAGCCCAGATGATTCCGCAGACCAATCCGAAAGCCGCCTATCTCGCCCAGCGCGAGGCCATCGATGCTGCCATCAGGCGTGTGCTGGAAAGCGGCTGGTATATCCAGGGCGAGGAAGTCGCCGCCTTTGAGCGCGAATTTGCCGCCTACACCGGATCGAAACATGCCATGGCCTGCGCCAGCGGCACTGATGCGCTGATCCTGGCGCTGCGCGCCCTGGGGATCGGCCCCGGCGATGCGGTGATCACCGTCTCGCATACTGCTGTCGCCACCGTGGCGGCCATCGAACTGGCCGGCGCGACGCCGGTGCTCGTCGATACCGATGACTACTGGACCCTGTCTCCGCGGGCGCTGGAGGCTGCGCTGAACAGCTGGCCGGCGGGGGCACCGAAGCCGAAGGCGGTGATCCCGGTGCATCTCTACGGTCAGCCAGCGGCAATCGACGAGATCGCGACCATAGCCGAACGGCATGGCCTAATCCTGCTCGAAGATAATGCCCAGGCGCATGGCGCGACGCTGAACGGCAGGATGGTCGGCCGCTGGGGTAAGGCGGCGGCCTACAGCCTTTATCCGACCAAGAATCTCGGCGCGATTGGAGACGGCGGCATCGTCACCACCGACGACGACAGCGTGGCCGAAGCGCTGCGCGCCTTACGCGAATACGGCTGGCGCGAACGCTATATCAGCGCCATCGCCGGCATGAACAGCCGGCTCGATCCACTGCAGGCCGCCATTCTTCGGGTCAAGCTCGGAGCGTTGCCCGCAGATACCGCGCGCCGCCAGGCCATTGCCGCGCGCTACAGCGCAGGCCTGGCAGGCTTGAACGGCCTGGTGCTGCCCCAGGTTCGCACCGGGGCCGCACCGGTCTACCATCTCTACGTCGTGGATGCCGGCGCCCGTCGCGACGAGTTGCAGGCGAAGCTGAAGGAGAAAGGCGTCGGCACGCTGATCCACTATCCGGTGCCGGTGCATCTGCAGCCGGCCTATCTGGGCAAGATTGCGCTGGGTACCGGCGGATTGCCGAATACCGAGCGCGCCGCGAAAAGCGTGCTCAGCCTGCCGCTTTATCCGCAACTGCCCGACAGTGATGTCGATACGGTGATTGCGGCCGTGAAAGCCGTCTGGTGACTACGCCGTGCGCGTGATCAGAAACACGCCGCAGCAGACCAGTGCGATGCCGGCCAGCTTTGACACGGTGATCGGCTCGCCGTAGAGCCAGAAGCCGAGCAGCGCCACCAGCACGTAGGACAGCGACACGCTCGGGAAAGCGATCGAGACCGGAATCTTGCGCAGCGCATACATGTAGCAGAGCGCCGCGGCGAAATAGAGCGCGAGACCGATGATCGACTGCGGCGCGAGAAACTGCTGCAGCAGGGTTTCGCCGCTGGCGCCAGATTTCAGCAGCACCTGGCCGCCAACACCAAGCAGCACACCGGCCGCGAGCGCCACGTAGAACCAGGTCATGGACGCTCCTCCGCCGGCAGTGCCTTCTCGTTGCGCTGCACGTCGCGCACAATGAATTGCGGCTTCCGGTTTACGGTGAGGAATAGCCGGCCGAGATATTCACCGACCAGGCCGAGCATGATCAGCTGCACGCCGGCGAGCAGCAGGATCGCCGCCATCACCGAGGCATAGCCCTGCGGCGTGCGGCCACCCAGCGCCTCGATCAGGATGACGAGGAACACCAGCAGGCCGAGGCCAGCCATGACGAAGCCGACCAGCGTGCCGATACGCAGCGGCATCACCGAGAAATTCAGGAACATCGACATGAACAGCCGGACCAGACGGCGGATCGTGTAGTTGCTGCGGCCTTCCGCGCGCGCCAGATGCTGCACCTGCAGGCGGCCGATCTTCTGCGTCACCTGCATGATCAGGCCGTCTACATATGGGAACGGGCCGGTATGCTCCAGGATGTTGCGCGCTACAAAAGCGCTCATGCAGCGAAAGCTGGAAAGATACAGGCCTTTCGGCTTGTCGAGCAGCTGGTCGGCGCACCAGTTGGTGAAACGGCTGCCAAGGTTGCGCCATGCGGCATGCTGCTTGTCGGCATAGTAAGTGTAGACGACGTCGTAGGCGTTATCCTTGGCGTAGCGCCACAGCCGCACGACTTCCTCGGGCGGATTCTGCAGGTCGTCATCCATGTTGATGATGTAGTCGCCGCGCGCCTGGCTCAGGCCGGCCATTACGGCATTATGTTCGCCGAAATTTCGGGCCAGGTTGACCACGGTGAGCGCAACTGCATTCTGCCGGCAGAGATCGCGGCAGACATCGAGTGAATTGTCCGGGCTGCAGTCGTTGACCAGCACGATCTCGTGACCGCCCGGCACATCGAGTTTGGCCAGTGCTTCGACCAGGGTGGGCACACTGGTGGCACCGTTATAGACCGGCACAACGATGGAAAGCGCAAATACCGGGGCTGCATCTGCCGTGCTGATCATGTCGCCCTGCATTGCCGTTTGCTTCATGGCTTCTTCGCCTCGATCCAGACCGAACCGCCGAAGGGCAGCCGCAGGCCGATGTCGGCCAACCGCTGCTCAAGCACCGTAACGGCATGGAACAGGCGATCCTGCCAGGCCGGGAAGGGCTTCACGTCGCTGCCCTCGCCCTCGCCTTTACCAGCCGTCAGGCGGTGCAGCAGCATTAGCGGAAACAGGAGGCTGTTCCAATAGCCGCCAGAGGCGACCGTAAAGCCGGCCGCGGCGAGCCGGGCGCGGGCCTGGCCCAGCGTATAGCGCCGCTTGTTGTGGACATGCACGTCATGCGCCGAGGCCATCCACTGATAGGCTGGCAGGTTCAGCAGCAGCGTGCCGCCGGGCTTCAGGCAGCGCAGGAACTCGGCCAACGCCGCTGCCTCGTCCACCGCGGCATGGCACAGCACGTCGGCGCTGACGATGGCGTCGAACTCTCCGTCCGGATACGGCATGACATTGACGCTGCCGACCCGCAGGCTGTGCGGATCCCGACCCGCCGGCAGCTTGGCGCGGGCGAGTGTGGCCGCCTCAGCGTCGTATTCCAGTCCCTGCAGGTCGAGATCCGGCCGCAGGACAGCCAGCCGCGCCAGCAGTCCGCCGGTGCCGCAGCCGGCATCCAGCAGCCGGGCGCCGGCCGGCAGGCCCAGACGGGCTATCCGGCCCAGCAGCCGCGCATGCAGGGCGCGATACCACCACATGGTCGCTTCCAGCACCGCCATCCGGTGGTATTCAACCCGTTCCATTCGCCGCCGACCGGTTTTCCATTTGATTTCTGCGTAAGTGAATGATTTACCAAGACGACCTAGCTTAGGCCAGTGCCATTGCTCCGACCCCGACATGAATACCAGCTATAACCCCCAGGATGCCGTGCTGCGCCGCGGCTGGGACTGGCCGCGCCTGCTGCACGGCCTGGTTCTGGCTGTCTGTGCCCTATGGCTCGTCGGCTACTTCTTCCCGCCGATCAATCACGACACAGCCGTCCTGCTCTACATCTCGAAAAACTGGCTGGGCGGCGGACGGCTGTTCGTCGACGCGATCGATATCAACACGCCGCTGGTCTTCGTCGTGCATCTGTTGCCCGAGGCCATCGCCAAGCTGACCGGCATGCAGGGCACCACCGCTCTGGTCGGCCTGCTGGGCCTGGGCATTGCCGCCTCTTTCATCACCTGCCGCAAGGTGCTGGCTGCCAGCCTGGATCCGGCGCACGCCACCGCCGATGCGCTGCTGCCGCTGCTGCTGCTGTTCCTGCTGATCGTCTATCCCAACGACATGTTCGCGCAGCGCGAACATATGATGCTGGTTCTGGCCATGCCGTATCTGCTGGTGGCCAGCGGGCGAGCTGACGGCGAAAAGCTGTCGAACCGGCTGAAAATCGCCACCGGCCTGATGGCCGGTGTCGGCTTTGCCATGAAGCCGTATTTCTTGGGTATACCCCTGCTCGTCGAACTTTATATCGTCAGCCAGATTTCGCTGCGGCGCAGCCTGGCCGATCCGGCACCCTGGGCTGTGCTCGCCGTCTGTGTGGCCCATGCGTTGTTCGCGATCATCGTCACGCCAGAATACTTCACCATCGCCCTTCCGCTGGCGCGCGCCTTCTACAGCGAAGTCAGCCAGTGGAGCATGATCGACCTGGCGCTGAGCGCCAATCTCGGCCCGCCGACCTTCATCCTGCCGCTGCTTGGCATCGCTGCCTTTCTCGCGGTGCGTTCGCATATGGCCCGCGTCATCTTCCTGGCCGGCATCGGCGGGTTGCTGTCGGGCTACGCCCAAGGCAAGGGCTGGCCCTATCATGCCTTGCCGGCACAGGCGCTGACCCTGCTGCTGGCGGGCGTGATCATTGCCTATGTGATGGATCATGTGGTCTGGCCCAAGCGCAGCGACAACCGGCCGGCCAAGCTTTTTGCCGCCGCCCTCATGCTGCTGATTTTCTACCAGGAAGGCCTGCACAGCCGGCCGTTCTTCAAGCAGCTGGACTATCGCGGCTCGGAGCTGCAGCGCCTGATGCATGTGGTGAAGGCCGAGCGCCGCAACGACCGCGTGCTCGTGCTGTCGCCCGGCATCTATCCGCATTTCCCCATGCTGAACTATCTCGACATGAAGATGACCATGCGGTTCGAGAGCATGTGGCTGCTGCAGGGCGCCTATTCCGACTGCCAGGAGCTGGCACCGCTGTATAATCCGCCGGAATCGATGAGCCGGGCCGAGGAATTCGTGTTCCGCAGCGTGGCCGAGGATTTCTACAAGAAGAAGCCATCGCTGCTGATCGTCGACAACGTGGCCGGCATCCCGCGCTGCCAGGGCGAGGCCTTCAACTATCTCGACTATTTCTCGCGCAATCCGCTCTTCGCGAAGCGGTTCGAAGATTACGACCGTGCGCTCGACCTCGACCGCTACACGATCTACCGCCGTAGAGACGGCCTAAAATAAAAGGGGCCATATGGCCCCTTCTCGATCGATCCGAGGTTTTCGCCGATCAGACGTGGAAGCTCTCGCCGCAGCCGCAGCGGCCCTTCTCGTTGGGATTGCGGAAGACGAAGCCGGATTGCAGTTTATCCTCTTCCCAGTCGATCTCGGTGCCGAAGATATACATCTGCGCCTTCGGTTCGATCAGAACCGTAACGCCTTTGTCTTCCACCACCTCGTCGAACTTTTCCTTCTCGGTGGCATACTGGATGTCATACGAGAAACCCGAGCAACCCTTGGTCTTGATCGCAATGCGCAGGCCGATCACCGGCTTGTCGGATTGCGCGATCAGCGTGCGGACGCGCTCAGCGGCGGCATCAGTCAGCGTAACCGGCTTGAAAGCCGGCCGGGCCTTTGCTGGCGTAGTCGTTTCGGTCGTCGACATCACATCACACCCAGTTCAAGTCGGGCCGCCTCGGACATATGTTCGGGCGACCACGGCGGATCCCACACGACGTCAATGGTCACTTCGCCGACGCCGGGGATGGAGCGCGTCTTCTGCTCCACTTCGGCAGGCATCGACTGGGCGGCCGGACAGTTCGGCGAGGTCAGGGTCATGTCGATCTGGACATCCCGGGCCTCGTTGACCTCGACCCTGTATATAAGGCCCAATTCGTAAATGTTAACCGGAATTTCGGGGTCGAAGACAGTCTTGATCGCCTCGACCACCTGGTCGCGCAACTCGTCATGGCCGGCGGAGCCGCCGGCCGGGGGGTTGTCAGCAATTTCCTCAGGCGCCGACATCAGCCAAAAATCTCCCTCACCCGCTTCAGACCGGCGCACAGCGCATCGATTTCGGCCCGCGTATTGTACATCCCGAAACTGGCCCGCACGGTGGCCTGCACCCCCATCCGCTCCATCAGAGGATGGGCGCAATGCTGGCCGACCCGGACCGCAATACCCTCGCGGTCAAGGATAGTGCCGATATCGTGCGGGTGAATGCCCTCCAGCACAAAAGACATCACGCCGGCCTTATGCGCCGCCGTGCCGATCAGGCGCAGCGAATTCACCGCCGACAGTTTCTCGGTGGCATAAGCCGTCAGATCGGCCTCATGGGCGGCAATCGCCTCCAGCCCGACGGCGTTTACATAATCGATGGCGGCACCCAGCCCGACCGCCTCGACGAAAGCCGGCGTACCGGCTTCAAAACGGTGCGGGATGTCGTTGTATTCGGTCTTGTCGAAGCTGACCGACAGGATCATGTCGCCACCGCCCTGCCAGGGCGGCATGGCTTCCAGGATTTCGGCCTTCGCATAGAGCACGCCGATCCCGGTCGGGCCATAGAGCTTGTGGCCGGTGAAGACGTAGAAATCTGCATCCAGCGCCTTCACGTCGACCTGCATATGCTGCACGGCCTGACTGCCGTCGATCAGCACCGTCGCGCCCTTTTCATGGGCGACGCGGATCATGTCCGCCACGGGCAGGATAGTACCCAGCGTGTTGGACACATGCGCCACGGCCACCAGCTTGGTCTGCGGCCCGATCAACCTGACGAACTCGTCCCAGACCAGTTCGCCGCTGTCGCTGATCGGCGCGACCTTCAGCTTCACGCCATAGCGTTCACCCAGGATCTGCCAGGGCACAATATTGGCGTGATGCTCCAGATGCGTGATCAGCACCTCGTCGCCGGCCTTCAGGTTCTTCCAGCCCCAGCTATGCGCCACCAGGTTGACCGCCTCGGTGGCATTGCGGGTAAAGACGATCTCGCGGGTGTCCTGCACGCCGATGAAATGCGCCACCTTCTCGCGGGCCTTTTCGTATTCGTCGGTCGCCAGCTGGCTCAGCTGGTAGATACCGCGATGCACGTTGGCATAAGTATGCTCGTACATCCGCGTCATCACCTCGATCACCTGCCGCGGCTTCTGCGCACTGGCACCACTGTCGAGGAAAACCAGCGGCTTGCCGTGCACCTTCTCGGACAGGATCGGGAAATCGGCGCGGACACGTTCGACATCGAAAGCCGGGGCTGTCTGCTTCGGGAGTGCGCTCATGCGGCATCTCCCGTGCTGTTGGCTGCCAGCCAGCCTTCCACGAAAGCCTCGACATGGTCGCGCAGTGCACCTTCCGGCACAGCGGTCACGACGTCATAGGCAAAGCCGCTCAGCAACAGGCGGCGCGCCTCGGCCACCGGGATGCCGCGCGCCTGCATGTAGAACATCTGGTTGGCATCGACATCGCCAATCGAGGCGCCATGACTGCATTTCACGTCGTCAGCCAGGATTTCAAGTTCCGGCTTGGTGTCGATCTGCGCGCGGTCGGCCAGCAGCAGAGTACGGCTCAGCTGCTGCGCATCGGTCTTCTGCGCCTGCGGGGCGACCCGGATGCCACCCTGAAAAACGGCATGGCCGTGGTCATCGACCACATGCTTGAATAGCTGGTTGCTGCTGCAATTCGGCACGGCATGATGCAGGAACAGGGTGTGATCCAGATGCGCCGCGCCACGGGCCAGCACCAGGCCCTGGATATCGGCCGTGGCGTCGCTGCCGGTAAATTCCACATGCAGCTCGTGACGGGCCAGCGCCGCACCGGCCTGCACCGAGGCATGGGCATAGTGCGCGCCGGCACCGATGGATACACGGCCAAGGGCTGCGTGATAGGCGGCATCGCTCTCGGCCTGCAGACGGATATGGGTCAGCTTCGCGCCATCTCCCACGGCAACATGGGCATAGACATTGGTCCAGCCGGCCGCGGCCGCACCGCCATCGCGATAGCTTTCGAGCAGGGTGGCTTCCGCCTTGGCGCCAAGGCGGATCAGATGGCGCAGGTTGACCAGCGCCGGCAGGCCGAAGCTGACGACCTCAACCGGCTTGTCGAGCACGACGCCGTCTTCCAGCAGCAGCACGATGCCGTCGCTGGCCAGCGCGGCATTCAGCTCGGTGAGCGAGACATCGCGTTTGTCGCCGGCAGAGGTCAGCGCATCCTTGATGGCATCGCCGGCCGCGCTCAGCGGCTGCAGCATGGCGCCTTTCGGCAGCGCGCCGATCTTCGAGGCCGCCGCATCGAAGCGGCCATTGACGAAGACCAGCCGGTGGCTGTCGACAGTCAGCGTGGCAGCCTTCAACCGCGCCGGATCGACGCTGCCATCATTCGCCGGCAAAGCCCACTGCTGACGTTCCAGCGCATTCAGGCCGGTGAATTTCCAGCTTTCCAGCTTGTGGTTCGGCAGGCCGAGCTTGCGGAAGGTCTCGATGGCTGCCCTGCGCCGCGCCGCCACAGCGGTATCCTGCGCGCCGGGCAGACTGGCAGCGGCGGCCTCGTAGGCGCTGGCGAGATGTTCAGTGAAGGGCAAAGCGGACATGATCAGTATGCCTTACGCAGCATCCGCGACGATATCAGCATAGCCCTTGGCCTCAAGCTCAAGCGCCAGTTCCTTGCCGCCAGTCTTCACGATCCGCCCCTTCGCCAGCACATGCACGACATCGGGCACGATGTAATCCAGCAGGCGCTGGTAATGCGTGATCACCAGTGCGGAGCGCTCCGGCGACCGCAGCGCATTCACACCCTCGGCCACGATCTTGAGCGCATCGATGTCGAGGCCTGAATCGGTCTCGTCCAGAATTGCCAGCGCTGGCTCCAGCATCAGCATCTGGAACACTTCGTTGCGCTTCTTCTCGCCGCCCGAGAAACCCATGTTGACGGCGCGCTGCAGGAACTTTTCGTCCATCTGCAGCTGCTTCATCTTGGCCTTGGCGGTCTTGAGGAAGGTCATGGCGTCCATGTCGGCCAGACCCTTGTGCTTGCGCACGGCATTCACCGCCGAGCGCAGGAAGGTGGCATTGGCGACGCCGGGAATTTCCACCGGATACTGGAAAGCGAGGAAGATGCCTTCGCGCGCCCGCTCTTCCGGCTCCAGATTGAGCAGACTCTGGCCGTTGAGGAGGATGTCGCCCTGCGTGACTTCATAGCCGTCCCGGCCGGCCAGCACATAGGACAATGTCGACTTGCCGGAGCCATTAGGCCCCATGATGGCATGGACTTCGCCGGCCTTGATGGTCAGGTCGATGCCGCGGAGGATTTCCTTGCCGTCGACAGTGGCGTGCAGGTTTTTGATTTCAAGCATGGGGGCGTCCTTAAACCTTTAACCGACCGAGCCTTCGAGGCTGACACCGAGCAGCTTCTGGGCTTCGACGGCGAACTCCATCGGCAGTTTCTGCAGCACTTCCTTGCAGAAGCCATTCACGATGGTCGAGACAGCATCTTCCTCGGACAGGCCACGCTGGCGGCAGTAGAACAGCTGGTCGTCGGAAATCCGCGAGGTGGTGGCTTCATGCTCCACCTTGGCGGAGCGATTCTTCACTTCGATATAGGGCACGGTATGGCCGCCGCAGCGGTCGCCGATGAGCAGGCTGTCGCACTGCGAGTAGTTGCGCGCACCTGCCGCGCCCGGCATCACCCGCACCAGGCCGCGATAGGTATTCTGCGCCTTGCCGGCCGAAATGCCCTTCGAGATGATCGTGGACTTCGAATTCCTGCCCATATGGATCATCTTGGTGCCGGTATCGGCCTGCTGGGCGTTATTCGCGACCGCGACCGAGTAGAACTCGCCCACGCTGTCGTCGCCCTGCAGGATCACGGACGGATATTTCCAGGTGATCGCCGAACCGGTTTCCACCTGGGTCCAGCTGATCTTGGAACGCGCACCGCGGCAGGCGCCGCGCTTGGTGACGAAATTGTAGATGCCGCCCTTGCCGTTCTTGTCGCCGGGATACCAGTTCTGCACCGTGGCGTAACGGATCTCGGCATCTTCCATCGCCACCAGCTCAACCACGGCGGCATGCAGCTGGTTCTCGTCGCGCATCGGCGCGGTGCAGCCTTCGAGATAGGAAACGTATGCGCCCTTGTCGACGACGATCAGCGTGCGCTCGAACTGGCCGGTTTTGGCTTCGTTGATGCGGAAATAGGTGCTCAGCTCCATCGGGCAGCGCACGCCCGGCGGCACGTAGACGAAGGAGCCGTCGGAGAAAACCGCCGAATTGAGCGTGGCGTAGAAATTGTCGGTCACCGGCACGACCGAACCGAGATACTTCTGCACCAGTTCGGGATGTTCGCGCACAGCTTCCGACATCGAGCAGAAGATAATCCCGAGATCCTTCAGCTTGCCCTTGAAGGTGGTCGCCACCGAGACGCTGTCGAACACAGCGTCGACGGCAACGCCGGCCAGAATCTCGCGTTCCTTCAGTGGGATGCCGAGCTTCTCATAGGTCGCCAGCAGTTCCGGATCGACCTCGTCGAGGCTCTTCAGCGTCTTTTTCTTCGGGGCGGAATAGTAATGGATATCCTGGAAATCGATTTCCGGATAGCTGACCTTGGCCCAGGTCGGCTCGCCCTTTTCCTTGGCCATGCGCAGCCAGGCCTTATAGGCGCGCAGGCGCCAGTCCAGCATCCATTGCGGCTCGCCTTTCTTGGCCGAAATGAAGCGAACGGTGTCCTCGCTCAGGCCCTTGGGCAGCAGCTCGGATTCGATATCGGTGACAAAGCCGTATTTGTATTCGCCGGCCAGGCCTTCGACAGTTTCGATGGTTTGTGCATTGGCAGCCATGGGGCTTGGCTCCGTGACGAATTAAGCGTTGGGCGCCGGCGCGGCAGCGCGCGGCGGCAGCGGGCCGAGGAAGTCGTAGGCCGGCCGTGCCAGTTCGGCCAGCGTCACGCCTTCCAGCGCGCTGCGGATAGCGGTGTTGATTCGGTTGATGCCTCGGCGCGAGACGCAAAGATTCTCGCGATCACAGGCGCTGGGCTGATCGTGATCGGAGCACTGGGTCAGGGCGATCGGGCCGTCCAGCGCCGTGATGATGGCGGCAACGGTGATTTCTTCCGGGGCGGCTGCCAGACGGTAGCCGCCGCGCGCGCCGCGCTGCGACGCCAGCAGGCCACTCTTGGCCAGCCGGGCCATGATCTTGGCCACGGTCGGACCCGGCAGGCCGGTGGCCTGGGCAGCATCGGCCGCGTTATGCACACCGGTCGGCTCGGCGGCGGCGTGGGCCATCACCATGACGCCGTAATCGGCCAGGCGGCTCAGGCGCAACATGTTGCAAATCCTTCGCAATTGCAATTCAGACCAATATGGTCTGAATTGACGGCTGCAAATAAGACCAATTTGGTCTGGTATGCAAGGTGATTTATGTCGCAGGGAAGTCAAGCCAGGCTAACCGGGTTTTAAGGGGTTGTGAGGCAAAGGTTAATATTGGGTCCAAGGTAGGGTCAGTGGTGTGAATCGGAAGCAGCGGCGGGCACAGGAAAAGATCGCGGACAAATCGCCGGCCGGGGCCGCGCGGGCATCCTCCGTGCCGGTGCCGCCCCCTGAGGTGCAGCGCGAGGCAAACCGCTTCAACGATCAGGCCCTGCAGGTGCATGCAGCCGGCCGGAACGACGAAGCGATCAGCCTGCTGCGCATGGCAATCACGCTCAATCCGGGACAGCCGCTCTATCACAACAATCTCGGCGAGTTGCTGCGGCTGCAGGGCCTGACGGACCTGGCGATGCTTAGCCAGGACGAGGCGATCCGACTCAATCCGAATTACGCCGAAGCGCACAGCAACCGCGGCAACCTGCTGCGTCAACTGAACCGCGGCGACGAGGCGATTGCCGAATATCGCACGGCGCTCAAACTGAAACCCGATTTCGTCGATGCGCTGAACAATCTTGGCGCGGCGCTGCTTGACCGGCATGACAATGCCGGTGCCGCGGAGGTGCTGAAGAAAGCCGTCAGGCTCAACCCCGACATCGGCATGGCCCAGCGCAACCTCGGGCTCGCCCTGTCCGCCCTTCAGGATTTTGCCGGCGCCGAAGCCGCCTTTAAGGCCAGCCTGGCCGCACGCTTCAAACCGATTGAGGGCGGCGCCGCCGAAACGCATCTGCTGCTGGGCGATATTGCGCGCGCCAATAACGATCTGGACAGCGCCATGCAATGGTACGAGCGCAGCTGGCACGAACGCCCAGGCTATGGCGAGGCGCATAATCGCTATGCCGTCGCCTTGATGGTCGATGGCCGCTACCGCGAGGCCTGGCCGCATTTCGAGGCCCGCTGGAGCCTCGCGGAAACCAACGCCGACAAGCGGCCCTTCACCCTGCCCTTCTGGAAGGGCGAGGCGCTGGCGCCGGGGCAGACCCTGCTGCTGTTCACCGAACAGGGTGTGGGTGAGTCGCTGGTGCTGTGGAGCCTGCTGCCCGAATTGCTGGCACGCGGCATCACGCCGGTGATCGAATGCGATCCGCGCATGATCCCGATCCTGCAGCGCAGCTTCCCCGGCATCGAGATGTATGGCCGCGCCAACCCGCCGCATCCGCGCCTTCTCGCCCCCGACCTGGCGATGCAGGCAACTCTGTTCGATGTGGCGCGCGTCTTCCGCAACTCGCCGGCCGACTGCACCGGTGCGCTGCCGATCCGCGCCGATCTGAACCGCGCCGCCGGTCTGCGCGCGCAATACCAGGCTGGCAGCGCGCAGCCTCTGGTCGGCATCGCCTGGCACAGCGCGAGTCCGAAGCTGGGCGCGCCGAAATCTGCGCAGCTCACGGATTTCGCCCCGTTCCTCACTCTGCCCGGCCTGCGCTTTGTCGACCTGCAATACGGTAATCGCGCCGCCGACCGCGCCGCACTGAAACAGGTGCATAATGTGGACTTGATCGCCGATCCAGATATCGACCAGATGAAAGATCTGGACGCATTTGCGGCCCAGGTGGCGGCGATGGACATGGTGGTCTCGACCAGCAATACGACCGCGCATATGGCCGCAGCACTGGGCAAGCCGACATTCGTGCTGCTGCATCATGGCATCTCGCCGCACTGGTACTGGACCCGCAATGGCGAGACCACGCCCTGGTACCCGACTGCCCGCCTGCTGCGTCAGCCAAAGTCCGGCGACTGGCATAGCCTGGCAGAAAGCGTGGCGGCGGAATTGAAGCAGCGCTTCTCCTGACTTAAATCTTGGACATGACCACTGAACTCAACACCGCCTTCCGTGCCGCCATGCGGCGGCTTGCCGCCACCGTCACCGTGCTGTCCACCACGGCCGAAAATGGTGCCCGCCTCGGCATGACCGCGACAGCGGTGACCTCGGTCTCGGCCGATCCGCCCGCCGTGCTCGCCTGCGTGAACCGCTCGGCCGCGCTGCATGCCCAGCTTGGCCTCGGCCGGCGGCTGTGCATCAACCTGCTGCATTGCAGCCAGCAGCGCCTGTCGGAAATCTTTGCCGGCGGCCTGGACGGCGATCTGCGCTTTGGAGAAGGCGACTGGCAGAACGATGCCGCCGGCGTGCCCTATCTGGCCGATGCCCAGGCGAATATCTTCTGCGAGATCGAGGCGCTGCATGCCTATGGCACGCATTCGGTCTGCATCGGGCGGGTGACCAACGCGGTCTGCCGCGCCGATGTGGCGCCGCTGGTTTACCAGGACGGCACCTATATGTGCACGGGGCCTCTGGCAGAGTAACCGCCGGACGATCAGCTGTAGTGCGAGACCGCCTGGATCAGGCGGCGAAACTCGTTCACCACTTCGCGCTCCACCGTTTCATTCAAAGCCACGGTGCTTTTCAGCTTGCGCGGCCGCAGCGGCACGACTGGCGCCGCAACGGCTGCCACACGCGGCTGCGGGCGTGCTGCTGGCTGGGGTGCCGGTGCACGACGCGGCAGCGACATCACCTTCGCAGCCGGGCGCGGCTGCCCGAGCGGCGCCACCTTGAGCTTGGGATGTTCCTTGAAGCCCGCGGAGGCATAGACGGCGATGTCGCTCCGGCCATCGGGCAGTTCCTCGATCAGCAGCAGCGTCGGGAAGCGCGCGGCCAGCAGCGCGAAGGTTTCGTCCGGCAGGAAGGACGGTTCAGGGATGGCGCACCAGCGTCGCTGCGCCTCGAAGCCGAGCGGACGGTTATGCGCCCTGTAGATGCGGCCGAGATTGTCGGCGAAATTCGGATCCTTGTGGAAGACCAGCACGATCTGGCGATGCAGGTCGTTCGGGCCATGCCGGCGGCAGACCAGCAGCGCCAGTTCGTCGGGCCGCGCGCCCAATGCGGCGGCAGCGCCGAAGAATCCCAGCACGGTGCCGGCGGCACGCACATCCTGGGTCAGGAAGCCCAGTCGATCGGCATGCCGCAGCGTGCCAATGGGGCTGAAGAAGCGCGGGTTAAGGGTCATAGGCCTGTCTCTGGGCGCATTTTAGCGGCCCCCAGCGCCAGAGTCTTTGCTTTAAGACCCGAGTCTTGCTTCAGACTCGGTAATGGTTAACCGAGCAGCCGGGCCCACCACCCGTAGCGCCAGCCGGCCAGCGCGACTCCTGCCAATACGCCCAGTACCAGATAGAGACCCCAGGGCTGACGCGTCTCGGCATAGGGATCGGTCAGCGCCCGCTCGGATCCGGGCGGCAGTTTCGCCAGATGGGTCAGACTGCCACCGAAGGGGATGTTGATCAGCGCACGCGCATTCACCGCCCAGCCATTGGCGTCCAGCAGCGGCCCCAGATTGCGCTGCCGCAGCTTCATCGCCGCAATGATCATCGACGGACCCGAGATCAGCAGCAGCACGCCGATAATGGCCAGCGGAATCTGCCACCAGGCCAGATTAAGGAAGCCGGTGACCACCGACGCCAGTGCGGTACCAATGGCGCCGATGGCGAGGCCGATGGCAGCAAATATACCGGCGAACTTGCCTGCATCGAATGCCTGCTGTTGCGACGCAGGAGTGGCCGGCGCAGGTACGGGCTGACCAGAGATCGCCTGCGTGCCGGTCTGCAGCAGCTGACTCGTCATCTGCTGCTCGTTCGCCTTGGAACGCGCGGCAGCGAATTTCTCGACCTGCTCGCCAACGAACTTGCCCACTTTCTTGAACGGCAGCCAGAAGGCCTCGCGGATCGAGATCGGATGGCTGACGATCTTGGTCACTACCGCATCCCAGTCGTGGCCGGCGCGGTCGTAGAACACGCCGTTACGTCCTACCATCAGCTGGTCGGCGTCGCCGGCGGTGACGGCGGCGGCAATTGTCATCTTTTCGTTTGTCGGCTTGCCGTCCACCCCGCGTCGCGTACAGTCGCAGTACAGCAGGTAGATACGGCTGAGCGCAGCCAGCCCCGCATGCTTGGCGGGGTCTTCCACCGCTACACAGAGATCGCAGGAGCGGCCGTCGATATACAGCGTGCCGACCTGGAAGATCGCCTTGCCGCGCCGGGTATAGAAATCCTTGAACGCTACGAAGTTGTTGAGCAGAGGCACCAGATCGCGCACATAGCGCGCCAGCGTTTCAACCGACGCGATGGCTTCGAATTCCGGTGCCAGCGCGGCATCCTTATCGATCAGCGCGGCAATCTTGTGCTGCGCACCGCTTTGCCTGATGGCGCGCAGGCGCGTAACGCCCAGCGGCTCGACCAGCATGCCGGCCTTGCGCCGGAGCCAGTCCATTGCTGGCGCCAGACGCGCCTGCAGATCGCGCCATTCCGCTTCGCTGAGCGTACCACGCTCGCCTTCCAGCAGGGGTGCCACGACAGCATCGCGCAGGCGCGCCACATCGGCAGCCCAGGCCGGGTTGACGCCCTGGCCGAGCGGCAGCGGCCGTTCGGCCTCGATCCGTGCCAGCGGAAAGGCGGCTACGGCGGCAGCACCAGCCGAGAGATCCGCATCGGCAATGGCGGCAAAATCCTTGTCGTCGGCATTCAGCGCCGTGCCGGCCACCGGATCGTAAGCCGCCAGCCTGCAGCGGAAGAAGTAATCATCCAGCTTCGCCGACAGTTTCTGCACGGCTTCCACCGCAGGCAGCGTGCCTTCTCCCAGGGGCAGGATTTCCGGCCTGGCCAGCGCCTCGTCCCACCAGGCCAGATAGGCATCCAGCGCAGCGAAGAAGGTATCGGATTCCTCCTTGCCGATGCCGGTTTCGCCGCCGCGGTCCGGCTTTTCGCCGACCAGCCTCATGATATCCTTCATCACCTGGGTGGTCTCGGCGTCGTCGCCGGCTGCAGATGGCGGCACCACGCCGTCGCCGTTGAACTGCGTCTTGCCGAAGATGCGCCCTACATCGGCCGCTTCGGCGGGGCTGATCACGGCGGCATCGCTCTTGCCTATATTGGTCAGGATACGCCGCGCCGATGCGACGATGCGGGCACCATCTTCGTGGCTGTCGTCGATGGCATGCAGCGGCAATTCGCTATGGCCGGCGAACAGCACATTGGCATCGCGCACCATGCGACAGGTCCAGGAGACAGCTGCCAGCAGTTCCAGCGCACGGATACGGCCATCCTTGTCGGCATCGATCAGTTCCAGCGTGCGGCGGTCGAAATCGATGCCCTTCACCGGGCAGCTCAGCGCCAGCCAGAGCTTCTGGTCCAGACCTGAGAGGTGCTTCAGATCGTCGCCGTTTTCGATCCGCAGCTGGTCGAAGCCGCCGGCGCGGAAAAAGCGCCAGCGATGCGGATTCTCCGGCTGCGGTCGCTCGGCGAGCCCGGTGCCGGTCTGATCAGTGTGCGCCTCAGCCATTGCAGCCTCCTGAAAACGGATGAGGCCGAGGATATAGACGGCTCATCCGGCTGCCAATCGGTTAAGGACAGCAGACTGCTGCAGGAGCCGTCAGCGCAGCGGCCAGAATATCGAGATGAGCAGGGTGCCGACGATCAGGACCAGCCCCGACAGCGGCAGGCCCAGCCGCGAATAGTCGCCGAAACGGTAGCCGCCCGGCCCCATCACCAGCGTGTTGCACTGATGACCGATGGGGGTGAGGAAGTCGCAGGCCGCCCCAAGTGCCACTGCCATCAGGAAGGCATCGGGATTGAGACTAAGCTTTTGTGCCAGGCTGGCGCCGATCGGCCCCATGATCAGCACGGTCGCCGCATTGTTGAGAAACGGCGTCAGCAGCATGGCGCTGCCCATCATCAGGGCCAGAGCCCCCATGGGCGGCAGGGCATCGGCCGCGATGGCCAGGATGCCGGCGATCAGTTCCGCGCCGCCGGTACTGCTGATCGAATCGCTGATCGGGATCAGGCAGGCCATCAGCACGATGATCGGAACGTCGACGGCTTCGTAGGCTTCCTTGAGCGACAGGACGCGGAAGGTGACCATCAGCACCGCCGCGCCGAAAAAGGCCGTCGTGACCGGCACCAGCTTGAAGGCCACCAGCAGCATCGCCAACACCAGCAGGGCGATCGGCAGATATTCCTGGCGTTTGCGGCCCAGGCCGATGGAGCGATCAAGCAGCGGCAGGCAGGCCAGGTTACGCAGCGACTCTGAAAGCGTTTCGCTCGGTCCCTGCAACACCAGTACGTCGCCGGCCTGGAAGCGTATCTGGCTCAGCCGCCGGCTCAGCGGCTGCCCGGAGCGGCTGATGGCGAGCAGGCTCAATCCCTGATGCTCGCGGAGCCTCAGACTGCGCGCCGATGCGCCGATCAGCGGCGATTCGCCTGTGACGACGGCCTCGATCACCGCCATGTCCTTCGGCGGCGTGCCTTTCGTGTCCTTCTCCTCCGTTTCTGTCGGCGTACGCGCATCGCGATCGGGATCGGTGGCGCGCAGGTCGAGCTTGGCCTCCTCGATCAGCTTGCGCAATGCCACAGCCTCGGCGCGCACCACGAGGATGTCGCCGGCGAAAAGCTGCCAGTGCCAGGCCGGCGTATAACGGCGGTACTTTTCACGAATGATCGCCACCACCTCGACATCGCCCTCGCCCAGTGCTTCCAGTTCACCCACGGTCTTGTCGACCAGGGTCGACTTCTCGCCCACGCGAACTTCGGTGAGGTATGGGTCGGTTTCGAAAGCCTGCTCGGCGGAAGCCGGCGGGGTGCGGTTACTGGGCAGGAGGCGCCAGCCGACCACCAGAAACAGCAGGCCGGCCACGGCAATGCCGATGCCGACCGGCGCGAAATCGAACATCTCGAAGGGTGCGCCGGTCAGATCCTGACGCACGCGCGAAACCAGGACATTCGGCGACGTACCGATCAGCGTCACCACACCGCCGATCAGGGATCCGAACGCCATCGGCATCAGCAGGTAGGAGACCGGCGTATTGCTGCGACGGGCGATCTGGATGGCGACCGGTAGCAGGATGGCGAGCGCGCCGATATTCTTCATAAAGGCCGACATCACCGTGGTGGCGAAGGCGAGCGCCGCCACCTGTAGCGTGATGGTGGTGAGAAAGGGCTCGCATTTGCGCACCAGGCGGCCAATCAGGGTGGACTGGCCGACGCCGGCGCTGATCACCAGTGCCGAGGCGACCAGCACCACCACCTGGTCGCTGAAACCGGAAAAGGCCTTGTCGGCCGGCACCACACCGAGCGCCAGTGCCGCCAGAAGTCCGAACAGGGCGACCAGATCGAACCGGAAGCGATTCCAGATAAACAGCGCAACGATGACGGCGATCAGGCCGAAGGACAGGGCTTGGGGGAGGGTCACGGGAAGATCCGGGGTTGATGGCCCGGAGTAACGGCACAGCCCGGCTTCCTGTTCCCGCGACGGCGGAAGACCGGGAAAAACAATGCCCGGCAAAGCAGCCCGCGCCGACTGCGCCGGATCACCGCCTGGCGACGCATCATCTGCCAAGGCACGCCACTCCCAAGCGACAGGACCGACGACCGATCCCGACCCGCTCCAGAGTCTCGTGACGCAAGAAAAAAGGCCCGGTCGGAACCGGGCCTGTTTCGCATTCAGAGACTGGGACAAAGTCTTAGGAGACCTAAGCTTTGGTGGGCGCACCAGGGCTCGAACCTGGGACCCGCTGATTAAGAGTCAGCTGCTCTACCAACTGAGCTATGCGCCCAGTCTCAAAACGAGGCGCGAAAATACCCGGATTCGCCTAAATTGCAAGCGCTTCGGAGCAGGGAAATTCATATGGCTCCTCAAAGGCTTAAATGACGCGATTCGGCAGCAAATCAACTCAGTGGTCCGCTCATGTGGCGCGGGATTTCCACGTCGCGATGCACGTAAACATTGACCAGCAGGCCAATACCGACCAGCAGCGTCATCATGGCCGTGCCGCCGTAGGAAAACAGTGGTAGCGGCACGCCCACCACCGGCACCAGGCCGGACACCATGGCGATATTGATGAAGACATAGAGGAACAGCATGGTGGTCAGACCGCCGGCCAGCAGGCGGCCATACTGGCTGCGCGAGCGCAGCGCGATGGCATAGCCATAGGCGATCAGCAGGATATAGAGCGCGATCAGCACCAGCGCGCCGATCAGCCCATGTTCCTCGGCAAACATGGTGAAAATGAAATCGGTCTGCTTCTCCGGCAGAAAGCTCAGATGACTCTGGGTGCCCTGCATGAAGCCCTTACCGGAAAATCCACCCGAGCCGAGCGCGATCTTGGACTGCAGGATGTGGTAGCCCGAACCGAGCGGATCTTCCTCGGGATTCATGAAGGTGAGAACCCGGCGCTTCTGATAATCGTGCAAGAAATTCCATGCGATCGGCAGCGCCGCACCGCCGCCCGCGATCACCAGCAGGAATTTCCAGGCGCGCACGCCGGTGAAGAAGAAGACCGCGCCGGATGATGCGAGTACCAGCATGGCAGTACCCAGATCGGGCTGCTTCATCACCAGCCCCACGGGCACGACGACGATGGCGAGCGGGATGACCAGCCAGCGGATCCGGCCGATATCCTCATAGGACAGGCCGTGGAAATAGCGTGCCAGCGTCAGCACTATGGCAATTTTCATGATCTCTGACGGCTGCACATGCACCACGCCAAGATCGAGCCAGCGCTGCGCCCCCATGCCGATGCGCCCGACCAGTTCCACAGCAACCAGCAATATCACGCCCAGGGCATAGATCGCATAAGACAGCCGCATCCAGATCCGGATATCCGTCACAGCGATCACGATCATGATGATCAGACCAACAGCGAAGCGCGCCATCTGCCGGTCGGCCCAGGGATCGATATCGCCGCCGGCCGCCGAATAGAGCGCCGTAAATCCCAGGCTGGCGATCACGGTGATCAGCAGCACCAGGCCCCAGTTGATGTCGCGCAGCTTGCGGCTGAGCGACATGTCGTTGCGGTTATTGGACCAGTAGGCCATGTCAACCGCCGTCCTTCGTTGCCGGCGCGGAACCGGATGCCGTGGTCGGGCCGGGCGCGGTGCGCGGTTTTCGCGATGGATCCAGCTTCTGGCATTCCAGCATGATGTCACGCGCCACCGGCGCGGCGGCCTTGGCGCCCGAGCCGCCATGTTCGATGATCACGGCGCAGGCATAGCGCGGCGCCGCGACCGGCGCATAGGCGACAAACAGCGCGTGGTCGCGCTCTTCCCACGGCTTCTCCTCGTTCTTCCGCACGCGCGTTTCGCGTTCCAGCCGGCTGATGCGGCGCACCTGGCTCGAACCGGTCTTGCCGGCCATGGCATACTGCGCCAGCGTGATGCGCGCACCGGCCGCCGTGCCGCGCGGCGGCGTGGTGACCCGGATCATGCCTTCCAGGGCAAGGTCAAGCTGTTCACGTTTGAGATTGAGACTGGGCCAGCGCTGCGAGGCCAGGCGTGGATCGGTCGTGGGGCCGAGGGCGTCGTCCTTGCGCACGATGCGGGGCTGTACGGCATAGCCGCCGTTGGCCAGTCGCGCCGCCATCACGGCCAGCTGCAGCGGCGTGGTGGTGACATAGCCCTGGCCGATGCCGATCACCAGATTCTCGCCCGGATGCCAGGGCTGACCCAGCGCACCTTGCTTCCAGGCCCGCGACGGGATGATGCCGCGCCGCTCGCCGGTCAGATCGATGCCGGTGAAATCGCCCAGGCCGAGTTTCCTGGCGACCTCGCCGATCTTGTCGACGCCGGTGCGCTTGGCCGCTTCGTAAAAATAGACGTCGCAGCTCTCCTCCAGCGCCGAAACGTAATTCATCGTGCCGTGGCCGCCCTTCTTCCAGCAGTGGAAGGTGTTGTTGCCGAAATCCATATGGCCGGGACAGAAGACGCGCGTCTCCGGCGTCATGTTGCCCGATTCCAGCGCGGCGATACCGACCAGCATCTTGTAGGTCGAGCCCGGCGGATACTGGCCCGCGATCGCCTTGTTGATCAGCGGCTTGTATTTGTCGTTGTTGAGCTGGCGCCATTGCGGGCCGGTGATGCCGACATTGAACCAGTTCGGGTCATAGCCGGGATTGGACACCAGGGCGAGGATCTCGCCGGTATGGATATCGATCACCACCGCGGCGCCGCTTTCCTCACCGAAGCGCTCCTGCGCGAAACGCTGCAGGTCGGCATCGATGGTCAGCACGACGTCGTCGCCCTGCTGCCCGTTATGGCGCTCCAGTTCGCGGATGGCACGGCCATAGGCGTTGACTTCGATCTGGCTGTGACCGGCACGGCCGCGCAGCTGCTCGTCGTAGACCTTCTCCACGCCGCTCTTGCCGATCCGGAAACCCGGCAGTTCGAGCAGCGGGTCGTCGCCGAGCTCATTTTCCGCTACCGCGCCGACATAGCCGACGACATGACTGAAAGTGTGCACATAGGGGTAGTCGCGCGTCTCGCCGACATCCAGCTGCACGCCGGGCAGATCGGGCGAGTGCAGGTTGATCTTGGCGAAATCGTCCCAGGACAGGTTCTCCGCGACCACGACCGGCACGAATTTGCGGCGTCGTTCGATCTCACGCTTGACGCGGGCACGCTGGGTATCGTCGACCTGAATCAGCTTCGACAGCGCCTCAAGCGTCGCGTCGACATTGCGCGTCTGCTCGGCCACGATCATGACGCGGTAGTTGCGGCGGTTCGACGCCAGTTCAGTGCCGAAGCGGTCCAGCACCCGGCCGCGCCGCGGCGGCAACAGCCGCATGTTGATGCGGTTTTCTTCGGCAAGCAGGTGGTATTTGTGCGACTCCATCACCTGCAGGTAATAGAGCCGCCCGACCAGCGCACCGAACAGGCCAAGCTGCGCAGTGCCGAGCAGCAAGGCGCGGCGGGTGAAGACACGCTGCAGATCGTTGTCGCGGCGGTTGATTGCCATTGCCGCCTCAGACCGTCACGGAAGCGCGCAGCCAGCGACGCTCCAGCCGGCTGAGCAGCCAGTAGACGGCTGGATAGAGGGTGAGCGACAGCAGCAACTGCGCCAGCAGCGGTGCAGTCGGCAGCAGGCGCCAGTGCAGCAGCGACACCACGGCCCAGCCAGCCGGCAGCACAGCGCCAACGACCAGCGCAAAAGCCGCCCAGTTGACCAGGAATGACGAACCGAGAAAGACCTTGCGCTGCGCCATGCCGAGTTCATGCACCAGTACCAGCGCCAGCGCATTCAGGCCGAGCGGGCCGGCGGAGAGCAGATCCAGCAGCAGACCGATCAGGAAGGCACCCAGCATGGTCATCAGATCGGAGCGGAAGATACTCCAGTAGAACACTGCCATCAGCGCAAAGGCAGGGCCAACATTCTCGAAATGCGGCAGTCCGACCGGAGTGAGACCGAACAGCACCAGCAACACGCTGCTGAGGATCGGCAGCAGGGCTCGGATACGGCGGTTGGTCTGGCGGAGCAGCGCGGACATCCCGCCGCTCCTCAGCGCGACTGTTGCGGCCGCACGGCCTGGGAGGTGGTGGCCTGCGGCAACAATGGCGGCATCACGGCAGTCGGATCCTCGGCATCGATGCGGGTTTCGTCGAACTGCATCACCCGCAGGAAATCGAGCCGGCCAAGATCGACAAGCGGGCGCACCCGCACGCCGCCGTCAACCGAGACGATCTCTGCCACCGGAATGCCGGCCGGGAACTGGCCGCCGTCGCCGGAGGTAACGACATGCAGGCCGACGGTCGGCTTGGCGGCGCCGGAAAGATATTCGAGGCGCGGGAATGGCGAGTTGTCACCCGTCAGCACGGCGCGATGGCCGCCTTCCTGCAGCATCACTGGCAGACGCGAGTTGAGGTCGGTCAGCAAGAGGATACGCGAGGCGCGATAGCCAACTTCGGCAACGCGGCCGACATAACCGCCCTCGCCGATCACGGCCTGGCCCTTCTTGACGCCATCCTTGGCGCCGATATTGAGCAGAGCGGTGCGCACGAAGCTGCCGCCGCCATCCGCGATCACGCGGCCGGTGACGAACCTGTTGGTCAGGTCCGGGCCGGCAGCAAGCAGCCGCCGCATGCTGGCATTGTCCTGCTCAAGACGACGCGCCACCTCCTGCCACTGCAGCAGGCGGGCATTTTCGGTGCGCAGGCGGAAGTTCTCTTCATGCACGAAGAGGATATCGTCGACCCAGCCGATCGCGGCATTGACCACGCTGACCGGCTGCGCCACGGCACTCAGGATCGGTTCGAAGATATCGGCAACGACGGCACGCGAGCGTTCGACCACCGGACGGTCGATGCGGCTGAGCAGGATCAGGCCGACGGCAGAGGCGAGCAGAAGCAGGAACGCGAAGCGCTGCAACAGCGCGCGTATAGGCGCTGCGATCCAGGCACTGCGTCCGGTGCGTCTTGCCATGCGTCCCCGTCAGCCCCTTCCCGGCTGCCCGCCCCGATCAGTACGGCGGATTGTACAGAACGTGCTTCAGCGTCTTCATTTCTTCCAGCGCGCGGCCGGTGCCAAGTGCCACACAGCTGAGCGGTTCGTCGGCAATCGAAACCGGCAGGCCGGTGGCATGGCGCAGCACGAGGTCGAGATTGCCGAGCAGCGCGCCGCCGCCGGTGAGCACGATGCCCTTGTCGACGATATCGGCAGCCAGTTCCGGTGCAGTGTGTTCCAGCGCGACCTTGACGGCTTCGACGATGGCGCCGACCGGTTCGGCGAGGCTTTCGGCGATCTGACGCTGGTTGATCACCAGTTCCTTCGGCACGCCGTTCATCAGATCGCGGCCCTTGATCTCCATCGACAGGCCGTTGCCGTCTTCCGGCGGTGCAGCCGAGCCGATCTGCTTCTTGATGCGCTCGGCCGAGGCTTCGCCCACCAGCAGGTTATGGTTGCGGCGGATATAGGCGATGATGGCTTCGTCCATCTTGTCGCCGCCGACGCGCACGCTGCGCGAATAGACGATACCGCCCAGCGAGAGCACGGCCACCTCAGTGGTGCCGCCGCCGATATCGACGACCATCGAACCGGTCGGTTCGGTGACCGGCAGGCCGGCACCGATCGCGGCAGCCATTGGCTCTTCGATCAGAAAGACGCGGCGCGAGCCGGCGGACTCAGCCGAGTCCATGATGGCGCGACGCTCGACCGCGGTGGAGCCCGACGGCACGCAGATGATGACCTGCGGCGAAGCGAAGCTGCGGCGGTTATGCACCTTGCGGATAAAATGCTTGATCATTTCTTCCGCCACTTCGAAATCGGCGATCACGCCGTCGCGCAAGGGGCGGATGGCTTCGATATTGCCCGGGGTACGGCCCAGCATCTGCTTGGCTTCGTCGCCGACGGCCAGAACCTGCTTTTTGCCGCGGTTATTGGCGATTGCCACCACGGACGGTTCATTCAGCACGATCCCTCGGCCCTTGACGTAGACCAGCGTATTCGCCGTGCCCAGATCAATGGCCATATCGGCCGACATGAAGCCCATCAAACGCGAGAACATCGAGAAGTACCCTCACCAGCGTAAAATCGCGCCGTTATCGCCTCTGGGACCGGAATAGCGCAACCCCCAGCCCCCCATAAATTCCCGGCTACCTGCCGGCTTTATTTTCCTCAGGCGCTCATGGCGGCCGGCGCGGTCTTTTCCCGCTTCACCAGCAGCTTGTTGAGCGCGTGAATGTAAGCCCGGCAACTCGCTACAAGCGTGTCTGCGTCGGAGGCTTGGCCGTTCACCGTCTTGCCCCCCTCTTCCAGCCGCACCGTCACTTCGGCCTGGGCATCGGTGCCCTGCGTTACGGCATGCACCTGGTAAAGCTGCAGGTTGGCAGAATGCGGGAACAGGGCCTTGATCGCGTTGAAGATCGAATCGACCGGGCCGTTGCCGGTCGCCTTGACCGATTTGACCGCGCCGTCGATTTCCAGCTCCAGTTCGGCACTCTGCGGCTCCTTCGAACCGGCGATCACCTGCAGCGACACGAAGCGGATGCGGTGGCTGTCATGCGCCACAGTGTCGTCCACCAGGGCGACGAGATCCTCGTCGAAGACTTCCTTCTTGCGGTCGGCCAGATCCTTGAAACGACCGAAGGCGTCATTCAGCTGGTTCTCGGCCAGATTGAAGCCGAGCTCTTCCAGCTTCTTGCGGAAGGCATGGCGACCGGAATGCTTGCCCATCACCAGGGTCGAGCGATTCAGGCCGACCGATTCCGGCGTCATGATCTCATAGGTGCCGGCATGTTTCAGCATGCCGTCCTGGTGGATGCCGCTTTCATGCGCGAAGGCATTGGCACCGACGATGGCCTTGTTCGGCTGCACCACGAATCCGGTGACCGCCGAAACCAGGCGCGAGGCCTTCATGATATCGGTGGTCTTGATTCCGGTTTCAAACTGCATCGCGTCGGGCCGCGTGCGTAGCGCCATCACGATTTCTTCCAGCGCGGCATTGCCGGCACGTTCGCCCAGGCCGTTGATGGTGCATTCCACCTGGCGCGCACCGCCGATCACGGCGGCCAGCGAGTTGGCCACGGCAAGGCCGAGATCGTTGTGGCAATGCGCGGAAAACCTGGCTTTATCGCTGTTCGGGATGTTTTCGATCAGGAAGCGCATCAGCGCCGTGTATTCCTCGGGGACGGTATAGCCCACCGTATCCGGCACGTTGATCGTGGTGGCGCCGGCCTTGATCGCACTTTCGATCACGCGGCAGAGAAAGTCGCGATCCGAACGCGTGCCATCCTCACAGCTCCACTCCACATCGTCGCAGAGATTGCGCGCGTAACTGACGCTGTCGATCACCGCCTGATGCACCGCATCGGGCTCCATCTGCAGCTTGAATTTCATATGCAGCGGCGAGGTGGAGATGAAGGTGTGGATGCGAGCGCGCCGGGCAGGCTTCAGTGCTTCCCAGGCGCGGTCGATATCCTTGCGGCCGGCGCGGGAGAGTCCGCAAACGGTGGACTCCGTCACCCGCTTGGCGATCTCGTTCACGGCTTCGAAATCGCCGTTGGAGGCAATCGGAAAACCGGCTTCGATCACATCGACGCCCATACCTTCCAGGA
>JAEYSS010000094.1 GCA_023434425.1 Pseudomonadota bacterium | reverse complement strand
CGCGGCTTCGTCGAGGTCGAGGCAGATGGCGACGAGATTGCGGCCGGTGCCGGTGCGCTGGATGTGAATGTGGCGCAGACCGCGCAAATGCATGGCATTGCCGGGCTGGAATTCCTGCGCGGCATTCCGGGCACGGTCGGTGGCGGGCTGCGCATGAATGCCGGTGCCTACGGAACCGAGTTCAAGGATGTGCTGGTTTGGGCCGAGGCGCTCGATCCCCAGGGCAACCTGCATCGTCTGACCCCGGCTGAGATGAAATTCGGCTACCGCCATTGCGGCGTGCCGGAAGACTGGATTTTCCTCGGCTGCCGCCTGAAGGGCCGTGGCGGCGACAAAGCCGAGATCCAGAAGCGCATGGACGAAATTCAGGCGGCCCGCGAAGGCAGTCAGCCGATCCGTTCGCGCACCGGCGGGTCGACTTTCGCCAATCCGGAAGGTCACAAGGCCTGGCAGCTGATTGATGCCGCCGGCTGCCGCGGTCTGGTGGTCGGCGATGCGCAGGTCTCCGAACAGCATTGCAACTTCCTGATCAACCGCGGCAATGCCACGGCAGCCGATCTCGAGACCTTGGGCGAAACCGTACGCGAGCGCGTGAAGGCGCAGAGCGGCATCGAACTGCGCTGGGAAATCAAGCGGATCGGTAAGGAGGCTGCGCATGGCTAAGCATGTCGCAGTTCTGATGGGTGGCTGGTCGTCGGAGCGCGAGGTTTCGCTGACGTCGGGTCGTGCTGTCTCGAAAGCGCTGAAGGACGAGGGCTTCAAGGTCAGCGAGATCGACGTTGACCGCGACCTCGCCACCAGGCTGTCGGCACTCAAGCCCGATGTCGCCTTCAACGCGCTGCATGGTCCTTTTGGCGAGGACGGCACGGTGCAGGGCGTGCTGGAACTCCTCGCCATCCCGTATACGCATTCCGGCATCTTGGCCTCGGCGCTGGCGATGAACAAGCCGATGGCCAAGGATGTCTGGCGTAACCACAGCCTGCCGATGGCGGAAGGCAAGGTGGTGCATCGCTCGGCTTTCCGCACCGGCCCGGTGATGCCGTTCCCCTATGTGATCAAGCCGCTCAACGAAGGATCATCCGTTGGCGTCCATATCGTCTTCAACGGCGATAACTACCAGCCGCAGGACGATGCCAGCTGGCATTTCGGCGAGCATGTTCTGGTCGAGCAGTATATCCCCGGCCGTGAAATCCAGATCGCGGTGATGGGTGACCGCGTGCTGGGCGCCATTGAGATCAGGGCGCATGGCCGCTTCTACGATTACGAGGCGAAATACACCGACGGCAAGGCCACACATCTGATGCCGGCGCCGCTGCCGAAAGCCATCTACGACGAGATCTGCGCCCAGGCGCTGAAGGCGCATCAGATCCTGGGCTGTCGCGGCGTCACGCGCTCCGATTGGCGTTACGACGATACCGAGGGCGGCAGCGGCAGGTTCTACCTGCTCGAGATCAACACCCAGCCGGGCATGACGCCGCTGTCGCTGGTGCCGGAAATCGCCGCACATCAGGGTATCTCGTTCGGGCAGCTGGTGCGTTGGATGGTGGAGGACGCCTCATGCGATCGCTAGTCGTTCTGCCGGAAGACCGTCCCTGCGCACCTTGCGCTCCCACGCTGCCGCCAGCGCGCCCGAAGGGTTATTGCCGCCCGCTGCCGCCGGCGCGCAAGCGTCCGAAGTCGGTCCTGTGGCGTCGCGTGAAGCAGGCCGTCGCCGTGCTGCTGGTTGCCACGCTGACTGGTGGCGGCGCTTATATCTGGCTCAAGACCGATCTGCCGGCGCAGGCACGGCTGGCCGCGCAGGACATGATCGGCGATGCCGGCGCGACCGTTGATATGCGGCTCGGTGAAGTGAACCTGCAGGGCCGCGTGCATGCGCCGCTGGAAGCGCTGGTCGACGCGGTCGGCGTCGAGCGTGGCGAGCCGATCCTGGCGCTCGACCTCGACGGTATTCGCCGCCGCGTGGAATCGATCGGCTGGGTCAGGCAGGCGACAATCTGGCGCCAGCTGCCCGACACGCTGCATATCGAGATTGTCGAGCGCGAGGCCTTTGCGCGCTGGCAGATCGGCGGCCGGGTCTACCTGATCGACGCCGAAGGCAAGGTGCTGGAAGAGGGTGACCGCGCCGACTTCCACAACCTGTTCCTGCTGGTGGGCGAGGGTGCGTCCGATAAGGCGCATGACCTGCTGGAGATGCTGCAGAGCGAACCGGTGCTGGCCTCGCGTGTGGTCAATGCGATCCGCGTGCGCAATCGCCGCTGGGATGTCGAATTCGACAACGGCATCGTTGCGCGACTGCCTGAAGACGGCGCGGCGGCGGCCTGGGCACGCCTGATCGAACTGGAACGCAGCCATGGCCTGCTGCGTCGCGACATCAAGGTGGTCGACCTGCGGCTGGACGACCGACTGATCGTGCAATTGAGCCCGGACGCCGACCAGCCGCCGCCGGCCACCACGCCCCGCAAACCGGGGAAACGGACATGAACATGCGCATTGCTCGCAGGGGGAACTAGACCATGGCTGTCTCGCGCAACGGACTGATTGCCGCCCTGGATGTCGGCTCGTCCAAGGTCTGCTGCTTCATCGCGCGCAGCGACGGCGGCACGCTCCGCGTCATCGGCATCGGGCATCAACTGTCGCGCGGCCTGCGCAACGGCAACGTGATCGACATGGACCAGGCCGAGCAGTCGATCCGCGCCGCGGTGGAAACCGCGGAGCGGATGTGCGGCGAAACCATCCGCGACGTCTTCGTCAGTGTGAATGCCGGCAACCCGCAGTCCCACAGTGTCGGCGTCGAGGTCGCCATCGACGGCCACGAGGTCACCGAGCATGATGTCGCCCTGGTGCTCGACCAGGGTCGCCGCCACGAACATCCCGGTGACCGCGAGATCGTACATTCCATCCCGGTGGGCTACACCATCGACGGCTCACGCGGCATCAAGGATCCGCGCGGCATGGCCTGCGAACGCCTCGGCGTGAACATGCATGTGATCACCGCCGGCTCGGGCCCGCTGCGCAACCTCGCCACCTGCGTGGCGCGTGGCCATCTGCGCATCGCCGGGCGGATCGTGTCGCCGTTCGCCGCTGGCCTCGCCTGCCTGGTCGAGGATGAGATGGATCTCGGCGTCACCCTGCTGGATATGGGTGGCGGCACCACCAGCCTGGCCGTGTTCTACGATGGCCAGCTGGTCCATGTGGATGTCGTGCCGCTCGGCGGCCATCATGTCACCAACGATATCGCCCGTGGGCTCTCGACTCCGCTGGCCCATGCCGAACGGCTCAAGACGCTGTATGGCACCGTGCTGCCGAGTCCGTCGGACGACACCGAGACGATCGACGTGCCCCAAGTGGGCGAAACCGACGATCATGCTCATAACCAGGTGCCGCGCTCGATCCTGACCGGCATCATCAAACCCCGACTCGAGGAAACCCTCGAGCAGGTGCGCGAGCGACTCGCGCAATCCGGATTCGAGAAGCTGGCCGGCCGCCGTGTGGTGCTCACCGGCGGGGCCAGCCAGCTGCAGGGTGTGCGCGAACTTGCCGCCCGCATTCTCGACAAGCAAGTGCGCCTGGGCCGTCCGATCCGTGTCGGCGGCCTGGCAGAGGCAACCGGCGGTCCGGCCTTCTCGGCCTGTGCCGGTTTGCTCTCCTACGCTCAACAGCAGTCGGCCGAGCGCATGATCCGTCTGCCCGAACCTGAGCCCGCACCCAACGGCGCGATTTCGCGAATCGGCCGCTGGTTGCGGGCCAATTTCTGATCGCGTGGTGAAGACAATGGAGACCGTTCAAAAAATCACCAGCAACCACGCGGTTTTTGCAATGTCGCTTGCATCATGCGGCGACTTTGTTCAAAGCAACTCGTAACCCTGGAGGAGAACATGGGTATCAATTTGAGCATGCCGACCACGCGGGAACTGAAACCCCGTATCGTCGTCTTCGGCGTCGGCGGCGCCGGCGGCAATGCCGTCAACAACATGATTGCGGCTCAGCTTGAAGGCGTGGAGTTCGTTGCGGCGAATACCGACGCCCAGTCGCTGAACATGTCGCTCACCGAGCGGCGCATCCAGCTGGGCACCGCCCTGACCCAGGGCCTGGGCTGCGGCGCCCGGCCGGAAGTCGGCCGCGGCTCGGCTGAAGAATCGATCGACCAGATCATCGAGCACATGCAGGGCAGCCATATGGCCTTCGTGGCGGCTGGCATGGGTGGCGGCACCGGCACCGGCGCCGCCCCCGTGATCGCCCGCGCCGCCAAGGAAATGGGCATCCTGACCGTGGGCGTCGTGACCAAGCCGTTCTCGTTTGAAGGCAGCCAGCGCATGAAGCTGGCCGAGGCCGGCATCCGCGAACTGCAGCAGTATGTCGACACCCTCATCATCATCCCGAACCAGAACCTGTTCCGGGTGGCGAACGAGAAGACCACCTTTGCCGACGCCTTCAAGATGGCCGACAACGTGCTGCAGTCGGGCGTGCGTGGGATCACTGATCTGATGGTGATGCCGGGTCTGATCAACCTCGACTTCGCAGACGTACGTTCGGTGATGAGCGAGATGGGCAAGGCCATGATGGGCACAGGTGAGGCCGAGGGCGATCATCGCGCCATCGAGGCCGCCGAGCGCGCCATCGCCAACCCGCTGCTGGACGATATCTCGATGAAAGGCGCCCGTGGCGTACTCATCAACATCACCGGCGGCCCGGACCTGACGCTGTTCGAGGTTGACGAAGCTGCCAACCGCATCCGCGAGGAAGTCGATCCGGAAGCGAACATCATCGTCGGTTCGACGCTGGATGCAAATATGGAAGGCCGCATGCGGGTTTCCGTGGTCGCCACCGGCATCGATGCCGCCGCACAACAGGCCGGTCAGCCGCAGCAGGCGTCGCCCGCGCTGCGTCTGGTCACGCCGCCGCAGGCCAAGCCGGTCAATTTCGGTGCCATGCCGCGTCCAGGCCAGTCTTTGGCTGCTCCGGCCGCGGCACCGGCCACTATGCAGGCCGCGCCCGCCACGGCCCAGCCTGTCGTCGCACAGACGATCGTGGCATCGGCTGCGCCGATGACGGCTGGTGCCACGGCGCTGGCCATGCCGGAACCGGTCGTCGTCATGGCGGAATCCGGGCTGGAACTGCCCGCGCCAGCCGCCCTGCCGGAAAGTGCGATGATCGCACCGGACATGCCGCTGGCGGCTGACCCGGCGGCTTTCGTCGCGGCTGCTCCGGTTGTCGACCCGGTTGCGCCGCGTCCGTTTGCCGCGCAACTGGCCGAGGCCCAGGCAGTCCCGCCGGCATTCGTGCCGCCGGCGGCCCAGGTGATGCCGGCACAGGTGCCGGCACCCGCCGTCCTGCGTCAGCCGGATCCCTTCGCGGAAGCCGACATGGTCAACAAACCGGCCGAGCCGAAGAAAAAGGCCAGCCTGTTTGACCGCATCACCGGCGCTGCACGCCGCACCGAGGCTGAACCGGCCCCGATGCTGCGTCAGGCCGAACCGCAGTTCACCCGCCAGCCGGCGCAGCCGGCGGCTCTGGCGGCTGCGCCTGTGGCGACGGTGCGGGTCGAGCCGCCGCGGCAGGCCGATCTCGGTCTGACCGCCACGGCTGAACGGGCCACCCCGACGCGGCCGCAGGACGATCTGCTGGACATCCCGGCCTTCCTGCGCCGGCAGGCCAACTAAGGATCGAAAATCGCCGCTAAGATATTGAGTTTATTAATAAAAGCGGCGTTACAACTGGTAACATAGAGTGATTTGTTGAAGCCGGGGGTGGTTGGTAAAACCATTCCCGGTTTTCTTTTGCGCGAATTCCGTCTGATTCGCGATCCAGTTCAAGGAGTTCACCCAGTGCTCAACGCCGGCAAGATTGCCCAGAAGACACTGAAGAACCGCATCAAGTGCTCGGGCATCGGCCTGCATAGCGGCGCGAAGGTCACGCTGGTCCTTAATCCTGCCGCCCCGGATACCGGCGTGGTGTTCCGCCGCGTCGATCTGCCGGGCCGCCCGCTGGTGAGCGCCCGCTACGATCAGGTCACCGACCTGCGCATGTGCACGACGGTCGCTGCCGGCGAGGGCATCTCGATCGGCACTGTCGAGCATCTGATGGCCGCGCTGGCCGGCCTGGGTATCGACAACGTTCTGATCGACATCGACGGCCCGGAAGTGCCGGTGATGGACGGTTCGTCCGCGCCCTTCGTTTTCCTGATCGAATGCGCCGACGCGATCGAGCAGGTTGCTCCGCGCCGGTATCTCAAGGTGCTGAAAGCGATCGAAGTGAGCGAAGGCAATGCCACCGCCGCGCTGCTGCCGGCCGATGGCTTCACCATCGATTTCGAAATCGAATTCGCCAACAAGATGATCGGCCGCCAGAGCGCCGAGTTCCAGCTGGAGCCGGGCCGTTTCAAGGCCGATATCGCACGCGCCCGTACGTTTGGGTTCGTGCAGGAAGTCGAGCAGCTGCGCGCCATGGGCCTGGCTCGCGGCGGTTCGCTGGAGAATGCCGTGGTGCTTGGCCACGACCGCATCCTGAACGACGACGGCCTGCGCTATGACGACGAATTCGTGCGCCACAAGATCCTCGATGCCCTGGGCGATCTCTATCTCGCCGGCGCGCCGCTGATCGGCCGCTATATCGGCCGCCGCTCGGGCCATGCCGTCAACAACAAGCTGCTCAAGGCGCTGTTCGCCGACCAGAGCGCCTTTGCCTGGACCACCCATGCCAAGGCACGCGAAACCGCCCGCATCATGCCGGTGGCCGATATCGCTGCCGGTCGCCAGCGCCAGGTCGCTGCCGAGGCCGCGCTGTAATCGGCTGACCGGACCAGAATGCAAAAAGCCCCGCTTGCGCGGGGCTTTTTTTACGGGTCGCCGGTAAATCGGCGACGATCTCTGATCGTTCAGCTCTGCTGTTCGACAGCGCTGCTCAGCTCTTCATCCTTATAGCGGCTGGCGATGCTCTTGATCAGGCCGGCCACGGCGGAGCGGATGGTGGTATCTTCGATGTCGCTGAAGTTGCGCACCAGTTCGATGGTCGAGCGGTTCTTGCCGCCATGTTCCAGCGGACGGCTCTCCAGGCGGGCTTCCAGGCCCTCGAAGAAATAGGCCATGTCGACCTGCAGCCGCTGGGCGATCTCGAACAGGCGGCCGGCGCTGACGCGATTGGCGCCGGTCTCGTACTTCTGCACCTGCTGGTAGGAAATCTTCAGCGAGTTGGCCAGCTCTTCCTGGGTCAGGCCGAGTTCGGTGCGGCGGGCGCGGATGCGCTCACCCACATACTCGTCGACACGCGTTGCGATTTTACCCATTAGAATCACCTCATGGTGGGCCGGAAACACCGGCTGGCCTCTATATCTATGCCCGGGGGCCAGATCAACCGACGTGCGGATGTTATCCATCCACTGCCAGCTGGCCGATATTCTGTACTTTTCTGACCGCTTATACCGCCGCTGGCTACTCGCGGGGCGGGATTGAACCCAAGCGGAAACCGTACAAAACCGGGTATCGATACAGGTAATAGGCGAATTCGATGCCGGTGAAAATCGTTCAGAAGTATAACCCGCAACCGCAGGTAAAAAGCGTAACAATTATAGATAGATAGCGGAATGGCCCCCAGACCCCCGTCCAAAAGGCGTAGTCCGGCTGGCTAAAGCTAGCCCTTTCAGGCTATTTCGATCGGAGAAGGGTTCGGACATGGCGGCGCCGCATTTCCGATTTTCCCAATCGTCATAAGGCGCAATCTTGATTTTGAGGGGGGGGCATGGCACAGAATCCAGCCATGCTTGTGCCCGCTAAACTGGATTCGTCGCGGCTGGTTCCGACCGCGCGACGCCTCATCTCCGCCCTGCTCCTGACGCTGGCGGTTGCCGCCTGTGGCGGCAAGGACGCCCCGTATGTCGAGCGGCCGGTCGAGGAGTTGTATAACCGCGCGATGGATGCGATGGCCGTCCAGGAATGGGAAGTGGCGGCGAAGGGCTTCGACGAAGTGGAGCGTCAGCATCCCTATTCGGTCTGGGCCAACAAGGCGCAGCTGATGGCAGCTTACTCCTACTATCAGAAGAATATGTATACCGACGCCATCTCGGCGGCCGAGCGCTTCATCCAGCTGCATCCCGGCAGCAAGGAAACCCCCTACGCTTACTATCTGGTGGCAGTCTGCTATTACGAGCAGATCACCGATGTCGGTCGCGACCAGAAGATCACCCAGCAGGCGCTCAACTCGCTGGAAGAAGTGGTGCGTCGCTACCCGACCAGCGAATACGCCCGCGATGCCCGGCTGAAAATCGACCTGACCCGCGACCATCTCGCCGGCAAGGAGATGACCATCGGCCGCTACTATCTGCGCCAGAACCAGCAGATCGCGGCCATCAACCGCTTCAAGGCAGTGATCGAGAAATACCAGACCACCACGCATGTACCCGAAGCGCTGCATCGCCTGGCCGAGGCCTATATGAGTCTCGGCGTGCTGGAAGAGGCGCAGAATGTGGCCGCCGTGCTCGGCTACAACTATCCGGGCAGCGAGTGGTATGTCGACACCTATACGCTGGTGAGCGGCCAGGAGGTTCCGACGGCGTCGTCGGAGAAGAAGTCCTGGTGGAACATCTTCTGACCCAACCCGCAGATCATTCATGCTGACCAGCCTGGGTGTCCGCGACATTGTCCTGATCGAAAAGCTTGACCTTGCTTGCGCCAACGGCCTTGGGGTGCTGACGGGCGAGACGGGCGCCGGCAAGTCCATCCTGCTGGATGCACTGGGCCTTGCGCTTGGCCGCCGCGCAGATGCCGGTCTGGTACGACAGGGTGCGGCGCAAGGCGTTGTGACGGCCGCTTTCGATCTGCCGGTGAGGCATCCCGCCCGCGCCATGCTGGAAGAGCAGGGGCTGGAGGGCGGCGACGACCTGGTGCTGCGCCGCGTCGTGGGACAGGACGGCAAGAGTCGCGCCTTCGTCAATGACCAGGCCGTCAGCGTCACGCTGCTGCGGAAACTGGGCGATACGCTGGTCGAGATCCACGGCCAGAACGACGAACAGGGCCTGACCGATTCTTCTGTGCATCGCGCGCTGCTGGACGAGTATGCCGGCCTCGAGAAGGAGGTCGCGGCATTGCGCGAGTCTTATCAGGCCTGGCGTGCTGCCGAAGCAAAGCTGGACGAGGCGGCTCAGTCGGCCGAACAGGCGCGCCGCGAGGAGGACTTCCTTCGCCATGTCGTGGGCGAACTCGAAGTGCTGAAACCGCAGCCAGGTGAGGAGCAGGAACTGGCCGCGCAGCGCAGCCTGCTGCAGTCCGGAGAAAAGCTCGCCACTGCGATGCAGGACGCGCAGAGCGCGCTCGAACAGGGCGGCGGCGTCGATGCACGGCTGCGTGCCTGTCTGCGCGCGCTCGAGCGCGTGGCGGACAAGGCGGCCGGCAAGCTGGATGCGGTGGTGGCACTGGCCGATACCGTGCTGGTGCAGGCCGGCGAACTGGCGGCATTGCTGGATCAGACCGCGCGCGATCTCGATCTCGATCCGCAGAAACTGGAAAAGGCGGAGGAGCGGCTGTTTGCGCTGCGTGCCGCCGCCCGCAAGCATAACGTGCCGGTCGATCAACTGGCCGCATTGGCCGAAAGCTATGCCGAAAAGCTCAGTCTGATCGACAATACCGCCGCCTCGCTAGGCAAGCTGGAGAAAGCCGTCGCGTCTGCGAGAGCGGCCTATCAGGGCAAGGCCGAGGCGATCTCGGCGACGCGCCGCAAGGCCGCGGCGAAGCTCGACAAGGCGGTTGCGGCGGAACTCGCGCCGCTGAAGCTGGGCGCGGCGAAATTCTCGACCTCGATCGAATTGCTGCCACCCGAGCAGTGGAGCGCCGAAGGTGCCGACCGCGTACAGTTCCTCGCCTCCACCAATCCGGGCACTGCGCCGGGCTCGCTGGCCAAAATCGCGTCGGGCGGCGAACTCAGCCGTTTCATGCTGGCCCTGCGCGTGGTGCTGGCCGGACGCGGCGCGGCCGGCACGCTGATTTTCGACGAGGTCGACCGCGGCGTCGGCGGTGCGACGGCGGCAGCGGTCGGCCAGCGGCTGGCCCGGCTGGCGGAACGCGTGCAGGTGCTGGTCGTTACCCATTCGCCGCAGGTCGCGGCCAGGGGCGGACAGCACTGGCGCATCGCCAAGCGCGAAGCGGGCAGTGCGAAAAACCGCACGACGCTCACTGAAGTTTCGCCGCTCAGCAGCGCCGGCGACCGCCGCGAGGAAATCGCCCGCATGCTGGCAGGTGCCACGATTACAGACGCCGCGCGCGCCGCCGCCGACAGCCTGCTCGCCGGTCAAGAGGCGTAAGTATGAGTCGCCAGCGTGCGAAACCGGTGGCAGAACTGAGCCCCCGTCAGGCGAAGCTGGAACATGCCCGGCTGGAAGACGAGATCGCGGCGCATGACCAGCGCTATCACCAGCAGGATGCGCCGACGATTTCCGATGCCGAGTATGACGCGCTGAAACAGCGCCTGCTTGACCTGGAAGCGGCGTTCCCCGATCTGAAGACGATGCTGGGCGTTTCCAGCCGCGTCGGCGCTGCGCCGGCAGCCGGCTTCGCCAAGGTGAAGCACAGCAAACCGATGCTGTCGCTCGACAATGCCTTTGCCGAGGAAGACGTCGCCGATTTCCTCGGCCGCATTCGTCGTTTCCTCAACCTGAAGGATGGCGACGAGCTGACGCTGGTGGCCGAACCGAAGATCGACGGGCTCTCGGCTTCCCTGCGCTATGAAGACGGTGAACTGGTCCGCGCTGCCACGCGCGGCGACGGCCAGGAAGGCGAAGATGTCACCGCCAATATCCGTACGCTACAACAGGACGTGCCGCACAAGCTTCACGGCAGGGGTTGGCCCGACGTGCTGGAGGTGCGCGGCGAGGTGTACATGACCCGCGCCGACTTCCTCAAGCTGAACGAGGCGCAGGAAGACGCCGGCCAGAAAATCTTCGCCAATCCGCGCAATGCGGCGGCCGGCAGTCTGCGCCAGCTCGATCCGAAGATCACGGCAAAACGCCCGTTGCGTTTCTTCGGCTACAGCTGGGGCGAGGTGTCAAAGCCCTTCACGGGCCGCCTGAGCGAGGCGCGCAGGAAGCTGCAGGACTGGGGCTTCACGCTCAATCCGCATGTTGAACTCTGCCACAGCCTCGACGACCTGATCGCCTATTACGATGCGATGGCCGCGCGGCGAGCCAGGCTCGCCTTCGATATCGATGGTGTGGTCTACAAAGTCGACCGGCTCGACTGGCAGGAGCGGCTGGGCTTCGTCAGCCGCAGTCCGCGCTGGGCGATTGCGCATAAATTCCCCGCCGAGCAGGCGCAGACCCTGCTGGAGAACATCGACATCCAGGTCGGCCGCACCGGCACGCTCACACCGGTTGCCAAGCTCAAGCCGGTCAATGTCGGCGGTGTCCTGGTGTCGAATGCCACGCTGCATAACGAAGATGAGATCAAGCGCAAGGATGTACGCATCGGCGATACGGTGATCATCCAGCGTGCCGGCGATGTGATCCCGCAGGTGGTCAGCGTCGTGCTCGACAAGCGCCCGAAGGGCGCGAAGGAATTCGAATTCCCGACCAGATGCCCGGTCTGCGGCCAGCCGGCCGAGCGTGAGACAGATGTCAGCGGCGCGGAAGACGTGCGGCGGCGCTGCACCGGCAGCGTGTCCTGTCCGGCTCAGGCGATGGAAGGGCTGCGCCATTTCGTCTCGCGCAATGCCTTCGATATCGAGGGCATTGGCGAGAAGCAGATCGCCGCCTTTTACGAATGGGGCTGGGTCCGGGAGCCGGCAGATATATTCAAACTGCCGAAGAAACATTCCGCCGACCTGCGCAGGAAGGAAGGCTATGGCGATACCTCGGTGGACAACCTGATCCGTTCGATCGAGC
>JAEYSS010000056.1 GCA_023434425.1 Pseudomonadota bacterium | reverse complement strand
CGCTCAACTACTACGGCAAGCACTTCACCAACCCTAAGGAACGCTACGCGCTGCATGTCGCACTGTACCCAAACTGCAGCACGCAGTACCTCGACACCAAAATGATCGGCGGGCCTCTCTATATGATTCTCGGCGAGGCTGACACCTATACACCGATGGGGCCTTGCGTCGAGTTTGGCGAGAAGCTGCGAGCCGCTGGCGGCCGGGTGGAGATATTCACCCTACCCAAGGCCAAACATAGCTGGGATACCGGCACCAGGGATTGGGAGATCACCGGCGACAATTTCGGGGGCTGCATCCTGGATCAGCAAAGCGATCTCAGCTTCATTGAACGTAAGTCTGGAATAATGGTGTATGGCCCCGGCACCGTCATGCTGCCAGATCAATACGCCAAGGCCATGAAGGTTTGTCAGACCTGGCGCATATCCGGCGGGCCGAATGCAGAGGCAACGAAGCGCGGAAAAGAGCTTCTCCGCGAGGCGATGCGGCTGCATCTAAGCTCTCCGTGACCGCGTTCGGCGCGAAAGGCAATCAATAGAACTTGGCGCTTCCGTGGCTGTTTTCGTCGCGGTCTGCTTGAGTGGCGGCCTGGTTCCACCCTGCCCAATAGGCATCGTGTGCGTGAGGCTCTTTAGCAGGATTGTAAGGACACAAATCTCTGCGAGGGTAATCCTCTTCACCTGCACAATAGGCATTGGCCGCAGCGATCTCTTTGGCAGACATCTTTGCCATACAGGGGCTCCAGTTTAAGCAATGCGAAAGGATGAAGGGGCAGCGGAATGAGCTAGGGGCTAGATTCCAAGAATACAATGGACGCTGAAGTAAATTGTCACTTGGGCCAGACGCTCAAATCATCCACTAGTGTATGAGAAAGTCCACGCGGCTTCTGCAGTATTTTTGCAGTACGGTTCCTCGAAGGAACCGCATCATCCGGCTAACTTATTGAATTGCTTTGGAGCGGGTGAGGGGAATCGAACCCCCGTCGTAAGCTTGGGAAGCTTCGGCAGTATCAGCGTTCTGGCCCAGCGCGCGATCATCGCCGAAGGCAGCCCCGACGACGTGCGCGGCAATACCAAAGTGCAGGAAGCTTATCTGGGAGGAGCGCATCTGTGACGCTTGCAACCACTGTCGGTCCGCAATCGAACATGGCGCCGGGTGCTGCGCCTGACGCCTTCCTGTCGGTGTGCAATATCCATTCCTATTATGGCGAAAGTTATATCGTCCAGGGAGTCAGCTTCGACGTGATGGAGGGCGAGATCGTCGCTCTGCTCGGGCGCAACGGCGCTGGCAAAACCTCGACGCTGCGCTCGATCGCCCGCACGGCCGAGCCGGCGGTGCGGCAGGGCGAAATCTGGCTCAACGGCAAGCCGCTGCACAAGATGGTGTCGTACCAGGCGGCGCAGCTCGGCGTGTCGCTGGTGCCTGAGGACCGCCGGATCATCGGCGGCGACGGTGGAGGAGAATCTGATCTTGGCGCAGATCGCCGGACCCAGGGGCTGGCCACTGGAGCGAATCTACGAGCATTTCCCGCGTCTCGCGGAACGCCGCCGGCAGGAGGCGACCACCATGTCGGGTGGCGAGCAGCAGATGCTGGCGGTCGCCCGCGCGCTCGCACGCGACATCAAGCTACTGCTGCTCGACGAACCCTATGAGGCCTCGCACCGGTGATCGTAAAGGAGATCGAGCGGATACTCGAAGGCGTCAAGGCGCTCGGCGTCACTACCATTATCGTGGAGCAGAATGCCATCGCGGCACTGCAGCTGGCCGACCGTGCCATCATCCTGGATATGGAGAGGTGGTTTTCCAGGGTGCGGCGCAGAGCGTGCTCAACGATGCCGGATTGCGCCAGCAATATCTGGCGATATAGCGGACTCAGGTCAGGATCGCAGTCACTCGGCGGCGGACTGCCGTTGTTTGGTTGGGATGCTGAGTAAAGTGATTTATCGGTGTAGAACACGCGTATCTACCTAGCCGACACTTACAGCGCTGGGGAGATGCCTCCGCTGACACATAGATTCTCTCCGGTGATATACGATGCATCATCGCTGGCCAGGAATGCGGCAGCACTTGCAATATCCGATGCCTGACCCAGCCGTTTCAGCAATGTCCGGTCAACATAGCTCTGGATTTGTTCCACCGGCATGCGTTCCACGGCCGACGTTTGAATCAGCGCCGGAGAGATGCAGTTGACATTGATCACAGGCGCGAACTCCGCAGCGAGACTGCGGGTCAATGCCGCGACTCCGGCCTTTGCCGCAGCGTAGTCGGCCTGTCCGGCTTCCCCGGCCATGCTGATGCTGGCGATGTTAACGATTTTGCCCCAGCCCATCTTCTGCATGCCGGGCACGACGAGTTGCACGAAATTGCGCGTGCCGAGCAGATTGAGCGACAAGGTTTGAACGAAGCGCTCCTCACTCATCTCCAGAAATGGGCGGCTCAGTGTCGTGTCGCGGATGCCGCCTACCACATTGATTAAGATATCGATCTGTCCGAACTGCCGCTGACCGGCCGCAACGACGGCTTCACTTTCGGACCGGTTCTGGGCGTCGGCGCGTACAGTGACGATTCTTTCATGACTGGCGCTGCTGGATAATTTGGCTGCAGCCTCTGTCAGGCGCCGCTCCGATATGTCGGTCAAGACGACGCTGGCGCCCTCATCGAGAAATCGACGAGCGATTGCGGCCCCCATGGGGCCAGCCGCGGCGCTGATCAGGGCGGTGCGATTGCGTAGGCGCATTTTCTTGTTCCCATAATTTCTACGCCGCCGGGATTGTGCGTTGCGGCATAACATAACAACCTATTGATATACGATAGGAAACGAAGCTGGGCTCAGGTCAGCGAAAAATCCAGAAAGTACGGAAATGACCACATATCCGTGCACCACCAAATATCCGGCCCCAGATAATATAGCAATATATTGACATAGTATTCAGTTTGCTTTTAAGACTCTGGAAGGGAGGAACAATGGATTTCGCTTTATCGCCCGAACAGGAAGCGATCGGCGAGACTGCGCGTCGTTTCGCGCAGGATCGGCTGGCGCCGCTATACCGCAAACATGACATCACCGGTCAGTTTGACCGCAGCCTGATTGCTGAAATGGGAGCGCTGGGGCTGATCGCGCCGGAACTACCAGAAAGTTACGGTGGTCTAGGTCTGGGCTATGTTGCCGCTGGCGTCATCATCGAAAGCATCGCGGCGGCTGATTTCAATATTGCCTATATCCAGCTGCTTGCGTCCCTGAACGGTCATATCCTCGCCGATCATGCTTCCGCTGAACTGGCGGGTCAGTGGCTCCCCCGCTTAATGCGTGGGGAGGCCATTATCGCTCTGGCTCTGACGGAACCCCATGGCGGATCGGACGCGGCTCGGCTGCAGCTCAAAATGACGCCTGACGGCGACAGCTATGTCCTGAACGGTGAGAAAACTTCGATCTCGATGGCCGACCAGGCCGATGCAGCCATTGTTTTTGGCCGGACCGGCCGCCCGGATGACGGGGCTTCAGGCATAACGGCGCTACTTGTCGACATGACCTCGCCGGGTATCCACCGCGGTCGTTTTTCCGATCACGGCCAGCGCGCCATAGGCCGCGGCAGTCTGATTTTCGACACTGTAAGGGTGCCGGCGGCAAACCGACTTGGCGCCGAAGGTGCGGGCTTCAAGCAGGTCATGCAGGGATTCGACTTCAGCCGTGCGCTGATTGGACTGCAATGCCTTGCGGTCGCACAAACGTCTTTGCATGAAACCTGGAAGTACGCTCAGGAACGTCACGCTTTCGGACAACCACTGTCAGCATTTCAGGGCGTCTCTCACATGCTGGCGGAGTTCGATACCTATGTGACGGCGGCGAGATTGCTCTGCCAGAAAACCTTGTGGCTCAAGGATGCCGGCCTACCCCACAGCGCCGAGGCGGCTATGGTAAAATGGTGGGGGCCGAAACTGTCCTATGAAGCCATCCATCAGTGCCTGTTGGTCCATGGCCATGCAGGATATTCAACTGATCTGCCGTTTGAGCAGCGCATGCGCGATGTGCTCGGCCTCCAGATCGGTGATGGGACGGCCCAGGTGATGAAAACCATTGTGGCCCGTACCCGGGCAGGGCGGAAGAATGTTCCCTTCTGACTGCCAGGTCCGGCGCGCTGAGGAGTATCGCTGATGCAGGCGGTTATCCTCCGTGAGCGCGGAGTAGTCGACGGTGCCAGCTTTGGCTCCTTCGAGCGACCGGAGCCGCAGCCGGGAGAAGTTCTCGTTCGCATCCGGGCGGCTTCAATCAACCGCGTTGACCTCTATATGCGTCGGTCCGGAGCTGGCATTACCCATACGCTACCTCAGATCATGGGTGTGGACGGCGCAGGCGAGGTTGTGGATGTCCATGACGCGCGTTCGCCACTCCACCCTGGCCAACGGGTGGTCATCTATCCAGCTCTGTCATGCGGCAGTTGCCGATACTGCCGGGCCGGTGACCAATCCCTCTGCCTGCATGTGCGTTATACTGGCGAGCATCGCCACGGCACTATGGCCGAGTATGTCTCGGTTCCGGCGTCGAACGTATTCCCGATCCCAGACAGCATGGACTTTCACGCAGCGGCCTGTCTGCCGGTGGCCTATCTTACCGCCTGGCGGATGTTGTTCGGGAAGGCGCAGCTGCAACCGGGCGAAACTGTCGTCATCGTCGGTGTGGGCGGCGGAGTGGCGATCGCCGCACTCCAACTCGCCACGATGATCGGGGCCCGCACGATTGTCACGTCCAGGCATGCGACGAAACTGCAGCGCGCAGCCGCTTTGGGCGCGACGGCAGGGATCGACAGCCAAATCGAAGATGTTCCACGCCGCGTACTTGCGCTGACCGATGGTTATGGAGCCGAGGTTGTGATCGACAGTGTCGGTGGGCCAAGCTGGAATGACAGCCTGAAAATGGCCGGACGCGGTGGCCGAATCGTAACCTGTGGTGCCACGGCCGGTAGCCAGCCAGGCGCCGACCTGCAGCGAGTCTTCATTCGGCAACTGCAGATTTTCGGGTCGACGCTGGGAAGTCAGGAAGAATTCAGGCGACTGCTTAGCGCTGTCACTCAGGGCAAGTTATGGCCAGTGATCGATCGTGTCTATCCGTTATCGGAGGCCATTGCTGCCCTCGACTATCTTGAGAGCGGGGAGCAATTCGGCAAGGTCGTTATCGACATTCCACTGGCCCGCTGAAGGCAAGCCCAGAAAAGTGAGGAGAGAAAAAAACATGCAGTTCGATCCAATTTTGCCGGTGGAGCGGGTTAGGGCAATGACTGAAGCCGGGCACTGGCCCGGCCGGATTATCACCGATTACCTCGATCGGTGCATTGCCGAAGACCCGGACAGAACAGCGATTGTCGACTCCAATTCGATGACCGGCCGGTCGACGCGGCTGACATACCGCGAACTGGGTCGACTGGTCGATTGTATCGCGCTGGGTCTGGTGGAACTGGGCATCGGCAAGAACGATGTCGTGTCTTTTCAGTTGCCTAATTGGTGGCAATTCACCGCGCTACATCTGGCCTGCGTGCGCATTGGGGCGGTCACCAACCCGATGATGCCGATTTTCCGTGAACGCGAGCTGACCTTCATGCTCGGCCTGGCTGAAAGCAAGGTGATGATCGTGCCGCGTGAATTCCGCGGATTCGATTATCCGGCCATGCTTTCGGGTATACGCGACAAGCTGCCCCATCTGAAGCACGTCTTGAGCGTTGGTGGGGAAGGGCCCGGCAGCTTCGAGGATGTTCTACTGGGCACGGAACGGGAGAACAGTGCGGAGAAAGCAAAGCTGTTCTCGGCGCGCAGGCCGACCCCGAATGACATCACGCAGCTGCTCTATACTTCGGGCACCACTGGTGAGCCGAAAGGTGTGATGCACACAGCCAACACCATGATGTCGAATATCCTGCCTTATGCCCGGCGACTGGGGCTGAACCGCAGCGATATCGTCTTGATGGCCTCGCCGATGGCTCACCAGACAGGCTTCATGTACGGCTTGATGATGCCCATCATGCTGCAAACGACCGCTGTGCTGCAGGATATCTGGGAGCCGAAGCAGGCCGTGGAGCGAATCACAAAGGAAGGTGTCACCTTCACAATGGCGTCGACCCCGTTCCTGGCGGACCTTACCGACACCGTGGCTTCCGGCGCCGGGAAAGCCGACAGTCTCCGGATATTCCTGGCCGCGGGTGCGCCGATTCCCAGGGCCCTGGTCGAACGCGCGGGTAAGACGCTGGGCGCGAACATTATCTCTGCCTGGGGCATGACCGAGAACGGCGCCGTCACCATGACCCGTCCGGATGACCCGGAGTCCAAAACGATCGGCACCGATGGCTGCCCGCTCGAAGGCGTCGAGATCCGAGTGGTTGATGGCGCCAATAAGCCGTTGCCGGTCGGTGAAGAGGGCATGCTGAAAGTACGCTGCTGCTCGAACTTTGCTGGTTACCTCAAGCGGCCGGAATGGTTCAACCACGATGCCGAAGGCTGGTTCGATACCGGCGACCTGGCGCGCATCGATGCGGAAGGGTATGTCCGCATCACCGGACGGTCCAAAGATATCATCATTCGGGGCGGTGAGAATGTCCCGGTCGTCGAGATCGAAGGCTTGCTGTTCCGCCACCCGGCGGTCCAGGCCGTTGCCATTGTCGGTATCCCGGACAGCCGCCTCGGCGAAAGGGCCTGTGCCTTCGCAGTCCCGAAACCGGGCCAAAACCTCACGCTTGCCGACATCGTAGCTTTTCTGGAGGAGCAGAAGGTCGCGAAGCAGTACCTGCCCGAACGGCTGGAAGTGATGGAGGAGTTGCCACGCACACCGAGCGGCAAGATCCAGAAATTCAAGCTCCGTGAAGTGGCTAAGACATTTGCCGCCTGATGCAGGCAGGGGCTTGGCGCAGGCTTACTCTTCCAATTTTACCATGTTGTTCAGCAAATGGTTCAGGTGATGCAGGAAGTCGACTCGGTCATCAAATGAGAAGCCCTGCAATGTATTGTCATAATAGCTGTAGATCAGAGGGGTGATGGCGTCCCAGAGTTTTTCCCCTTTGGGGGTAAGTTTGATGCGTTTGGATCGGCGGTCTGCGGCGTCCGTTACTGCGGTGGTATAGCCCTGCCGACCAAGTCGTTCGAGCACGCCGTTTAAGTTCTGTCTGCTAACCATGAGGAAGCGGCAGAGGTCGCCAATCGCCATGCCATTAGCGGCTTGTGGGCGGGAAAGTGCGCCGAGAACCGACCACTGCTGGGTGGTGACTCCGTATTTTTCCAGCGCCTTTGTACCGGTCTTGTGCATGGTATTGGCGGCTTGATAGAGCCGGAAAAAAATCCGGTTCGCCATTTCCGACGACGCCGAAGCCTTGTTGTTGCGCAGGTCTTTCATGGCATCACCTTCCTTTGAAGAAATAACAACATATTGACATAAATTGACCTGATTCTATGATGGCGCAGAAATCAGTCGGTGGAAAGTCGCGGCATACCGCGGCAGCCGAGAAGTTCGGGTCAGTGTTTTAAGCTTGGAGGCAGCATGCGCGGTTTGCGCGACAGTGTGGCAGTCATTACGGGCGGTGCGGGGGGCATCGGGCGCGCAACCTGTCTTCGCTTCGCCGCCGAGGGGGCGAAGGTCGCCATCTTCGACCGGGACGCGTCAGGCGCCGAAGCGGTCCGCGCCGAAATCGTTGCTGCGGGAGGTTCGGCGACCGCTTACACCGTTGACATCACCGACCATGGTGCCGTCCTGACGGCCGTGCAGGCCGTGGAGGCCGAACTGGGTCCGATCCACATCCTGGTGAATAACGCTGGCTGGGATGTATTTCGCCCCTTTATCAAGACCGACCCCGAACTCTGGCAGAGAATCATCGCCGTCAATCTGGTCGGTGCGCTGAATCTGCATCACGCGATATTGCCCCTGATGGCAGAACGGCGGGCCGGGAAAGTGGTCAACATCGCATCTGATGCAGCGCGTGTTGGTTCCAGCGGTGAGGCCGTTTATGCCGCTTGCAAAGGAGGGCTGGTCGCTTTTTCGAAAACGGCCGCGCGCGAACTCGCCGCAAAAGGCATCAATGTAAATGTCGTCTGCCCAGGTCCAACGGATACCAACCTGTTCAAAGACTACCTGCAGGGTGCCGGAAATCCTGAAAAGCTGGTCGAGGCCTTCAAGCGGTCCGTGCCGCTGGGACGTTTGGGGCAACCCGAAGACCTACCCGGCGCCATCGCCTTCTTCGCGAGTGACGACGCAAACTTCATAACAGGACAGGTGCTGAGTGTGTCAGGCGGCCTGACCATGAATGGCTAAAAATTAGCACACAAAGACAAGGATTGGGTCTGTGACAAACAAAGCTCAATACGAAGACATCTTGTACGAAGAGGCGAACGGCGTTGCGACCATCACGCTGAACCGGCCTGAAAAGTACAATGCCTTCCGTGGCAAGACCTGCGACGAATTGATTGACGCGTTCAATCGGGCAGGCTGGAACAAGGATATCGGCGTCATAGTGTTGACGGGTGCAGGCACGAAGGCCTTCTGCACGGGCGGCGACCAATCCGCGCATGAAGGTTCATACGATGGCCACGGCACGATCGGCCTGCCGATTGAGGCGCTACATGCCATTATGCGCGTTGTTCCGAAACCGGTGATTGCAAAAGTGCGTGGCTTTGCCGTCGGTGGCGGGAATGTGCTCGCGACCCTGTGCGACCTGACTATCGCCGGGGAATCAGCACAGTTCGGCCAGGTTGGCCCGAAGGTCGGTTCGGTTGACCCAGGTTTCGGCACAGCCTACCTGGCCCGCATTGTCGGCGAGAAGAAGGCACGCGAAATCTGGTATCTGTGCCGCCGCTACACGGCCGTAGAAGCCATGGGTATGGGGCTGGTGAACAAGGTGGTGCCGGACGATCAGCTGGATGCCGAAGTTGCGACATGGTGCGCCGAGCTGATGGAAAAAAGCCCTACGGCTCTGGCAATCGCCAAGCGTTCGTTCAATGCAGATTCCGACAACATCCACGGTATCGCCGCGATGGGGATGCAGGCGCTGAAACTGTATTACGACACGGAGGAATCGCAGGAGGGCGTGCGGGCCTTCCATGAGAAGCGCAAGCCGGACTTCCGGAAATACGCCAAATAGCACCGCAGCGGCAGGCCGCATGCGCACGATGACGACAATCACAAAAAACAACAGAGGAGGACGCGTCATGGATCGTTTTGCAAAGAGTAGCGTTTCTGCTTTCGGAATACTGGCTGCCGCGGTTATCGGCTTGGCAAGTCCGGCTTTTGCGCAGGAGCCAATCCGTATCGGTTATGCGGCAGACATGTCAGGTGCCTGCGGGCCGCTGGTCGATGGCGCCACCAAGGCGTTCCGGCTCGGGGTTGAAGAGCTGAACAAGGCGGGCGGCTTGCTGGGGCGCAAGATTGAAGTGATTGAGCGCGATACCAAGACGCGGCCGGACGAAGGTGCCAAAGAGGCGCGAGACCTCATCGTCAACCACAAAATCGACCTTTTAACGGGCGTCTGCTCGTCGGCGGTGATGCTGGCGGAAACCGCTGTCTCGGCGGAACTGAAAGTTCCGTTCTACTCGGCCATCGGAAATACCCAGGCCGTCAACCTCGACAAGTTCCAGCCGTATTTCTGGCAGACGCAGGCCAATGTGCTGATGGAAGCGTCCGGCGCGGCGGAGTACGTGGCCCAGAACAAGGCCTGGAAGAAAATCGTGCCGCTGGCCTTTGACTATGAGTTTGGTCATACCTCGGTGAAGACCTTCTCGGAGCATCTCAAGAAAATCCGCCCGGATGTCGAAATTGCAGCGCCGATCTACGTTAAACTCGGCGAAAGCAATATGACGTCATACATCACAGCGGTTCTCGCGCAGAAGCCTGATGCGGTTTATGGGCCATTGTTCGGGTCCGGACTGGTAAACTTCGTCAAGCAGGGGCGGAGCTTCGGCTTCTTCGACCAGACCAACCTGATCACGTTGACCACGGTCGATTTCCTCCAGAGCATGGGTAAGGAAATGCCCCCTAAAGGCGTGGTGGGCTTTGCCCGCGCGCCGTTCACCGCGCTTATGGGGAATCCCAAGGCAAAAGCTTTTGTTGATGCCTACAAGGCGAAGTACAACACCGAGCCGAGCGATTGGGCTGTGCTGACCTATGACGGCCTGATGTTTTATGCCGAAGCCGTCAAGAAGGCAGGCAGCGTGAAGGCTGACGATGTGATTAAGGCTGTGACCAGCATCAAGTACAGCGGTCTGCGTGGTAACGATATGTCGGTTCGGGCCCTGGATGGCCAGATGAACGCGCCGATCTGGGTCGGTGCCGTCGCGCCAGACCCGGCCTATTCGTACTCGATCCTCAAAGATGTGACGCGTATCGAGGCGAGCAAGACCATGCCGTCGGAAGAGCAGGTCAAAGCCCTGCGCGCGGCCGCTAAGTAATCGGCAGGTTGATTGGGGCGGCGTCGGCGCCGCCCCAATCACGTAGCTTCCGGAGAGCGGAAATGCTGGCAGTGCAGGTGGTGAACGGGCTGATGGAAGGCATGATGCTCTTCCTGATAGCGTCCGGACTTACCCTGATATTCGGCGTGTCGCGGATCATCAATTTCGCGCATGGATCGCTCTACATGATTGGCGCATTCCTGACGTACCAGCTGGTGCCGATATTGTCGGACGGCACGCTCTTCGGGTTTGTGGGCGCCGTCCTTCTGTCTGCCGTCGCGGTAGCTGCTCTCGGCGGCATTTTTGAGATATTTGTGCTCCGCCGGATTTACGGGTCGGAAGAGTTGATGCAGCTGATCATCACAGTTGCTCTTGTTCTGATAATCCGCGACGTCGTCAAACTGATTTGGGGACGCAACGATGTCCTGGTCAGTATGCCGGTTGAGCTATCGGGTGCTCTCAAGGTCGCGGGAGCCTACTTCCCGATCTTCCAACTGGCAATCTTCGGCGCAGGTCTGTTGGTCATTGCCGTGATGATACTTGTCATCAAATTCACCCGAGCCGGTATACTTCTGCGGGCCGCAACGGACGACCGCGGCATGGTGGCTCTGCTGGGTATCAACCAGCAGACGATATTCACGTCGGTTTTTGTCGCGGGCTCGTTCCTGGCCGGTCTGGCTGGCGGACTGGCAGCACCCTTCGGCAACATAAACTACATGCTCGATACCACGATCATTGTGGGCGCCTTCATCGTCGTGGTGATTGGCGGGTTGGGCAACCTTTATGGTGCGCTCGCGGGTGCGCTGGCCGTCGGCGTACTGAAAGCGATGGGGGTTCTGTATTATCCGCGCCTCTCCATGGTGCTGATCTTCCTGATCATGGCGGCAGTGCTTGTGATGCGTTCGCTCGGCCGGACAGGGGTGACGCGATGACGACCCGACCCCGCTTCGAAGTGATCGTCTGGATTGGCGCCGCTCTGGCAGCCCTGGCGGTGCTGTTCGCCTTTGGACCCGGCATAGCCCTGCTGGGCACCGAAATTATGATCATGGCGCTGTTCGCCAGCAGCCTGAACCTCATCATGAGTTACGGAGGCATGGTGTCATTTGGTCA
>JAEYSS010000020.1 GCA_023434425.1 Pseudomonadota bacterium | reverse complement strand
GCCTCGGAGTTATCGACTCCCTGATAACCGCCCCGCGTATAGTGCGGCGCGGTACCCAACTCTCCGGATATACCGCAGGTGCAATCGCTGCGGGTTTCAACAACCCCTCTTGTCCAGCCCCGCCGGCCGCGCCAATATAAACACCGGGATGGGGCGTTATCTCTTTTCGTCAGGAGATTCCGCATGCTTCTTGGTGCTGTATTCAGGAGACTCATCAGGACCGGATCGCTGACGGTGATCGATCACCGTGGCGAGCGGCGGCATTATGGTGAATCGCCTGGCCCGGAGACGGTGGCAATCCGCGTCACCAGCCTGAGCGCCGAATGGCGCATCGCGCTGAATCCGAAGCTCGCGCTCGGCGAATGCTACATGAACGGCGAGCTGATCCTTGAGCAGGGCAGCATCTACGACTTCCTCACCCTGGTGGTGCGCAATCTCGGCGTCCATGGCCACATTCCCTTCTCGGCCGTGCAGCGCGCGTGGGAACGCGCGATGCGGCTGTGGTACCAGTTCAACCCGGAAGCCGCCGCTAGCAGAAACGTGCAGCATCACTACGATCTGGACGGCCGGCTCTACGACCTCTTCCTCGATACCGACAAGCAGTATTCCTGCGGCTATTTCCAGACGCCGGATGCCACGCTGGAACAGGCCCAGCTGGCCAAGAAACGGCATATCGCGGCGAAGCTGAACCTCAAGCCCGGCATGCGCGTGCTGGAAATCGGCTGCGGCTGGGGCGGACTGGCGCTGTATCTGGCGGAAACCTGCGGCGTCGAGGTGGTCGGCATCACACTGAGCCACGAGCAGCATGCCATCGCCAGCCGCCGTGCGCAGGAACGGGGCTTAAGCGACCGGGTGAAATTCGAAATCGTCGATTACCGCCGGATGCTGGGCCGCAAATTCGACCGCATCGTTTCTGTCGGCATGTTCGAACATGTCGGCGTGCCGCATTACCGCGCATATTTCGAAGGCATCCACAACCTGCTGACCGAGGACGGCGTGGCGCTGGTGCATTCGATCGGCCGCTCGGAGGGACCGGGCACGACGCCGGGCTTCATCCGCAAATACATCTTCCCCGGCGGCTATATCCCGGCGCTGTCGGAAGTGATGCCGGTGATCGAACAGAGCGGGCTCTGGGTCACCGATATGGAGATCCTGCGCCTGCATTATGCCGAAACGCTGAAACACTGGCGCATGCGGTTCATGGCGCAATGGGACAAGGCAAAGGCGCTGTATGACGAGCGCTTCTGCCGCATGTGGGAGTTCTATCTGGCGGCGTCGGAAATCACCTTCCGGCACTGGGGCCATATGGTGTTCCAGGTGCAGTTGGCCAGGAAGATAGAGACCCTGCCGATCACGCGCGACTACATGCACGATACGGAACTGGACCTCGTCAATCGCGAGAAGCCGCAGCGGTTTTCCAAAACGGGATAAGCCGAACTGTGCGTCGGCGCGTTACTGGCGCGCCGGCTCCTGCACCTTCCACAACAGCACGAAGCCGAGCGCGAGGAAGACCAGGATCACCACCGGGGCGATACGCTGGGTGGCGAAGACGGCTGTGGTGATGCCGATCAGCAGCGGCGCCAGAAAGGTGGTGGCGCGGCCCGAGAGCGCAAAGATGCCGAAGAATTCGCCCACCATATCGGGCGGCGACAGGCGCGCCACCAAAGTCCGGCTGGCGGCCTGCATCGTGCCCATGCCAAGGCCCAGAAACACCGCGCAGAGGAAGAAGACCTGTTCGCCGGTTGAGGCAAACAACCCGGCCCCGGCGAGCTTCGGAGTCACCTCGATAACGAAGAACACGCTGCCCTGTCCGATCGACATGATGCCGAGCGTGCCGAGGCCAACGAGACAGATCGCCAGTTGCACGGCGCGTTTGGAGCCCGCGCGGTCTTCCAGCCAGCCGCCGAGGATCACGGCCGGAATCGCGATCACGTTGAGCGCGATGCCGAACAGGCCAAGCTCGGTGGTGCCCCAGCCGAACACGCCTGCGGCGTAAATGCCGCCAAAGCCGATCACTGCCACCAGCCCGTCGTAATAGACCATGTAGGACAGCAGGAAGCGCAGCAGATTCCTGTAGCGCCGCATATGGCGGATGGTGTCGATCACGCGGCCGATGCCGTCGCGCACCACGGTACGGAACGGCTTGCCGGAACCGGGACGGTCCGGCGTGAACAGGAACATCGGCGTCACGAACAGGACGAGCCAGATCGCCGCCGCTGGCCCGATGATGCGTTCGGCCTCGAAAGCGTCGCGCTTCAGGCCCAGCAACGCTTCGCCCGGCGGCGGGGTGAGGCCGATCAGTTCGGGCTGCGACACGATCAGCACGCTGAACAGCGCGATCAGCCCGCCGACATAGCCCATGCCCCAGCCCAGACCGCTGAGCCGCCCGACATGGCGCGGCGTTTCCAGCGAAGGCAGCAGTGCATTGTTGAACATGATCGAATATTCGGCGGCGATATTGGCCAGCACGAGACCGAGGATGACCAGCGGGATCAGCTGCGGCTGGCCGGGCTGCGCCAGCCAGAGCAGCGCACAGCCGAAGGCAAGCTGGAACTGGAAGGCGAAGAGCCAGGGCTTGCGCTGGCCGCCGGCATCGGCGATCGCGCCGAGAAACGGCGCACCGAGCGCGACGATGGCCGCCGAGAAAGCCTGGGTGAAGCCCCAGAGCGACTGGCCTTCGACGGAATCGCCGATCACCTTCGAGGTGAAATAGGGTGCGAAGATGAAGGTGGTGATGACGGTGAAATACGGCTGGTTGGCCCAGTCGAACATCGCCCAGGAGAGCCGCGCCCGCCAGGAGGCCGGCTGCTGCACGGGCCCGGCCGAGGTCCGATCATCTGCGATGCTCATGGCTGCCTGTTTTTCTGCCGTTCCCTGCCTCGCATCACCTTACCCGTTTCGCGGCGGCGGTGCCAATCGCGTCATGAGCCAGTGGGGTTTTGCGCCTGCGAGCAAGCAGATTGGTCGTCGCGATTGGGCCATTGGTCCGCGACAGGACGATGACTGCTTCGCGACCATCCTGCCTGTTTCGGCGTCAGCCTGTTTTGTACGCGGCTTGGCCTTGCCAAGACAGGTCATACGATGACAAACTATTTTACATGCGCGCCATGATGAAGTCTGGGCGCATCGTCCAATGGGGAGATAATCGATATGACTCGCAAGATGTGGCTTTCCGCCGCCGTGTTCGGCGTTGCCCTGGCTGGTGCCACCGGCGCCGTCGCGCAGACCAAGTGGGATCTGCCGGGCGCCTATCCGGCCGGCAACTTCCACACCAAGAATCTGGTGCAGTTCGCCGAAGACGTGAAGAAGATGTCGGGCGGCAAACTCGAGATCACCGTGCATCCGGGCGCCTCGCTGTTCAAGGCGCCGGAAATCAAGCGCGCGGTGCAGACCGGCCAGGTGCAGATCGGCGAAGTGCTGATGGTCAACGTCGAGAACGAGATCGCGGTGTTCGGCGCTGACGGCGTGCCGTTCCTCGCCACCAGCTTCGACTCTGCGATCAAGCTCTGGCAGGCGCAGAAGCCGGTGATCGAGAAGAAGCTCAACGACCAGGGCATGACGGCGCTCTATGCCGTGGCCTGGCCGCCGCAGGGCATCTACGCCAAGAAGGACATCAACAAGATCGAGGATCTGAAGGGCACCAAGTGGCGCGCCTACAGCCCGGCCACCTCGCGCATCGCCGAACTGGTGCAGGCGCAGCCGGTGACGATCCAGCAGGCCGAACTGGCCCAGGCGCTGGCGACCGGCGTGGTCGACACCTTCATGACCTCGGGTTCGACCGGTCGTGACTCCAAGGTCTGGGAAGCCCTGACGCATTACTACGACACCCAGGCCTGGCTGCCGAAGAACCTGATCTTCGTCAACAACGACGCCTTCAAGAAGCTGGATGCGGCGACGCAGAAGGCCGTGAAGGATGCCGCCGCTGCCGCCGAGAAGCGCGGCTGGGACGCCGCCAAGGTCGAGACCGAAGCCGCCAAGGCCGATCTGGCCAAGAACGGCATGAAGGTGCAGCCGCCGAGCGCCGAGCTGAAGGCCGGTCTCGAGAAGGTCGGTGCCACCATGATCGAGGAATGGACCAAGAAGGCCGGCGCCGATGGCAAAGCCATCGTCGATGCCTACAGGAAGATGTAAATCCCAGCCGGGCGGGCCTCAAAACCCGCCCGGCGCTTTTCTGCCTCCCGGCATATCTGCCCGCCTTTCGAGTTTCACATGCGCTCTCCGCTCGCTCCGCTCTATCATGCCTCCCTCTGGCTCGCCGGCCTGTGCATGATCGCCGTTCTGGCATCGATCGTGCTGAGCATCCTGGGCCGCCAGTTCGATTTCTATATCCGCGGCATCGACGCCTATGCCGGCTATTTCATGGCCGCGGCCTCGTTCCTCGCGCTGGCCGGCACGCTGGCCAAGGGCGACCATATCCGCGTCACCCTGGTGATCAGTCGCCTGACGGGCAACGCGCGCCGCGGTTTCGAGATTTTCTGTCTGGTGATGGCCGTGGCGATTTCCGGCGCCTTCGCCTTCTACAGCGTGAAGATGGCCTGGTGGTCCTGGAAGTTTAACGACATCAGCAGTTCCAACGATGCGACGCCGCTGTGGATTCCGCAGATCGGCATGGCGCTCGGCACGGCGGTATTCTGCATCGCCTTCATCGAGGAGTTGGTTCTGGTACTGCTCGGCAAGCAGATCGAAAAGCCGGCCGACGAGCTGGCGCGCACGGAATAAGCGGAACCCCGACCATGGATCAGATTTTTGTCGCCGGCTTCCTGATTGCCGCGCTGTTCGTTCTGTTTGCTGCCGGCCTGTGGATCGGCCTCGGCCTGCTGGCCTGTGGCTGGATCGCCATGGAGCTGTTCACCTCGCGCCCGGTCGGCGATGCGATGGTCACCACCATCTGGGGCTCGTCTTCGAGCTGGACGCTGACTGCGCTGCCGATGTTCATCTGGATGGGCGAGATCCTGTTCCGTACCAGGCTGTCCGAAGACATGTTCCGCGGCCTGGCGCCGTGGATGACGCGGATTCCCGGCCGTCTGCTGCACACCAACGTGATCGGCTGCACGATCTTCGCTGCCGTCTCGGGTTCCTCGGCCGCCACCTGCGCCACCATCGGCAAGATGACGGTGCCGGAGCTGCGGGCACGCAACTATCCCGAAGACATGGTGATCGGCACGCTCGCTGGCGCCGGCACGCTCGGCCTGCTGATTCCGCCCTCGCTGATCATGATCGTCTATGGCGTCGCCACCGACGTGTCGATCTCCAAGCTGTTCATCGGCGGTGTGATCCCCGGCATCCTGCTGGGCGGCCTGTTCATGGGCTATATCGTGGTCTGGTCGCTACTCAATCCGGGCAGGATCCCCGAGCCGACCGAGCGCTACACCTTCATGGAGAAGGTCTATGCCTCGCGGCACCTGCTGCCGACCGTGGGCCTGATCATCGCCGTTCTGGGCTCGATCTATGTCGGCGTCGCCACCGCCACCGAAGCCGCCGGCCTCGGCGTGGTCGGCGCGCTGCTGGTGGCCAAGCTGCAGGGCAGCCTGAACTGGCAGACCTTCAAAGAGAGTTTACTGGGCGCCACGCGTCTTTCCTGCATGATCGCGCTGATTCTGGCCGGCGCCGCCTTCCTGACGCTCGCCATGGGTTTCACCGGCCTGCCGCGCCATCTCGCCGACTGGATCGGCCAGATGGGCCTGTCGGCCGGCGCGCTGATTGTGGTGCTGATGATCTTCTACATCATTCTCGGCTGTTTCCTCGATGGCATCTCGATGATCGTGCTGACCATGGCGATCGTGCTGCCGATGATCGAGAAGCTCGGCATCGATCTGGTCTGGTTCGGTATCTTCCTGGTTCTGGTCGTGGAGATGGCGCAGATCACGCCGCCGGTCGGCTTCAACCTGTTCGTGCTGCAGGGCATGACCGGGCATCAGATCACCTATATCGCCAGGACGGCCTTCCCGCTTTTCCTGCTGATGTGCGTGGCCATCGCGCTGATCTACTTCTTCCCAGGCCTCGTCACCTGGTTGCCCA
>JAEYSS010000271.1 GCA_023434425.1 Pseudomonadota bacterium | reverse complement strand
AGCTGACCGAGGACGAGCGCCTGATCCGCGACACGGCGCGCGAGTATTGCCAGAACAAGCTGCTGCCGCGCGTGAAGGAAGCCTTCCGCGAGGAGAAGACCGATCCGGCGATTTTCCGCGAGATGGGCGAACTCGGCCTGCTCGGCTCGATGATCGACGGCTACGGCTGCGCCGGCGCCTCTTACGTGGCCTATGGCCTGGTGGCGCGCGAAGTGGAAGGCGTCGATTCCGGCTATCGCTCGATGATGAGCGTGCAGTCGAGCCTGGTGATGTATCCGATCTATGCCTATGGCTCCGAGGCCCAGCGCCAGAAGTATCTGCCCAAGCTGGCGACCGGCGAATGGATCGGCTGCTTCGGCCTGACCGAGCCGGACCATGGCTCCGATCCGGGCGGCATGAAGACGCGCGCCAAACAGGTGCCCGGCGGTTACGAGCTGAGCGGCGCCAAGATGTGGATTTCCAATTCGCCGCTCGCCCAGGTCTTTGTCGTCTGGGCCAAGACCGAGGATGGCATCATCCGCGGCTTCATCCTGGAAAAGGGCATGAAGGGGCTGTCGGCGCCGAAGATCAACGGCAAGCTGTCGCTGCGCGCGTCGATCACTGGCGAGATCGTCATGGACGGCGTCTTCGTGCCGGAAGAAAATCTGCTGCCGAATGTGCAGGGCCTGAAAGGTCCGTTCGGCTGCCTGAACAGCGCGCGCTACGGCATCGCCTGGGGTGCCATGGGTGCGGCGGAAGCCTGCTGGCACCAGGCGCGCCAGTATGTGCTGGACCGCAAGCAGTTCAATCGGCCCCTCGCGGCCAACCAGATCATCCAGCTCAAGCTGGCCAACATGCAGACCGAGATCGCGCTGGGGCTGAATGCCGCGCTGCGCGTCGGCCGCCTGCGCGATGCCGGCCAGGAAACCCCGGAGATGATCTCGCTGATCAAGCGCAACAACTGCGGCAAGGCGCTGGATATCGCCCGCATGGCGCGCGACATGCACGGCGGCAACGGCATCCACGAGGATTATCATGTGATGCGCCATCTGGTGAATCTGGAGACGGTCAACACCTACGAGGGCACGCATGACGTCCATGCGCTGATCCTCGGCCGTGCCATGACCGGTATCCAGGCCTTCTACTAAGTCTTACCTCAAGCAGGCGGAGCTGCCGGCATGCGCGCGCTGGACGATATCCTTGTGCTGGATCTCAGCCGCGTGCTGGCGGGTCCGTGGTGCACGCAGAACCTGGCCGATCTCGGCGCCAGCGTGATCAAGGTGGAAAAGCCGGGCGAGGGCGACGACACGCGCAAATGGGGTCCGATCTATCTCAAGGATCCCGAAACAGGCGCGCGGGCCGACTCCGCGTATTATCTCGCCGCCAATCGCGGCAAGCGCTCGATCACGGTGGATATGGCCAGCGAAGACGGCCAGCAGATCCTGCGCGACCTCGCCGCCAAAGCCGATGTGGTGGTGGAGAATTACAAGCTCGGCGGGTTGAAGAAATACGGGCTCGATTACGACAGCCTGTCGAAGCTCAATCCGCGCCTGGTCTACTGCTCGATCACCGGCTTTGGCCAGACCGGGCCTTATGCGCCGCGGGCGGGCTACGATTTCATCATCCAGGGCATGGGCGGGTTGATGAGCGTGACCGGCGAGCGCGACGGCCAGCCGGGTGCCGGTCCGCAGAAGGCCGGCGTGGCGCTGTCCGATGTGATGACCGGGCTGTATTCGACCATCGCGATCCTGGCGGCGCTGAACCAGCGGCATCGCTCAGGCAAGGGCCAGTATATCGACATGGCGCTGCTGGATGTGCAGGTGGCGGCGCTCGCCAACCAGGCGACCTATTATCTGGTCGGCCATGAAGTGCCGCAGCGTATGGGCAACGGTCATGCCGCCATCGTGCCCTATCAGAGTTTCCCGACCTCGGACGGCCATGTGATCATCGCGGTCGGCAACGATGGCCAGTTCGGCAAACTGGCAGACGAACTCGGCCATCCGGAATGGAAAACCGATCCGCGCTTCGCCACCAATATCGAACGCCTCAATCACCGCGCCGAGATCGTTGCCGCCATCGAGGCCGAGACGAAAAAGCGCACGATCGACGACCTGATCGCGGCGCTGGAAAAGCGCCAGGTGCCCTGCGGTCCGATCAACACGGTGGATCGCGTCTTTGCCGATCCGCATGTGCAGGCGCGCGGCCTGCAGCAGACCGTGCCGCATCGCGGGCAGGGCACGCTGCCCAGTGTGGCGAGCCCGCTGCGGCTCTCGGACTCGCCGGTGAGCTATGATCGCGGCCCGCCGCTGCTGGGCGAACATACCGACGAGGTGCTGAGCGAGCAGCTTGGTTTCGACGCGGCGCGGCTGAAGGCGTTACGCGAGAAGGGCGTGATTTAGCCGTTAGAGGGACGCGCCAGCCCTGTCGTGCCGGATTGGCTGTGATGGCCGCCCAGTCATGCGCGGCCGGCGGCCGTAGTTTCGGTTTGCGCCGCTGGCCACGGATACCAACTGGTTGATGGGCCGCATCACCGACTCGGATTGCGGTCGCGAAAAATACAGTTCGGCATGGAATAGTCCATCGGCTTCCTTGCCTGAAGGGTTAAGTTTGCGCAGGGCGAGCGCTTCCATCGCGCCGCGCATTTCAGCCTCGTCGCGGAACCGGCGCTGGACGAAAGTGGCGCCTTCGAATTTCTGCGTCACCAGACTTTGCCGCTGCAGAATGCGAGAGATGTCGCTGTAATCGAACATGCGCAACACGAAGGAGGCGACCCAGGGAGCTTCCCCGTGGGTTGTGCTGGCCGTAAGCTTGTCAAATGTCTTGCTCGTGACATAGCCGACACAGCCGGTCGAAACAATCAGGTCTACCTCAGACAGTACCCGCGCGTCCGCGTCGGACAATTCGTCGGTCTCCAGATTGGCAACGATGCCGTCATCGAGGATGCCGGTATTCAGCCCGTAGGAAATCGCTTCCTGCGAGATATCCAGGCCAATGACGCGAATACTGCGCTTGCGCGGCCAGGACGAAAAATAGTTGCGGTCCAGCTTCAGCACGTCCTCTGACGTCAATTGCTGATTCACCAGTGTATCGTAGCGTTCCGTCAGGTGATCGTAATTGATGGCGTATTTCATCAGGGCCGCATTCACACCGTAGGAACAGCCGAGGTCGAGCACGGTGATCGGGCCGCCCTTGGCGCGTTCACGCGCTTCGATCAGTTGGTCGAATACGGAACTTGCCAGATGCGGGATTACATAACCGAGCGCACCGAGGGTGTGGAAATACGCACGCGGATCGGGCTGCACATAGATGCTGGTGAAATCAGCTTTGCTGCGGTTGACGGTTGAGAATTCGCTGTTAGCCGACATGAAATGTCTCCCCTTATTTTTTATTGACGCGCAAAAAAACTTGCTGACGAGCCTGTTGGTGGCAGCGGGCAGCGCAAGACTCGATTTGTTGTGTGCAGAGAAGGATAACCGGATGCGGCCGCTCAGCGCAAAGCTTGCGCGAGGGCTGGGTTCTGCATTACCTCTATTTGTTCGCGAATATTGCTGCTCTGTGCGGAATGTCGAAATTTTTCTGGCTGCCTCTGCGCTTGCGCGGCAGCGCTAAACCAGGATCACGCCGCCATTCACATGCAGCGTCTGCCCGCTGATGTAGCTGGCATCGTCTGAAGCCAGGAAGATGTAAGCCGGCGCCACTTCATCGGGCTGGCCGGGCCGTTCCATCGGCACCTCCTTGCCGAACGTTTCGACTTTGTCGGCCGGGAAGCTGGCCGGGATCAGTGGTGTCCAAATCGGCCCGGGCGCCACCGCATTGACGCGGATGCCCTGCTTCACCAGCGACATCGCCAGCGAACGGGTGAAGGCCAGCATGGCGCCCTTGGTGGAGGAATAGTCCATCAGGGTCGGCTGGCCGCGGAATGCCGTGATCGATGTAGTGTTGATGATCGCGGCGCCCTGCTGCAGATGCGGCAGCACGGCCTGGGTCAGATGGAAGCTGCCGAAAATGTTGGTGCGAAAGGTGCGCTCCCATTGCGCCGGTTCGATCTCGGCGAAATCGGTTTCGACATGCTGCTCCGCGGCGTTGTTCACCAGGATGTCGATATGGCCGAAACCGGCGGCGATCTCCGCCACGCTGGTGTCGATGAAACCGCGGTCGGCGATGTCGCCGTAGAACAGCAGGCAGCGTCGGCCCTCGGCTTCCACGGCCGCCTTCGTCGCTTTGGCATCCTCGTGCTCGTCCAGATACAGGATCGCCACATCGGCACCTTCCTTGGCAAAGCCGATGGCAACTGCGCGGCCGATGCCGCTGTCGCCGCCTGAAATCACCGCCACCTTGCCCGTCAGTTTCCCGGCGGCCTTGTAGTTGCGCATGAAGGATTGCGACTCGGGCGTCATGGCGCCCTCTTTGCCGGGCTGGTGCTGCTGATGCTGGGGTGGCAGGTCTTTCGGACGGCGGGCTGTGGTGGTCATGGTGGCCTCCTGTGAACGCGGCAGGACTCAATGGCTGGCCATATGCCATTGTTCCGGAACTTAGCCTTGCATGAGGGGTTAGGCCGGTATGCCAGCCCGCAGCCTCGACACCTACAACCGCAAGCGCGACTTCAGCAAAACCGCCGAGCCGCGCGGCAGGCAGCACAGGCGCGACCAGCATCGCTTCGTAATCCAGCGGCACGACGCCAGCCATCTGCATTTCGATTTCCGGCTCGAACATGACGGCGTGCTGAAATCCTGGGCCGTGCCGAAAGGCCCGAGCCTGGATCCGGCCGACAAGCGGCTGGCCGTGCAGGTGGAAGACCATCCGATCGAATATGGCGGCTTCGAGGGCGCCATTCCGGAGGGCGAGTATGGCGGCGGCACGGTGCAGCTGTGGGACCGCGGGCGCTGGCATCCGGTCGGGACCGACGATGCGGCCCGCGCCCTCAAAAAGGGCAAGATCGCTTTCGAGCTGGAGGGCGAGCGCCTGCAGGGCCGCTGGGCACTGGTGCAGATGCGTGGGTCGCGCAACAAGAGCGGCAGGAACTGGCTGCTGATCAAGGAAAGGGACCGCCACGTCCGCACCGGCAAGGCCGCCGATATCGCCGCGCTCGATGAATCGGTGGACAGCGGCCGCAGCCTGGCGGAGATCGCCGGCAAGGCGCGACCGAAAAAAGCCGTCAGGAAGAAAGCCGTCAGGAAAAAGACCAGCCGCAAGGCCGCGGCCATGCCGGGCTTCATCGCGCCGCAGCTGGCGAAGCTGTGGGAGGTGCCCCCGGAAGAAGAGGGCTGGGCGCATGAGATCAAGTTCGACGGCTACCGCATCCAGCTGCGGATCGACCGCGGAAAGGTGACAGCCTGGTCGCGCAGCGGTCTGGACTGGACGGAAAAGTTTCCCGAGATCGTCGCCGAGGCCGAAAAGCTGCCGGACGGTATCGTCGATGGTGAAGTCTGTGCACTGGCCGAGGGCGACCGGCCGGACTTCCCGGCGCTGCAGGCCGCACTGCAGGCGGGCGATACGGCCGGGCTGGTCTATTTTACCTTCGATCTGCTCTGGGCCGGGGGCGAAGACCTGCGCGACCAGCCGTTTGAAACGCGGAAAGAAAATCTGAAGGCATTTCTGCCGCCGGAGGCGAAGCGGAGGCGGATCCGCTTCGTGCCGCATTTCATCTCGCCGGGTGAAAGCCTGCGGCAATCCTCCTGCAGCATGGGCCTGGAAGGCATCGTCTCCAAGCAGCTCGATGCGCCCTATCGTTCGGGCCGCAGCGAGTTCTGGGTGAAGACCAAATGCAAGGGCCGGCAGGAATTCGTCATCGGCGGTTACAGCAAGGGCACCGCCGGTAAAAGCGTCGGTGCATTGCTGATGGGCGTCTATGACGGCAAGGAGCTGCGCTATCGCGGCCGGGTCGGCACCGGTTTCAACGCCAAAATCTCCGCCCAGCTCGGCAAGGCAGTGAAACCGCTGGAAACCAGAACCTCGCCTTTCTCCGGCATCCAGCCGGCAAAAACCTCGGATGTGATCTGGCTCAATCCGAAACTGGTCGGCGAGGTGGAATATGGCGGCTGGACCGGCGACGGCCTGCTGCGTCATGCTGCCTTCAAGGGTTTACGCGAAGACAAGCCGGCGAAATCCGTAGGCGGTGAGGGCAGGGCTGTGGCGAAGAAAATGCTTTCCGGAACGAAGAGTCCGGGCGCGCAAAGCAAGATCACACTCAGCAATCCGAGCAAGCGGCTCTGGCCGAAGGACGGCGTCACCAAATCCGATCTGGCGGAATACTACGCGCGCATGGCCGAGCCGCTGCTGCGCTTTGCCGGCAACCGTCCCGTGTCGATCGTTCGCGCACCGGACGGCATCGAGGGACAGACATTTTTCCAGCGGCACCACAATCGCGGCACGTCCGCCTTCATCGACAAGATCAAACTGGCCGGAGACAAGCAGCCCTATCTGGTGGTGAAGGATGCCGAAGGCCTGCGTGCCATGGCGCAATGGGGCGTGGTGGAGCTGCATCCCTGGGGGGCGACGGCGAAAAACGTCGAGAAGCCCGACCAGATGATTTTCGATTTCGATCCCGATGCCGCCGTGCCTTTCAGCCTGGTCAAAAAAGCCGCGCTGGCGATGCGTGACCGGCTGGAGGATTTCGGCCTTGCCAGCTTCCCCAGGCTGACCGGCGGCAAGGGCATTCATGTCGTGGTGCCGCTGAAGCCGAAAGCTGGCTGGAAAGAGGTGAAGGGCTTTACCCATGCCATGGCGCGGGCTTTCGAGGAGGCCGATCCGGCGCATTTCATCGCCGTGGCAAGCAAGGCCAAACGCAAGGGCAAGATTTTTGTCGACTATCTGCGCAACGACCGCAGCGCCACGGCGGTGGCCTGCTGGTCGCCGCGGGCCCGTCCCGGCGCGCCGATCGCGGTGCCGATCACCTGGGACTATCTCGAACGCCAGAAGAAGCTGCCGGTCTACAGCATGAAAAATCTGGACGCGGCGCGGAAGCATATCGGCGACTGGGACGACTTCGAGGCCAGCCGCCGGGTGCTGACCAAAACTATGCTGCGGCGCGCCGGCGTGTAGCCTTCTTGGCCTTGCTCCGCGCCTTGCTGCGCGGCGATGCTGTTTTGCGCCGCGCCGTCGACTTCCCGCTGGTTTTCTTTTCTTCGCCGCCACCGCCGCCCTTCAGGCTGCGTCGCAAAGCCGCCAGCAGATCGCTGTCTTCGACTTTGGTTTCCTCGTCCAGCGGCTTGGCGGTGATCTTCTGGCCCTTCTGCTTGCGCTTGATGATCTTGCGCAGGGCATCTTCATAGCGGTCGGTGAAGTCGGATGGATCGAAGGCTTCTGCCTGCTGGTCGATGATCTTCTCGGCGATGGCCAGCATTTCCTTTGCCGGCTTGCGGGCCGGGACGCCGCGGAAGAAATCTTCCTCGTCGCGGACCTCGTCATGGCTGCGCAGCGTGGTGAGCAGAAGCCCTTTGCCGCGCGGCTCGATGGCGACGACGCGCTCGCGCGTATGCATGACCACCCGGCCGATGGCAATGCGCTGACTGCTTTCCATTGCCTCGCGGATTACCGTATAGGCCTCCATCGCATTCTTGCCATTGGGTGCGACGTAGTAGGGCTGGTCCCAGTAGACCCGGTCGATGGCTTCCATCTCCACGAAGCTCTCGATCTCGATATTCTTGGTCGATTCGATCCGGGCCGCCTCGATTTCGGCGTTGCTCAGGATCACATAGCGATTCTTGCTGACTTCATAACCACGCTGCAGATCGCTGCGCTTCACGGCGCCCAGTTTGGGGTCGTGCGGCACCATCCGGATGCGGTTGTGGGTTTTCTTGTGGATCAGGTGGAAGGAAATGTCGTTGCCGCGGGTGGTCGCGCTGAACAGGGCGACCGGACAGGCGACCAGCGACAGTTTCAGATGACCTTCCCAGCTGGGACGCTGCATGGCGATTCTCCGCGAAAAAACCGGCCGGACGGATCATGCCGGGCGGATTCATAGGACGGAGTCGAACGGCAGTGCCGTTGGCGGGTTCCTGAAGAATATTTCGGCAGATACGGAACGCGAAGGAAGCCGGCCAGTTTAGTCGCCAAGCAGAACAGAACCGACCGGAGGAAAGCGCCATGCAAAACCAGGCCACCATTCCCGCGTCACCGAAATCCGCTCCTGCCCCGCAGCCGGTCCATCCCCATCTGACGCCGCGCCCCGAGCAGGGCGTCAATCCGCAGGCCCGGCGCCAGCAGGAGCAGGCGCAGCAGCAGATACAGCAGTAAGGCCGGGCACGGCCGCCGCGTCACGCGGCGGCGGGAAAGCGGACCCAGAAACGGCTGCCGAGGCCCTCACGGCTCTCGAAGCCGATCTCGCCCTTCATGGCCTGCGTCAGGCGGCTGGCAATGGCCAGGCCCAGCCCGAGGCCGGCGACGGTGCTGCCTTCGCGCCCGAGCCGGTTGAAACTCTGAAAAGCGTCGCGCTGGCGCCCGGCCGCGATGCCGCAGCCATTGTCTTCGACGTAGAAGGTCACTCCACCGTTGTCGCTGGCACAGCCCAGCGTCACTTCGCCGCCTGCCGTGGTGAATTTGAAGGCATTGCTGATGAAATGCCCCAGAATCCGCAGCAGGTGGCTGTGATCGGCCTGCAGCCCGGCGGCCGAGATGCAGGTCCGGCGCATGAATGCGATGCCATTCAGTGCCGCGGCAGGCCGATGCAGCGAATAGACTTCCTCAATTAGCCTTTGCGCGCTGACCGTCTCGATCCCGACCGGCACCGCCTCGGCTTCAAGCTGCGCCATGGTCATCATGCTGTCGCTCAGGCGCAGCAGGTTTTCGCCGGCGGTCTTCATCGCTGCGACATATTCCAGTTCTTCGCGGCCAAGCCGCTTGCTCATGTTCAGTTCCAGAATCTGCGAGAAGCCGAGAATGGCATTCAGCGGTGTGCGGAATTCATGGTTCATTGAGCCCAGCAGCTTGCTCTTGAGCTGGTTGGCGGCATTCTGCGCGGCCACGCTCTCCTCGGCCCTTACGCGGGCGCGATGCAGTTCCAGTTCGTCCGAGGCGATGGCAGCCAGGCGACGCAGCCGGAGTGCATCCTCATCCGAGAAGCGGCGCGGCCTGGTGTCGCCGACGCAGAGCGTGCCGAGCCGCTGACCGTCATCGGCAAGCAGCGCCACGCCGGCGTAAAAGCGCAGACCGGGCCCGCCACAGACTAGGGGGCTGTTGCGAAAGAGCGGGTGTTCGACGGCATTCTCGACGATCAGGGGCTCGTCATCGAGAATGGTATGAGCACAGAAGGAAATACCGCGCGGGGTCTCGCTGACCGGCAGGCCATGGCGCGATTTGAACCATTGCCGTTCCGCATCGATCAGGCTGATCAGGGCCACCGGCACGTCGAACAGATCGGCGGCAAAGGCCGTCAGGCGGTCGAAACCTTCGTCCGGCCCGGTATCCATGATGCGGTAGTCCCGCAGCGTGGCGAGGCGCTGGTCTTCGTTGGCAGGCAGGGGGGCTGAAAAGGTCATTCTCGGGTGCGGCATCTGGTTGCAGTTACTGATCCGGACGCTACATCACGAGTCACGAGGCCCTGCCTTACTTTCCGATAACGCGGTGATCTGCTTATCGAACTTACATATGATAAGACCGCGTACGGCTTTTGGCCGGCGCTGGGCAGGGACGAGGGCGCATGGGGATTTTCCGCGGAACAGAACTGAAAAACGCCGGCGCGGTCTGCCTGTCGGTTCTGCTGGGCCTGTCTCTAGCTGCAGTAACGGCGGGGGCCCAACCGCAATCCCGGACGAATTTCGAAAGCATCGCGCCGGAAGCCGCGACCGGGCGCAGCGAGAAGCAGGCGAGTCGCGCGGCCAGTTACATGACGGCTGCGGCCAATCCGCATGCCGCAGAGGCGGGTGCCGCAATCATGGCTGCCGGTGGCTCGGCGGTGGATGCCGCCATTGCCACCGCGCTGGTGCTCAATCTGGTCGAGCCGCAATCGGCCGGTATCGGTGGCGGCGGCTTCATGCTGGTCTGGGACAATGCACAGCAAAAGCTGCGGGCCTTCGACGGTCGCGAAACCGCGCCGGCCGGCGTGGATCGCCGGCTGTTCTTCGATGCCGCCGGTCGCAGGAAAGGCTTCATGGAAGCTGTGGTCGGCGGGGCATCCGTGGGCGTGCCCGGCATGCTGCGGATGTTCGAACTTGTGCATGCCGATTATGGCCGCCTGCCCTGGGCCGCGCTGTTCCAGCCCGCCATTCGCCTCGCCGAGGCCGGTTTCCCGATCTCGCCACGGCTGCATGCGCTGCTGGAGCGCGACCAGCAACTGCGGCAGATGCCGGCAGCGCGCGCGTTGTTCTACACCGAGGCCGGGACTGCCAGGCCGGTCGGCAGCCTGCTGGTGAATGCGCCGTTTGCCGCCGTGCTGCGCCGGGTCGCGGCCGAAGGCGCCGATGCCTTTTACACGGGCCAGATCGCCGCCGATATCGTCGCGGCGATACGTCAGGCGCCGAATCCCGGCGGCATGGCACTGGAAGATCTGACTGGTTATCGCGCGGTGGAGCGCGATCCGGTCTGTGCGCCGTATCGTGTCTATCGTGTCTGCACCATGCCGCCGCCCTCGTCTGCCGTGAATATGTTGCAGGCGCTCGGCATCCTGTCGCATTTCGATCTTGCCCAGCTGACCCCGCTGTCGCCGGAAGCCGTGCATCTGGTCGCGCAGGCCGAACGGCTGGGCTATGCCGACCGCGATTTTTATGTCGGCGACCCCGATCATGTGCGCCTGCCGCTGGAGGGCATGACCGACCGCGGTTATCTCGCCAGCCGCGCCAAACTGCTCGATCCCGCACGCGGCAGCACCGTGCCGGCCGCACCGGGCGAGCCACCGCGCAAGCATGGCGCCCTGCCGGCTGCTTTCGGTCGTGACAGCGCCATCGAACTGCCGTCCACGACGCATGTCTCGACGGTGGATGCGGCGCGCAATGCCGTGGCGATGACCGTGACAATCGAGAATGTCTTCGGCTCCAAGCAGATGGTGCATGGCTTCCTGCTCAACAACCAGCTGACCGATTTCTCGGCCGCGGCCGAAGAGAACGGCCGGCCGGTGGCGAACCGCATCGAGCCCGGCAAACGGCCGCGCAGTTCGATGGCGCCAACGGTGGTGTTCAATGCGGACGGCTCATTGCGACTGGTCGTGGGCTCGCCGGGCGGCAGCCGCATCCTCGGTTATGTGGCGCAGACCGTGATCGGCGTGCTGGACTGGAAACTGGATATCCAGCAGGCGATCAGCCTGCCGCATTATCTGGACCGCAATACCGGACTGGAACTGGAAGAGGGCACGGCAGCCGCCGCACTGGTCGAGACGATGCGCGCGCGCGGGCACAAGGCGAGCGTGATCGAGCTCAACAGCGGCCTGCACGGGATCGAAATCCGCAGCGATGGCAGCCTGATCGGCGGCGCCGATCCGCGTCGGGAAGGTGTGGCCGTGGGGCGGTAGCCGGTCAGGTCGCTGCCGCCGTGCGCGCCAGCTGGCGTTGCGGCAGGATGACGGTCACGACGGTGCCGGCGCCCTTGCGGCTGTCGATGGTCATGTGGCCGCCATGCATTTCCACCAGCGCCTTGGTGATCGGCAGGCCAAGCCCGCTGCCGCTGCTGCTGCGCGACTTCATGTCGCCGACCTGAACGAAGGGTTCGAGGATTTTCGGGATATCCTCGGGCGCGATGCCGACGCCGGTATCGCTGACCCAGATTTTCAGCCGGTCGGCACTGCGCAGGGCGCCGATGTCGACGCTTCCGCCGGGCGGCGTGAACTTCACGGCGTTGGTCAGCAGGTTGACCATGATCTGGCGGAAGCGCAGCGGGTCCGCGATCAGAAGTTCGTCGGAGAAATTGCAGTTCAGGGTGACGTCCCGCTCCATTGCCAGCGGCTCCACCAGCCGGCGGCATTGCTGCAGGGTATCCGACAGGCCGATGACTTCCAGATTGATGGTCATCTTGCCGGCATCGATCTTCGACATGTCCAGGATGTCGTTGATCAGTTCGAGCAGGTGGCGGCCGCTGCGATGAATGTCGCAGGCATATTCGTGGTATTTCGGCCGGATCGGCCCGAACATCCGGTTCATCGTCAGTTCGGAAAAACCGATGATGGCGTTCAGCGGGGTGCGCAACTCGTGGCTCATGAGCGCCAGGAAATCCGAGCGCGCCTTGCCGGCGGCCTCGGCGGCCATCTTGGCCGCCACCAGATCCTGTTCCCGCTCTTTCAGCATGGTGATGTCGGTCTCCAGGTAGACGCAGAGGCCGGACTGGGTTTTCGCCTCGTCGATCTTGATCCAGCGGTTGTCGATGCCCCGTTCTTCCCAGCTGGTTTTCAGCACGGGTTCGCTGAAGCTTGTGTCCTGATCGGCGCTGCGGCGCCGGCGGAAGGCCTTGTTGGCAACCAGCTGCCGGCCATTGGCACCGAAGACGGCGAAGCCGTCGCCGATGGCCTCGATGGCCTCGCCGATCTCGATATAGATGCCGTTCTCGGTCTCGACCTTCACGCGGATGAAATTCTGCCGGAAAAAGACGAAGCCGATGGCGGTGGAGACCAGGAAGAAGCCGGCGCCGAAGCCAACGGATTTCTGGCCCAGGCCGAGCAGGAAGTCGTCGATCGTGACCTCGAGCACGAAGGCACCCATCATCTCGCCGATCTGCCAGAGCGGCTGTCCGCGCTCGGTCGCGACCTGGTTGTGACAGGCGACGCAATCCTGCTGCAGCGCCACCGAAGGATGGATCGAGCGCAGGATCGTGCCGTCTTTCGTCTTGAGGATACGGACATCGGGCGGGTGATCCGCAGTGCCGGAGATTTCCAGCAGGCGGCGGCCCAGCTTTTCATCCGAGGGTGGCGTGGCGATCTCGCGACCTGGAATGCCGATCCAGCTGATGCGGGTCTGGTCGCGGTCGGTATTGGTTTCCAGATAATTCTTCAACGCGACATGGGTCAGCGTTGCCGGCGGCACGGCCGGGTCGGAGATCAGGCTGGTATAGGCACGCACGAAGCCGTCGGCCAGCCGCAGCAGGGCTTCCTTCTCGATCCGTTTGCTCTGCTCGAAATCGCGCTGGGCCATGGTGTGGTAGGTGATCGCGAGCATCCCCGAGGCCACGAAGGAAAACAGCGTGAAGACCACGAAAATCGAGAAAGATCTCGACTCGGTAAAAGACTGCGACCGCTTCTTCGATGCCGCCGCGCTCTGTCTGAACCAGTGTTGGATGGAACCCCTCCCGCCTTTACTTCAGGGGTCACGGTATTTTTGCCCGGAAGGAGGGGAAATCATCTTTGAGGGTTACAGCTGCATGCATCGTATACGATGCAACCGCGATGCTTCTGTCAGGTTTCGACTTCGACCGAACTCATCGCCTGGCGCACGGCGGCGACCAGTTCGGCGGCTGTATACGGTTTGGTCAGCCAGCCCAGCGGCCTGGCGAGAGCGCAGCGCCCCGCCGTCACCGTGTCGAGATAGCCGGTGGCGAAAATGGAGCGCGCGCCGGTCTCCTGCAGGATCTGCAGGGCAGCCTGGATACCGTCGCGCGGACCGGACAGCCGGATATCGGTAATGGCCAAGTCTGGATGGTAGAGCCGTGCCAGTTTCACAGCGCGATCGGCGTTGTCGGCAATCCCGACGACACGGAAGCCTTCCTCGATCAGGGCGGTTTCCATCATCTCGGCAATCAGGGGATTGTCTTCGATCAGCAGGAGACGCGGTCGCACCGCAAGCCGCAGGTCGGACGGCTCAATATCCTCTGGTTCCGTTGGAAGATCGACGGGTGCGACGGTGCAGTAGAGCATCTGCTCCCCCTTTTCTCAGGGTCGCGAGGTGACACATTCTGCACCAGTGCAGCGGCGGGGAAAGCGGTCTTTGCGCCGGTCACAGATTTGTTTCGAAGCATGATCGCGGGTGTGGAACTACCGCGCCGGGTATCATCGCGCCGCGGCGACTGCCTGAAGCCGGCTGTCGAGTCTAGGCGAGTTTTTCCTTCAGGCGGCGGACGACGTCGCCAGGCAGGCCGAGTTCCCGGGTGAAGAAGGTCGATTTCGGCGAGGCCTTGAAGGTGATGTCGAGCTCGTAAACGTTCATGTCCGCTTCTCCTTGCGCCAGCGCAGGTCGCGCAGCAGTTCCTCCAGATAGGGCAGCAGATCAAGCACAAAAATGGCCGTCAGCAGCGTCGCGATATAGCCGACCGGCAGCGGCTCCAGTTTCAGTGCAATGCTCCAGTTGGCCGCATCGCCCGGCGTGGCCAGCAGCAGTGCCGCGGCATCCCAGTGCAGCATCAGCACGAAGCTGAAGGCCATGAAGGGGATGACGCCGAGATAGTCGTGCACGCGCTGCTCCAGCGGGGTGATCTCGCGGTGCCTGCAGGCATAGGACACGTCCCAGTAGGCGGTCAGTTCATGGGCGATCAGGGCGAGCAGCATGAACAGCAGGATCAGGCCGTTGATCTCCAGGAACAGTCCGGCCAGCACCGCCACGCCGGCTTCGCCCAGCAGCAGGAAATGCAGCGCGGTCTCGGGCAGGCCGCTGCTACGCTCGATGGCCGAGGCGCGATGGCACAGATAGTCCGCTGCCGCCACCAGCACCCAGAGCGGCAGTATGACGAAGAGCAGATAATTTCGGGTCACGTCCTCAACGTCCATTCCGGCTCAACTCCAGCGCCGCGCGAAGGTTCCGGAACAGGGCCGCATCGCGCGGCGTTACCGTCGCATGAAGCAGGATGGCCTCAGATTCGGGGCGCTGGGCGCGGAGACCGCGCATCTGTGCATCGACATGCAGAATCTGGTCTTCCGGCCGGAAAGTCCCTGGCGTGCCGACTGGGCCGAACGGGTTTTGCCGGCGATTCTGCGCCTGGTCGAGCATGCGCCAGACAGTACGATCTTTACGCGCTTCATCCCGCCGGTCTCCGCCGAGGAGATGCCCGGCACCTGGCAGCGCTATTACCAGCACTGGGAAGACCTGACGCGGGCGCGGATCGATCCGCAGCTGCTTGATCTGACGGCGCCGCTGCAGGCCTTCGTGCCGCCGGCTGTCGTCCTCGACAAGCCGGTCTATTCGTCATTCTCGGGGCGCCGGCTGCGCGAGCTGCTGGCGGAACGCCGGATCTCGACGCTGGTGATCAGCGGCGCGGAAACCGATGTCTGCGTGCTGGCGACGGCGCTGGGTGCGGTCGATCTCGGGTTCCGCGTTGTGCTGGCCGTCGATGCCATCTGCAGTTCGAGCGATGCGACGCATGATGCGCTGGTGGAATTCTACCGGTCGCGGCTCTCGATACAGGTCGAGCTTGCGGCGGCGGAAGAGATAGTCACGAGTTGGCGAAAGTAGAGCGCTGGTTCACTTGCCGCGACGTTTGCGCGTGGCGGCCGCCTTCCTAGCGGCTTTCTTGCGCGCGGCTTTCGGTCTGGCGGCCGAAGCAGCACCGCCTTCCTTGCCGCCCTTCTTCGAAGCACTGCGGTTCTCCGGCTTGCCACGCCCCGAGCCGCTTTTCTTGCCGCCGCCGGTTTCCTTGTTCACTGTGGCCCAGGCGCGTGCTTCGGCTTCCTTCTTGCCGACGCCGCGCTTTTCGTAGCCTTCCTCGATATGCTCGGCCTTGCGCTTCTGTTTCGACGTGTAGCTCGATTTGTCGCCGCGAGGCATCTCGATCTCCTTTGAGGACCATTGCGCTGGGTTAGAGGCCAACAAAAATTGCAGGGTTGCGGGTTCGCCAACGTCCGGGCAATGGAGGTATTTGTCACAAGCAGCAGACGGGTCAGTCGCAGACACCAGATATTGTTTTGTTCTTGATGCCTGATCACCACATAGGCTTTAAGGCTAGGAAAAAGAACATATTGCCAACTTTATCATGCCCTCGTATTCATAAGGGCATGATCCACCCGTCCTCGATTCAGCAGCTGCGCGACCAACTCGCCCGCATGGCCGGGCCGGGCCGCCGCGGAGCGGCCTCGGCTATTCCGGTGGGCGTGGCCGAGATCGACAGTCAGATCCCCGGCTGCGGTCTGCTGCGCGGCGGCATCCATGACGTGGTTGGCGATCTGCCGGCCATCACCGGTTTTCTGGCTGCTTTGCTCGGCCGGCAGAAAACCATCGCGCGGCTACTCTGGGTGACGCCTTATGCCGATCTGTTTGCGCCGGGTCTGAATCAGCTTGGCCTCGATCACAAACGGCTGGTCGTGGCGCAGGCGCGGCGCGATGACGACCGGCTCTGGGCCGCAGAGGAAGCTTTGCGCGAGCCGGGGCTCGGCGCCGTGGTGGCGGAAGTCGAGGATGCGGATCTGACCGAGACCAAACGCCTGCAACTGGCCGCCGAAGCCAGTGGCGGCATCGGTTTCCTGATCCGTCGCCGGCGGCAGACGTCGGCGGCATTGACGCGATGGCGGATCGACCCGGCCCGCAGCATGGATTGCCGCCCAGCCTGGCAGGTGACGCTGGAACGCTGCCGTGGCGCCGAAGCCGGCGGCAGCTGGATATTGAGGTGGGATGATGCGTCGTTATCTTTCCGTCTGGTTGCCGCGCTGGGCCACCGACCGGCTGAAAGCGCGGCAGCGTAG
>JAEYSS010000262.1 GCA_023434425.1 Pseudomonadota bacterium | reverse complement strand
TCGGGATTGCCGGCCTTGCCGATGGCCGCGATACGCCCGTTCTTCAGGCCGATATCGGCCTTGACGATGCCCCAGTGATCGAGGATCAGCGCATTGGTGATCACGGTATCGACCGCGCCGGCCGCATTGGTCACCTGGCTCTGGCCCATGCCGTCGCGGATCACCTTGCCGCCGCCGAATTTCACTTCCTCGCCATAGAGCGGCGTGTTGGCGGAATAGCCGCCCTTGCCGGCTTTGGCGGTGGGCGGCGAGGCGGTGAAGTCCTTCTCGACCTCGATGATGAGGTCGGTATCGGCCAGCCGCACCTTGTCGCCCACCGTCGGGCCGTACATGCCGGCATAGGCCTTGCGGGGAATGCGGTTCGCCATGGTCTGTATCCCTCGCCTTACAGCTTGCCCATCACATCGGCGCGGAAGCCGTAGACTTCACGTTTTCCCGCAAACGACACCAGATTGACGCTGCGCGTCTGCCCCGGCTCGAATCGCACGGCGGTGCCGGCCGGAATATCCAGTCGCATGCCGCGGGCTTTGTCGCGGTCGAATGTCAGCGCCGGATTGGTCTCGAAGAAATGGTAATGGCTGCCGACCTGGATCGGCCGGTCGCCGGTATTGGCGATCTCCAGCGTCACGGTCGGGCGGCCGGCATTCAGTTCGATCTCGCCCTCGGGCGTGATGATTTCACCGGGGATCATAGCACTTCTCCCTCATCGTCATGGTCGGGCTCGACCCGACCATCTCAGCCAGAACTGCGTGAGATCCTCGGATCAAGTCCGAGGATGACGCACTGTATTTAGATGCGCGGCCCATCACCGGATCGGGTTATGCACGGTCACCAGCTTGGTGCCGTCCGGGAAGGTCGCCTCGACCTGGATCTCGTGGATCATCTCAGGAATCCCCTCCATCACCTGCGCCCGGGTCAGCACGGTGGCGCCGGCCTGCATCAGATCGGCCACCGAACGGCCATCGCGCGCGCCCTCGACGACGAAATCGGTGATCAGGGCGACGGCTTCCGGATGATTGAGCTTCACGCCGCGGTCCAGCCGGCGGCGCGCCACAGTGGCGGCCATGGCGACCAGAAGCTTGTCCTTTTCGCGGGGCGTCAGATTCATGCCGCTCCCCCTCCCCTGATACTGTGGCGATGTCAGACGGTAAGATAGCGGCGGACGTCGTCGGCATCCAGCCGGGAAGCGTCGCCCTCGACCACCACCTCGCCGCGCTGCAGCAGGATGAAGCGGTCGGCGAGCGCGCGGGCGAAGTCGAAATACTGCTCGACCAGCACGATGGCCATGGTGCCGCGGTTGGCGAGATCCCGGATCACCCGGCCGATATCCTTGATGATGGAGGGCTGGATCCCCTCGGTCGGCTCGTCCAGCAGCAGCAGCCGGGGCCGCGTGACCAAAGCCCGCGCAATCGCCAGCTGCTGCTGCTGCCCCCCCGAGAGATCGCCGCCGCGCCGGTTGCGCATCTCGTGCAGCACCGGGAACAGGGCAAAGATATCGTCCTCGATCTTGCGCTCGCCCCTTGGCAGAGGCGCCAGGCCGGTTTCGAGATTTTCATAGACGGTCAGGCGCGGGAAAATCTCGCGGCCCTGCGGCACCATGGCGATGCCGCGCCTGGCCCGCTCATGCGGCTTCAGCGCCGTGATGTCCTGGCCTTCCCACATGATCGCGCCCGACCGCACAGCCTGCAGGCCCACGAGGGCACGCATCAACGAGGTCTTGCCGACGCCGTTGCGGCCGAGGATGCAGGTGATTTTGCCGATCTCGGCCGAGACGCCGACATCGCGCAGCGCATGGCTGGCGCCGTAATAGAGATTGAGATTTGCGGCCTGCAGCATTTCAGCGCCCCAGATAGACTTCGATGACACGCGGATCGTTCTGCACGTGGTCGACACTGCCTTCCGACAGCACGCTGCCTTCATGCAGCACGGTGACGCGCGCGCCGAGATCGCGCACGAATTCCATGTCGTGCTCGACCACGACCAGCGTGCGCTCGCCTTTCAGCGTCAGGATCAGCTCGGCGGTCTGCCTGGTTTCGGCATCGGTCATGCCGGCAACGGGTTCGTCCAGCAGGATCAGCTGCGTGTCCTGCACCAGCAGCATGCCAATTTCGAGCCACTGCTTCTGGCCATGGCTGAGCGACCCGGCAATGTCTTCCACCTTCGTATCAAGACCCACGGTGTCGAGCGCCCAGCCGATGCGGTCGAGTGCCTCGGAGTTCAGCCGGCCGAGCAGGGTTTTCCAGGCACCGCGCGCCGATTTCAGCGCCAGCTCGAAATTCTCGAAGACGGTGAGATTCTCGAACACGGTGGGTTTCTGGAATTTGCGGCCGATGCCGAGATTGGCGATCGCCACCTCGTCGAGCTTGGTCAGGTCGATGCGGCCGGCGAACAGCACTTCGCCGGAATCCGGCTTGGTCTTGCCGGTGATGATATCCATCATCGTGGTCTTGCCGGCGCCGTTCGGCCCGATGATGGTGCGCAGCTCTCCGGGCGCGACCATCAGCGCCAGATTATTGATCGCCCTGAAACCGTCGAAAGACACACTGACGCCGTCGAGATAAAGCTGCGTGTCGGAGACGCGCGGACGATCCACCACTTCAGGCGCCATGCCGGCGGTGGCCGGCTGGACAACGACAGAGGGCGGGGGCATGGCGGGACGCATCACTCCGCTCCCTTCTCGGCAGAGGCCGGCTCAGCAGCGGCGAAGGCGCGTTTCTCGTCGCGCCACGCCTTCCACTGACCGTAGAGGCCGACGATGCCTTTCGGGAACAGCAACGTCGAGGCGATGAACAACCCGCCGAGCACAAAGAGCCAGAGTTCCGGCGCGGCGCCGGTCAGCCAGGTTTTCACCAGGTTGATCACCACGCCGCCGAGAATGGCGCCGTAGAGCGTGCCGCGACCGCCGACCGCCACCCAGATGGCGATCTCGATGGAATTGGCCGGCGAGAATTCGCCCGGATTGATGATGCCGACCTGCGGCACATAGAGCGCACCGGCGATGCCGGCGAGGAGTGCCGACAGCACGAAGGCGTACAGCTTGGCGGCGGTGGGGGAATAACCGAGGAAGCGCACGCGGCTTTCCGCATCGCGCACCGCCAGCAGCACGCGGCCGAGTTTCGACTGTGTGACGAAGCGGCAGAGCAGGAAACACAGGCCGAGCACGAACACCGACACGACATAGAGCCCGATGCGGGTGCTGGGCGCCTGGATCGGGAAGCCGAGGATGTCCTTGAAATCGGTCAGGCCGTTGTTGCCGCCGAAGCCCATATCGTTGCGGAAGAAGGCGAGCAGCAGCGCGAAGGTCATCGCCTGGGTGACGATGGAGATATAGACGCCGGTGACGCGGCTGCGGAAGGCGAACCAGCCCAGCACCAGCGCGAGCAGCCCCGGCGCCAGCAGCACCATCAGCATGGCAAACGGGAAACTGTCGAAGCCCTGCCAGTACCACGGCAGTTCCTTCCAGTTCAGGAAGACCATGAAATCGGGCAGCTCCGGATGGCCGTAGACGCCGCGGGTGCCGATCTGGCGCATCAGATACATGCCCATGGCATAGCCGCCGAGCGCGAAGAAGGCGCCATGACCGAGGCTGAGAATACCGGCATAGCCCCAGACCAGATCGAGGCTGAGCGCGAGAATCGCATAGCAGGCATATTTGCCGAGCAGCGGAATGAGGTAATCCGACAGATGCAGCAGACTGCCGCGCGTGGGCAGAATGTTGAGCAGCGGTACCAGCACGATCAGCACGAAGCCGATGGCGAGGAACGCGGCCCAGCCACGGCGATCCAGCAGCGGACGAGGCTTGGCGAGAGTTTCCAGCTGGTTACGCATCGGCGGAGCGCCCCTTGGCCGCGAACAGCCCGCGCGGGCGTTTCTGGATGAACAGGATGATGCAGACCAGCACCACCACCTTGCCCAGCACCGCGCCGGCGACGGGTTCGAGGATCTTGTTGACCACGCCAAGCGTGAGCGCGCCCACCAGAGTTCCCATCAGGCTGCCGACGCCGCCGAAGACCACGACCAGGAAGCTGTCGACGATGTAAATGGTGCCGAGATTGGGCGAGACATTGCCGATCTGGCTGAGCGCCACGCCGGCCATGCCGGCGATCCCGGAGCCCAGGGCAAAGGTCATGGCATCGACGCGCGCGGTGGGAATGCCCATGACGGCGGCCATCTGGCGGTTCTGCGTCACCGCGCGCATATGCAGGCCGAAGGCCGTGCGCTTGAGGATCAGCGCGATCAGGCCGAGCACCAGGAAGCAGAAGATGATGATGTAGACGCGATTCCATGTCACCGCCAGGCCGCCGGCCACCTCGATGGCGCCGGTCATCCAGCTGGGATTGGCGACTTCCTTGTTGGTGGCGCCGAAGATGCTGCGCACCGCCTGCTGCAGGCAGAGGCTGACGCCCCAGGTGGCCAGCATGGTTTCCAGCGGCCGGCCGTAGAGGAAGCGGATCACGCCGCGTTCGATGGCGACGCCGACGGCGGCCGCGATCAGGAAGGCGACCGGCAGCGCCACGATCAGATAGGCGCCGATCCAGCCGGGCGGCAGCAGGGCGCGGAAGATCTCCTGCGTCAGATAGGCCGAATAGGCGCCGAGCATGATCATCTCGCCATGCGCCATGTTGATCACGCCCATCACGCCGAAGGTGATGGCGAGACCGACGGCGGCCAGAAGCAGCACCGAGCCGAGCGAGATGCCCTGGATGAAATTCTCCACGTAAGAATAGAGCGTGATCTTGGTTTGCATGCGGTCGAAGGCTTTCACCAGCGCCGCCTTCACGTCCGGATCCTGTTCCTGGTTGAGGCGTGCCTGCAGCAGCGCGCGCACGCGCAGGTCGGAGGCCGTGCCGAGTACGGCGATGGCATCGAGCCGCTTGACCTTGTCGGGATGGGCGATCTCGGCGGCGGCCAGGCTGAGCGCCATCACGCGCTTCACGCCGTCCACCGTCTCGCGGCCATAGGCGTCGCGCAGCAGCGCGACCGTTTCCGGCGTGGCATTCTCCAGCAGCGCATTGGCAGCAAGCTGCCGCGCCGCCGGATCGGCGCTGCCCAGGCCCAGACGACCGACAGCCTCGCGCAGCACGTTGCGCAGGTTGTTGTTGACAAAAAGCGGGTCGAGTTCGCCGGCGGAGGCGAGGCCCAGCGTGCCGCCATCCAGCGGCGAGATCAGCGCGAGATCGTTGCCACTCGGCGCGCCGATCACCATCTGGCCGTCCGATTTGCGGAGGAACAGCCGGCCATCGGCCAGCGCGCGGAACACCGCGATGGCGCGCACATCGCCCAGGGCGGTCAGCGCGTCGATCGCCTTGCCCTTGTCGGCAAAGCTGTCGCGCTTCAGGCCGTTCAGCGCGGTGGTGAAGTCGACCGGGCCGCTGCTGGCGGCAGGAGTCGCGGCGGTCAGCAGGCTTTTCACATCGTCGGACACCGCAATCGCCTGCAGGTCTTCAGGCCTGGCCATGTCTTCGATATCGCCGGTGACGGCGTTGGTGACGACGATCATCTCGCCGTCTTTCTCGCCTATCACCACGGCATT
>JAEYSS010000242.1 GCA_023434425.1 Pseudomonadota bacterium | reverse complement strand
CGGTGCGGAAATGCCGGAAGGCCTGGCGCAGCTCGCACCAGGCCACCAGCATGCGCACGCTTTCGAAAAAGGCCAGCGCGAACGGCCAGACGATGCGGCTGCTGTCGCGCTGGTTCTCGTCGCGATAAGCGATCTGCATCTTGTGTTCGCTGCGGATCAGCTGGCGTATCGTCGCCAGTTCGGCATCGCGGGCGGCAATCGGCGGCGACCCGGCGATGAACAGGCTCTCGCTGTCGAGCGCATCGCGCAGGTCGACCGGCAGCACCGCGCCGATGCGGGCCATCGCATTACGCGCCGCCGCACCGAGCCGAGCATCGGCCCGTTCCGCCACCCAGCGCGAGCCGAGCAGCAGGGCTTCCAGTTCCTCTTCCGAGAACATCAGCGGCGGCAGCATGAAGCCCGGCCGCAGCACATAGCCGACGCCCGGCTCGCCATCGATGCTCGCGCCCTGCGCCTGCAAACTGGCGATGTCGCGATAGAGCGTGCGCAAGGAGATGCCGAGTTCGGTGGCGAGGTTCTGGCCGCTGACCGGCTGGCGGTGGCGGCGCAGGCACTGGATCAGGGCGAGCAGGCGTTCGGCGCGGGACATTCTTTTCACCCGTCTGGGGAGGCGGAAGGCTTAAGCGCAGTCTGCCCGATTATACTGCCAGTTCCTGTCAGGATGGTTGGGATTCAGGCCGAACCGGCAGAGCTTCCCTGCGGTTCGCTGGCGTTCGTTTCGGTTCGCAGCGCTTCGCGCGTGTTCGTGGGTGTTCGTGGCGCTTCGTTTTACTTCGTACGGGTTCGCTGGCGTTCGTGGGTGTTCGCCGCCCCGACTGCCAGATCCTGGCAGGATGGGACTTCCGAGTACCCGGATACCTGTCAGTATAGAACATAATGGGTACAATATCAAGCCGACCCTATAGAATGCCCTGCTAAACTACCTACCTGCGATAGTGGAAAACCTGCATAATATAACGGATGCGGCATGCTATATCTTGCATGGGGCAAGCGGGGGTGCAGGTTCCGCGCTTCGTAGCGACTCTTAAGTAACGTAGACGGAACATCGGGCATGGCGCGCATTCTTCTGGTCGAGGACGAAGACCTGCTGCGGGAGAGCCTGGTTCTGGCCCTGCGCGGCGCCGGTCACAGCGTGACCGACGTGGCGGATGGGCAAAGAGCGCTGACAGAGTTCGAAAAGGCGCCTTTCGACATCGTCGTGACCGACATCCTGATGCCGGTGACCGACGGGCTGGAACTCACCCGTCTGCTGCGCAAGGCCCGGCAGGATCTCTACATCATCGCCATCTCCGGCGGCGGCCGCACCCGGAACATGGACATGCTGGGCTATGCCAAGTCCTTTGGCGCCGATACCGTGCTGGCCAAGCCATTCCTGCCGAAGGATCTGATTGCGCTGATCAACGCCGCTCCTGCCGGGGGCGTCTGATGGCGCTGGGCGACTACCTGCGCAGTCTGTTCGGCGACGATCCGCCCGACATTCCGGATGCACATCGCGACCGCCGCCCGCCGGCGCGGTCCGACACCGCACAAACCGATGCCCTGCTGCACCGGCTGGACCGCATCCTGTGGGAACGGCGCGCGGTATTGTCGGGCAACATCCACCTGATCGGCATGCAGAAAATCCGCTCGCATCTCGGCGACAGCGAATGGCAACGCATTTCCGAGCGCGCCCAGGACGTTGCCCAGAAGGCCATTCAGAAGCATTGCGGCCCCGACGATGTCTTCACCCGTTACGACGATCTGTCCTTCCTGGTCATCTTCTCCACGCTGACCGCGGAACAGGCGCAGCTGCGCTGCCACGAGATTGCCGACGAGATCGCCCGACGCCTGCTCGGCGAGAATTTCGTGGCCGAAGCAACCGAGGTCAGCACCGGCGTGTTCGAAACCGACGGCTCCCTGCTGTTCAACGTCGTCAACAAGAAGGATCTGATCCAGCGACTGACAGCAGAGAACCCGATTACGGGCGCGGGCGGGCCGACAAAGCGCGCCGCGGCTGCAGGCGCGACACCCGAGGATCCGTTTGCCGACGAGGAACTGCCGGATTTTTCATTCGCCCAGTACGACAAGGCGACTGCACTGGCGACGATCCGCATCATGTATCGTCCGATGTGGAATCTGCGGCACAAGGCGATTGCGAATTACTTCGCCACGGCGAGCGGCGAGAACATCTTCAAGAACCGGATTACCGACAGCGCCCTGCGCGAAGAATATTCGCACGCGCTGTCGCCGGTGGAGTTCGATATCTTCGTGGCCCGCAGCGCATTGCGCGATCTTTCGAGCGGCATTGCCCAGGGCAACCGGGTGCTGCTGTGCTGGCCGATTCATTTCGAAACCCTGGCCAGCCGCACCAACCGCGAGGCCTACATTCACCTGTGCCGCGACATTCCGGACCCGATCCGGCAGCTGCTGATTTTCGAGCTCGATGGCCTGCCGGAGGGCGCGCCGCAAAGCAGGCTGATCGACATCCGCTCGGCGCTGGCACCCTTCTGCCGCAATATGATCGTGCGCCTGCCGCCGGACTTCCGGAATTTCGGGCAGATGGCCGGGATCGGCTTGGGCGGCGTCGGCTTCTGCCTGTCGGGCCATACATCGAGCGACGAAACCCGCATCCAGATGATGAACGATTTCGTCGAGCGCGCCACGCAGGTGGGGTTGCGCTGCTACGTGCACGGACTGACCAATCGCGCGCAGGTTCTGTCGGCGATTGCAGCCGGCTTCGAATGGGTGGACGGCGAAGGCGTGTACCAGCCGAGCGACCTGCCCGGCCGCATGCTGCGATTCAATCTGGACGATCTGTATCGCGGGCTGTAGGCACGGCTGCCGCGTCCGCACAGGGCAGATACAGCGTCACCGTGGTTCCGGCATCCAGCGCACTGTCTATGCTGACATGGCCGCGCGACTGCTTGATGAAGCCGTAGACCATGCTGAGGCCGAGACCGGTGCCCTTGCCGACCTCCTTGGTGGTGAAGAAGGGCTCGAAGGCGCGCTGCAGCACTTCCGGAGACATGCCGGAACCGGTATCGCGAACCGCGATAGCCACGTAGTTGCCGGGGGCGAGATCGGAATTCGGACCGAGCTGGCGCCTGCTCAGATGCGCGAGCTTCGCGGTGACGGCGATCCTGCCGTCGGTGCGCATCGCGTCGCGTGCATTGATCACCAGATTCAGGACTGCGGTGTCGAACTGCTGACGATCGACAAGCGCCTGCGGCAGGTCGGGATCCGACGTCACCTCCAGCTCCATCGCCGGTTCCAGCACGCTCAGCAGAAGCGGTGACAACAGCTTCAGCTTGCGCGCCACATCGACCGGTTCCGGCGTCAGAACCTGCCGGCGCGCAAAGGCCAGCAGGCTCTGCGTCAGGTCGGCGGCCTTTTCGGCGGCAGCCTGGACAAGTTCCGCCAGCCGTCGAAGATGCTCGTCGGCCAGCCGGTTCACCAGCGTATCGGTATTGCCCAGGATGACGGTGAGCAGCGTGTTGAAATCATGCGCCACGCCGCCAGTCAGCTGGCCGATCGCTTCCATCTTCTGGGCTTCGCGCAGCTGTTCCTCCACCAGGCGGCGGTCGGTGACATCGCGGAAGTAAACCGACATGCCGCCCTGATGCGGCTGGGCGCGGATTTCAAACCACTTGCCGAGCGGCGGGTAGTGCATGGTCAGTTCTGCCGTTTTCCGATTCTGCATGACGGCGTGGTATTCCTTCCACAGCACGGTCTCGCGCGCTTCGGGGAAAGCCTCCCACAAATTTCGGCCCACCAGCGCTTCGGCTGTCCACCCCAGGAAAGCCTCTCCCCTGGGATTCAGATAGGTGACGCGGAAGTCGCGGTCGACGCTGAAAAACGCATCCGACATCGAACGGAAGATGGACTCGATTTCATTCCGGGCCTGTTCAGCCTCCATCGCCGTACGCTCGGCGGCCTGGCGGGTCTGGTCGATCGCTTCAAGCAAGTGGATGCTTTGCACCGCCGCTGCCGCCACCTGACCGATCTGCATCAGCACGGCCTCGTCGCTGGCACTGAACTCGCCGGCATATTTGTCCGAGAGCTGGATCACGCCGAGATTGCCGCCGCCCGTGCCGATCAGCGGCACGGCCAGCCAGCCCCGCAGCGGGGGATGCACCTTTGCCTGGTTGCCAAAACCGCGCCAGGCCGGATGCGCTTCCAGTTCCTGCTGCGTCAGTCGCATCGGACGGTTCTCGGCGCTGACCAGGCTGTAAATGCCCGCGCCGGTCGGCTTCATGCTGTAGTCCCGCCAGGCGGCGTATTTGTCGGACATATCGGTGACATGGCGGGTCGGAATGCCATCCAGCACGAGCGACACGGCACAGAGATGCGATCCGACCAGATCGCGGCAGAGCCTGGCGGTGCTGCGCAGCAGCGTGTCGAGATCGTGGATCATGATCAGTTCGCCAGAGGCGACAACCATGCGATTGAGCCGGGCGCGATTCTTGCTGACTTCAGCGCGCCCGCGCCCGGCCGAACGGGCCAGCACCGCGGCGAGCAGAATCACCACCAGAATCAGAACAACCGCGAGCCCGGTTTCACGAATGGTGGACGCCCGCCACTGCGCCAGAACATCGTCGACCGCGAAGCCGACATAGATCAGGAATGGCCGATCTGGAACCTTGCGATAGGCCGACAGGCGCGTGGCGCCTTCGATCTCGGTCTTCGATATGAACGCGCCGGTCGGCTGCGACGGTCGATGCGCACGGAATTCCGGCTCGTTGCTCAGGTCGTAACCGATCCGCGTCTCGTTATATGGCGAGGTGACGACGATATGCCCGTCGTCATGAATCAGGCTGATCAGGCTGCGCGGACCGATCCGCACCAGGCTGAAGGTTTCATGCAGTGCCTCGATCGAGATGGCGGCGGCCACGATGCCGGCAAATGTGCCATCCGTGCTGTTCAGCGCCCTGCCGACCTGCAGAACCCAGCGATCCCTGGCCGGCCCGGCCCGGCCTTTGACCGGATCGCTGATGAACAGTCCCTGATCGGGATCACGTTTCAGCGCGAGGAAAGCGGGGCTGTCGGAGAAATCGACCGGCGCCTCCCTGGGTGCGCGGGAGGACAGGCGACTGATGCCATCCGCGTCCAGGATGTAATAGGCATAGACACCCTGCGACACGACCAGCGGGCTGGTCAGGATCTCATGCGCGGTGTCGTTGTAGCTGTCATCCTGCAGTCGCGCGGGATCGATGCGACCGGCGATCCCGGCAATCGCCTGGTCCGCCGTGTCGATCACACCGCCGGTATATTCGGCGATCAGATCGGCGATGGTGGCGGCTTCCGCGAAAGCCTTCTCGGTGCTGCGCCGATACTCGGCGTGAATGGAATAGGCCACCAGGGCAAGAATGAGCAGGCCCAGCGCCGCCGGAATACCGATGGCGAGTTTGCCGATGGGCCACTCAGGTCTAGCTTTCATCCGCATTCCCGCGTCTGCGCCGGCAGACCCAGCCGTCATGGCTGACAGGTTCCCGCCCTCAGTCGCGCCGGCCCATACCGCCGACGGGCCTCGCCGTCAGAAATATCATAAAACCAACATCATGACGTTTGGATTTTGTCGGGCGGAAGCGCTGTCGCCTCACCCGACGCCCACGGTTCAGTTTTGCTGCACTGCCCTCAGAATTCCTGCCAGTCGTCGTCGGCCGCCGCGACAGCCGGGGCCGGCTTGCGCACGGCCGCAGGGGCGGGTTTCGACGCGGGTTTTGGTGCCGGCGCCGGTTTGACTACTTCGACCACCGACGTCGCGGCCGGTTTCGGTGCGGGGGTCTGTTCGGCCGGTTTCGCCGCCACAGCTGTCGATGCAACTGCTGCCGGCGCAGCTTCCGCCACCGCACCCATGCGGAAGAAGCCGACCGCATCGGCGAGTTCGATGGCCTGGCCGTTCAGCGCCTGGGCGGCAGCCGTAGTTTCTTCCACCAGCGCGGCATTGCGCTGGGTCATCTCGTCCATGCCGGCCACAGCCGTGTTGATCTGCTCCAACCCGGTCGCCTGTTCGCGCGACGCCGCCGCGATCTCGGCGACGATATCCGAGACCTTCTTGATCGCCACGACGATCTCGGTCAGCGACTGGCCGGTGCGGCCGACCAGATCGGCGCCGGTTTTCACCTGCGCATTCGATTCACTGATCAGCGCCTTGATGTCCTTGCTCGCATTGGCCGAACGCCCGGCCAGCGCGCGCACTTCCTGCGCCACCACCGCAAAGCCCTTGCCGGCCTCGCCTGCTCTTGCTGCTTCGACGCTGGCGTTGAGCGCCAGCAGATTGGTCTGGAAGGCGATCTCATCAATGAGCCCGACGATATCGGAAATCTTGCGCGCGCTGGCCTCGATCTGCGTCACCGCGGCGACCGCATCGCTCACCACGCTGCCGCCTTTCTCGGCGGTGTCGCGCGCCGCCACCGCCAGCTGGTTGGCGGCCTGTGCGTTGTCGGCATTCTGCTTCACCGTGGCGGTGACTTCATGCATCGAGGCGGCGGTCTGTTCGATACTGGCGGCCTGCGATTCCGTGCGGCTGGCGAGATCCTGGCTGCCGGCGGAAATCTCGTCGGCGGCCGAGCGCACCTGGCCGGCGGCGGCACCCAGCCGCGTGACGATCTGCGACAGGCGTTCGGCCATGCGGTTGGTGTCGGTTTTCAGCTGGCCGAAGGCGCCGTCGTAATTGCCGGTGATGCGGCGGTCGAGCCGGCCATCGGCCATGGCATCGAGCACGCTGCCCAGCTCGCCGATCATCGCCTCCACCGCGCCGGCCAGCTTGTTAATGCCTTCGGCGATGGCGAGATAGAGGCCTTCCTTGCCCTGCACCGACAGACGCCGCGCGATATCGCCGGCGGCAACGGCGCCGACCAGATCGGCGATCTCAGTGGCCGCGGCCTGTTCCTGCGCCTCGCGCGCCTGGCGGCGTTTATCGGAGTCTACGCGCTGGCGTTCCACTTCGGCTTCGGCATCGCGGCGCGCGATCATGCCGTCCTTGAACACCTGCAGCGCGCGCGCCATCTCGCCGACCTCGTCGCTGTATTCGGCGCCGGTGACGGCAACCTCGAGATCGCCGCCGGCCAGGCCGCGCATCGTCGCCGTCATGCCCTGCACCGGGCGCACCACGGTGCGGCGGATCATCGCCACCGCCAGCACGATCACCAGCAGCAGCACGCCGAGGCCGAGGCCGGAAATCTGCAGCAGCTGGGCAAAGGCATCATCCTGCGCCTGGTTGCGCTGCTCCAGCGCGCTGCGTTCCACCTCGCGCATCTCGCCCAGCGTGAGGCGGAGTTCCTCCATCTGGCCCCTGCTGAGCGGCGATCGCAAAGTACGCAGCGCCGGCTCGCGCTGCGTCTCGTTCTTCAGGCGCGGCACGACGGTATCGATGAATTTGCGCTGCCATTCGAGGATGCGGGCCGCGACCTGGTCGAGCCGCTCGCGCTGCGCGGTGTCGCCTTCGGTGAACTGGGTCAGCCGCTCAAGCAGGCCGGTGGTGGCCTCGCGCGCTTTTTTCACGCTGTCGAGATGGGTTTCGTCATCCGACAGCGCGAAGCCGCGCACCGCGGTTTCCTGGTCCGACATCGCCTGGGCGAGTTCGGCCAGCGCATCCAGCATGACGAAGCTCTGCGCCGTGTCGCGCTGCGCCTGTTCGAGGAACTGCACATTGCGCCAGGCAAGGCCGGCGACGGCGATCAGGATGGCGAGGATGAGGACGAAGGCGGCGGTGACACGGAGCGAGATGGTCAGGTGGCGCATGGAGGGTTTTCGGGTCCGGGGAAAGAGAAGAAAGGGAGCAGGGACGGGCGGAAACGGGAACTGGCGGCGGGCCGGTGACAAGCCCGTCGCGACCGCCGGAGACCCGGCGCGACGACTGCGCAGCATGGCGATGGACACAGCAGTCTTGCGGGGAAGTGACCCTATCCCCCTGCCGCAAACCCCCCTGCGGACAGCTCCGTGACCGGAGCAACCCCTGAATGTTGCCGGGGAAACCCGGCAAAGGCAAGCTGGCTTAGCGACGATCTCTATGAAATCTTAAGTAGAACCAAGGCCTTAAGCGGGGCTTGGGCGGGACTGGGGCATGGAATGGGCCGGACTCGATACTGTCGCCGCGCCGCCGCCGCCGCCGGCCGCCCCGTCGGCCGCCCCCGGGGCCGGTTGCCATTCGCCCTGACTCCCTCAATCGCCTTGACGGGGGGCCCTCTATCCCTATGATGCGCCCGCCCTCTCCGGCTCCTCACCGGAGGGATCGGCATTCCTTGCATGGACCGGGTCGTCGTGGCTGCCGTCCGACCGTGCGCCGAATTCAGGACTACACAAGAATGAGCAAGCGTCAGGAATCCAAGTACAAGATTAATCGCCGCCTCGGCGAAAATCTCTGGGGTCGCGCCAAGAGCCCGATCAACAAGCGCGAATATCCGCCGGGCCAGCATGGCCAGAAGCGCAAGAAGCCGACCGACTACGGCACGCAGCTGATGGCGAAGCAGCGCCTGAAGGGCTACTACGGCAACATCACCGAGAAGCAGTTCCGCCGCGTCTATGACGAAGCCAACCGCCGTCGCGGCGACACGTCGGAAAACCTCATCGGCCTGCTGGAACGCCGCCTCGACGCCGTCGTCTACCGCATGAAGCTGGTGCCGACCGTGTTCGCCGCCCGCCAGTTCGTCAACCATGGCCATATCCTGGTCAATGGCAAGCGCGTCACCATCGCCAGCTACCAGGTGAAGATCGGCGACGTGATCGAAGTGCGCGGCGCCGCCAGGGACTTTGCCTTCGTGATCGAATCGGTGAAGTCGGGCGAGCGCGACGTGCCGGATTACATCGAGTTCGAAGAGAACAAGCTGCGTGGCACCTTCAAGCGCGTGCCGCTGCTCGCCGATGTGCCCTATCCGGTGAAAATGGAACCCGCCGTGGTCGTCGAGTATTACTCGCGCTAACCGGTTCGGATCACTGCGAATTGAGCGAAGGCCCCGGCGCAATCCGGGGCCTTCTGCTTTTGGCGGGATTGCCATCCCGCGCGCGGGATGCTGGAATGAAGCGGCCGTCCCGCCCTGCAGCCCCAGCGCCCGCCGTCCCGCCACATGATCAGCTACCGCATCGACCCTGCCCGCCGTCTCATTGTCGTGACCGGCACCGGCACGCTCACCGCGGAAGCCATCACTGCCAACCAGGCAGAATTGCGCGAGGCGCCCGACTTCGATCCGTCTTTTGCGCTGCTGGTCGATTTCAGGGAGGCGAGCTTCGCCGCCATCGAGCCAGGCCATGTGCGCCGCCATGCCGCCGAGGATCCGGTCGGCCCGGCCTCGCCGCGCGCCATCGTCGTGCAGCAGGAAAGCGACAGCAGCATGGTGCGCATGCTGGAAGTTCACCGCGAGCTGAACAACCTGACCGGCCCGGTCCAGGCCTTCACCGATATCGACAGCGCGCTGGCCTGGATCGACAGCCTGCACTGAACGCCACGCCGCCCGGCATTTGCCATCCACGACAATTGCGGCAATTCTGACGGCCGGGAAACGTCGGGTGGGGAGACATGGCAGAGATCAAGCTGTCGAGCCTGCGGATCTGCCTCGAAGTGCTGCGCCGGGGCAACCTGACCGCGACAGCCGATGCGCTCAATACGACCCAGGGCGCGGTCAGCAAGAGCGTGCAGCAGCTGGAAGCGCAGATCGGCGTATCGCTGTTCCGCCGCACCAAGTCCGGTCTGGTGCCCTACGACCATACCCGCTCGTTCCTTGCCGAGATCGGCAAGGGCATGGCCACGATCGACGGTGCGGTGGCCGATCTGGCCGGCGGCGGCAGCCGCAACACGCTGCGCATTGTGGCGCCGCCGATCATCGCGCAGCGTTTCATCATTCCCAATCTGGAGGATCTCGGCAGACGGCATCCGGAAATCGAACTGCTGTTCCGCGTGCGCACGTCGTCCACGCGGCAGCATGCCGATACCGATGCGGAGATCAGCTTCTCGAACGACAGCGCGATTCCCTCGCATGCCCAGCTGCTGGCCGGCGGGCATTTCTGGATCGTGGCGCATCCGGATCTGGTGCCGGCGCGCTTTCCCCTCAGCAAGGTCGCGAGCTACCCGCTGCTGCAGCATACCAAGCTGGAACAGGCCTGGCTGAGCGTGGCCGAGCGGCATGGCCTGAATTTCGCGAGAACCAGATTTCATTACTACGAGCAGTACAACCTCATCATCGAGGCCGTGCTGCAGAAACAGGGCATCGCGCTGCTGCCGCGCTTTCTCGCCAGCGAGGCCGTGAAGGCCGGCAAGCTGCGGCGCATCAGCGAGGACATGGCGTTCCCCAATATCGGCTACTACTTCGTCGTGGTGCGCAGCGAGAAGGCCGCCGCCTGCCAGAAATTCTTCCGCTGGCTGCACGGCATCATGCAGAAGGCGGACAGGGCTTAGCGGTATTCCGAAACGGAATACCTGCGCGATCACTATTCGTTATCCTTCACGCCCTGCCGCTGGCAGCTTCCCTGAAAACAACCAGGGAGGTTTCCATGCTGCGTTCATCTGCCCGTCTGATCTCGGGCGTTCTTCTGCTCTCCGCACTGTCGTGGACGGCGCAGGCCGCCGACTGGCCGAACGGCGCCACCACCATCGTCGTGCCCTATACGCCGGGCAACATCACCGACATCGCCGCCCGCCTGCTGGCGCAGAAGCTGGGCGAGCGCAGCGGCCAGACCGTGATCGTCGAGAACCGCGCCGGCGGCAGCACGCAGATCGGCACCGGTGTGGTGGCGCGCGCGCCGGCCGATGGCAAAACACTGCTGCTGACCGGCGCGGTGTTTGCCACCAATCCAGCGCTCTTCGAGAAGCTGCCCTACGACTCCGAGAAGGATCTCGCGCCGGTCGGCCTGGTCGTGTCGAACCCGCTGGTGCTGGTGACGGCGACGGCGAAACCCTATGCCGACTTCGCCGGCGCCTTCGCCTTCGCCAAACAGAATCCCGGCAGGTTCACCGTGGCCTCGGGCGGCAACGGCACGCTCAGCCATATGGCCATGGCGCTGACCGCGATCTCGACCAAGACCGACATGCTGCATGTGCCGTATCGCGGAGGCGGCGCGGCGGTGACCGATCTGCTGTCCGGCGAGGTCGAGGCGATGTGGGACAATCCGAGTTCGGCGATTCCGCATATCAATGGCGGCAGGACGCGGCCGCTGGCGGTCTCGGGCCAGAGCCGGAATCCGGCGCTGCCGACCGTGCCGACCATGCGCGAGCTGGGCTTTGCCGATTTCGAGGTGATCAACTGGTTCGGCATGTTCGCGCCCGGCAAGACCGATGCGACACTGCTGGATGTGATGCACCGGGAAATCCAGGC
>JAEYSS010000168.1 GCA_023434425.1 Pseudomonadota bacterium | reverse complement strand
CGGTGCTGCTGCTCGACGAGGCCACCTCCTCTCTCGATGCAGAGTCGGAGCGAAAACTGCAAACCGCGCTGGAACGCCTGATGCAGGGCCGCACCACGCTGGTGATCGCGCATCGCCTCGCCACCGTACAGAAGGCCGACCGCATCGTGGTGATGGACCAGGGCCGCATCGTCGCCTCCGGGCGTCACGACAGCCTGATGGCGGAAGACGGGCTTTACGCACGCCTCGCGCGTCTGCAGTTCATGTCTGGCCCAAAAGCAGAATCGCCCGCCGATGTCGCGTAGGCGCCGCGAGGACAAGCCGCTGCAGCGCCGGCTGATGCGCTTCTGGTGGCGCTTCCTCGCTGTCGCACTGGTCTTTTATGCCGGCTACACGATCTGGCTCGGCGGCGCCTATCGCAGCACCGAGGCTTTCACGGCCGGGCAATGCGAGGCCGTGCCGGCGCCGCCCGGGCCGGAAGACATGGCACAGCTGGCCGATGGCGCCATCGTGTCGAGCCAGGATCGCCGCAACCGCGACGCGCCGGGCGGACTTTATTTCTACGACATGAGCAGCCAGCCCGGCAGCTTCACGAAGATCGAGCTGCCGGCCAGCCTGGTGCTGCATCCGCATGGCATCAGCCTGTATACGGCGCCAGACGGCCAGATGTTCCTGCATGTGATCAACCATCGCAGCAGCGAACGCCATACCGTCGAAATTTTCAGCGTGTCGCGCAGTGCTGGCGGCCCGCCGGTACTGCGGCATCGCGGCAGCGTGTCGAGCGATCTGTTCGTGCATCCGAACGGTATTGCCGCTGCGGGCCCGGAATCCTTCTACCTGACCAACGACCGCGGCCCCGGTCTCGGCTTCATCGGCCAGCGCTGGATGCATATGGTCGAGAACCTGCTGCAGCTGTCGCGTTCCACGGTGGTCTATCACGATGGCCGCGGCGCCCGCGTGGTGGCGCAAGACATCGCCTTTGCCAACGGCATCGAGATCAGCGCCGATGGCGGCACGGTGCTGGTCGGCTCGACGCAGTGGCGGATGCTGCTGGCCTATACGCGGGAACCGCAGAGCGGCCTGCTGCTGCGCAGCGGCAGCCTGGCCCTGCCCGGCGGCGCCGACAATATCCGTCGCGATTCAGCAGGCGATCTCTGGGTGGCCGCGCATCCCAATGCCTTCGCCTTCATCGGCCATGCCATGGATGCCGGGAAAGAGAGCCCGAGCATGATCCTGCGTCTGGCGCGCGACAGCCGCGGCGTGGTGCATACCGAGCAGGCCTTCGGCGATCCGGGCACGCTGATTTCGGGCGCCAGCGTCGGCCTGCACCGGCAGGGCCGCCTGCTGATCGGCTCGGTCTTCCAGCCCACCATACTGGACTGCCTGATCGACGAGACGAAGCTGCGCGAAACTGCCGGCTAGAATTTATAGACCCCGCACTGATCCAGCCGAAGCACGCTCTCCTGCTGGAAACGCGACTTGTAATCCTCGATGATCGTCGCAAGCCTCGCATTGATCTCGGCATCGTTGCGATGCGCCACCATCAGGATGTAGGTGTTCTCGCGCGTTGCCGCGCCGTCGGAGGCCGAGCGATAGAAGCCCTGCCCTTCCAGAATCGTGAAACCGTCCGGCAGCCGCGGCACGACGGCGGATTCGACAAAGCCGTGCCATTCGCTGCCATCCAGATGCCGCACATGTTCGCCATGCCGGATCGCCGTACCGAAGAACAGCAGCGCGCTCTGCTGACGGCAGTGCAGGAGTGGATTGAGCCAGATATAGACGCCCGCCGCGACGAGGATCGCGAGCGCTATCGCGCCACCGGCCAGCGCCAAGACGACCTTGGCCTGCAGGACGCCGAGACGTTCGCCGACCTTGAGAAACGCTTCCTCGAACATGGTCGGTACACCTCCCGCCTTAGCGTTCGGTCAGCTTGAGCTCGATGCGGCGATTACGGCGGAACGCGGTCTGGTCCTCGCGCGCGTCCAGCGGCTGAAACTCGCCGAAGCCCGTCGCCGCCAGCCGCTCGACCGGCACACCCTGGCTGGCGAGGAACTTCACCACCGAGATGGCACGCGCAGACGACAACTCCCAGTTCGACGGGAACTGCGCCGTACTGATCGGCAGCTTGTCGGTATGGCCGTCGACGCGCAGCACCCAGGGCAGCTCCTTCGGGATTTTCTCGCTGATCTCGATCAGGGTTTTCGCCAGCTTGCCGATCTGCTCGCGGCCTTCCGGCTTCAGCTCGGCCGAAGCAGAGTCGAACAGCACTTCGGACTGGAAGACGAAGCGGTCGCCGACGATCTGGATATCGCGCCGGTTACCCAGCGCCTGCCGCAGCCGGCCGAAGAATTCCGAACGGTAGTTGGTCAGCTCATCGACCTTGCGCGCCAGCGCCGCATTCAGGCGGCGGCCCAGATCGGTGACCTGCGCCTGGTTGGCTTTGTCTTTCTCTTCGCTTTCCCTGAGGATGCGCTCGATCTGCCCGAGCTGCTCGCGCAGCGCGAGGATCTGCCGGTTCAACAGGTCGACCTGGCTGCGCGCTTCCGCGGTCAGCCGTTTCTCCTGCTCCAGCTGGCCTGTATTCGATACCAGCTTGCCCTGCAGGTCGACCACGATCTGCTGCTGTTCGGCCAGCTTCTTCTCGGCATCGTCGGCGCGCGCCTGGCTGTCGGCCAGCACGGCCGCCAGCTGATCGCGCTCGGCATGGGCGCTGCTCAGCGTGGCCTGCAGATTGGTCAGGTCGAGGCGCAGGGCGGCGTTGTTGCGCTTTTCCAGCCCGAGCTGCTCGACCAGCCCGGCCAGCTCGCTGCGCAACCCTTCGATAGCCTTGTCGCGCCCCGAGATCGCATTGGCGAGAAAGAACTGCACCAGCATGAAGACCGCCAGCACGAAGACGATCACCATCAGCAATGTGGACAGCACATCGACATAACCCGGCCAAGGGCCGGCGCTCTGATGATCGTTGCGCCTGCGGCTCAGCGCCATGGTGTATTACCGGCGCTGGTTGTCGGCCGAGGCCGCGATGGTGCGCGACAGCAGCTTGATTTCGGCGCGCATGTCGTCGACCAGCTTGGCGCGGCCCTGTGCCGCATCGTCCAGCATGCGGGTCAGAAGGATGTCGATGTTGCGCAGATGGCCGCGGCTGGCCGCATCGAAATTGCCGCCATCGGCGCTTTGCGCCAGCTTGGCCATGATCGGCCGCATCTCGATCTGGTGTTCGGTCAGTTTCAGCAGCAGGCCCTGTTCGGCACGCATCTGCTCGGTCAGCAGACTGAGCTTTTCATTGAGTTGCAGCAGCGCCGCGCCCGTCTGCGTGCGGCTGTCCTCGCCGCGCGCCATGGTGCGCTGCAGGTTGTCGAGACTGTCGGCGGTCTGCTCCAGCAGCGCCTGCACATAAGCCGGCACCGACTGGTCGCCTTCGGAGACGGCGCCGCCGCCGACGCGGGTGAAGCCGGCGAGCCATTCCTCCAGATCGTTGTAGAAGCGGTTCTGCGCCTGGCCCGCCTGCAGATCGAGGAAACCGAGAATCAGCGAGCCGGCAAGACCCATCATCGAGGTCGAGAAGGCCAGCCCCATGCCCGACAGCGGCGTTTCGAGGCCGCCTTTCAGCTTGCTGAACAGCGCATTGATGTCTTCCGTGGCGCTGAGCGACAGGCCATTGATGGTGTCGCTGACGCCATTGATGGTTTCCAGCAGGCCCCAGAAGGTGCCGAGCAGGCCGAGGAAGACCATCAGGCCGATGAAGTAACGCGAGATTTCCCGCGCTTCGTCGAGACGCGAGCCGACAGAGTCGAGCAGCGCCCGCGTCGCGCTGGCATGCAGCGAACCGCGCGGGCTGCGATTGGCCAGCATGCGCGCCAGCGGCGCCAGCAGGCTGGAGGGTTCGCCGATATTGCTGCCGCCGCTGCGCTGCGCCTTCTGCCAGGCCTCGACCCAGGCGGCTTCCTGGCCGGTGAGCCAGACCTGCCGGAAGGAATAGAGAATGCCGATCAGCAGCACGGCCAGGATGAGGCTGTTGAGCGCCACATTGGCCATGAAGGCGCGCAGCAGCGTGTTGTGCAGCAGGGCGATCACCACGCCGACAGCGGCGAGGAACAGCACCATGCGCAATAGAAAACGGCCCGGCTTGGTCATGCAGTCTACCCTTCCGCTTCTGCGTTACGGAGCGAATGCGGCAATTTCACGGCACCTGCCGCCGGCTGCGACCAGCTGACGGAACGAGACCCGAGGGGTCTTCAGGCGAATGGGAATTCGCCCAGGCGAATCAGCTTGGCGAATCAAGGAGCGTACTCCCTGATGATCGCCCAGGGCGGCGAACCGGATCAACCCTGGATATGCGACAGAGACGTGTCGGCCAGTGGTATCATATCGGATCGGACGCTCAGCGGCCGACCGGGGCAACCTCGACGCGGTCGGCGGCACTGCCATCGGTCGGCGCACCGAGCGCGCGCACATCGATGCGTGTCGAACGAATACCCTTGTCGATCAGATACTGACGAACGGCCAGGGCACGGGTCAGCGACAGGCGCCGGGCGCCGCTGCCGCCGTCACTGACGGTGCTGGCGGCATAGGCACGGATCTGCAGGCGATCCTCGCCACTGGCATATTGCCTGGCCAGTGCGTCCAGCGCGGCGAGGTCGGCGGCCGGCAGGTCGCCCTGCCCGCCCGGGAAAGCCAGAGTGACCAGACCGCCCGGCCCCGGTACGGGCGCGGGTACCGGACGTGGCGGCGTCGGCGCGGCGGCCACCTGCGGGGCGGGCGCGGGCTGCGGTGCTGCCTGCGGCGCGGCCGGGGTTGCAGCCTGGGGGGCCGGAGCTGAGGCCTGAGGCGCCGGAGCGGGTGCGGCGGCCTGCGGCGCCGGAGCAGGAGCAGGAGCAGGAGCCGGGGCAGGCACCGCGGGCGCTGCGGCAACGGAGGGGGCCGCCGTTGGGGCCGGCGCAGGTGCCGGGGCCGGTGTGGGCGTGGCGGGAACAACCTGGGTCGGCGCGCCAGCCTGCGGGGCCGGTGTGGGCGCCGACGCGGCAGGTGCCGGCGTAACTGGTGCCGGAGCGGCGGGGGCCGCAGCAAGGGGTGCCGAAGCTGCGGGCGCCGGCGTCGCGGGTGCCGGAGCGGTGGGCGTCGAAGCCGGAGCAGCCGCCGGTGCAGAGGCTACGGCCGGCGGGGTGGGCGCGGCTTCGACCTTCGCTTCGGCCTTTGGTGCAGCCTTCGGTGCAGCGGGTG
>JAEYSS010000111.1 GCA_023434425.1 Pseudomonadota bacterium | reverse complement strand
CGCCCGGGGCGGGCCTTCCTGATTCGTGAAGAAGTCGGAAATCAGTTCGTCGGCGGCAGCTCGCCCTGTTCGGCCTGGCTCCACATCGCCTCGTCGGCGACGGTGAGCTGGCGGATCGGCAGGCCTTCGGTTTCCGGCACCACCGGTGCCAGCGCGATATCGATTTCGAGTTCCTTGTCCAGCAGGCCGCGGTCGCCGCCAAGATGGCGCTCGAAGAACTCGACCGTGCGGTTGATGCTGTCTTCCTTGGCATCGCCGCGGAAGGTGTGGCCCTGGCCCTTGTAGATCTTTACTTCATGCTCGGCGCCCAGGTTGTCCAGCAGGCTGGCGAGTTCATAGGCGCGGCGCACCGGCACGGTGGCATCGCGATCGCCATGCAGCACCAGCGTCGGCGGCATGCGATGCACGCCCTTGCGCTGCACTTCCGACGGCATCGCGCCCACCACATTCACCACGGCCTGCACGCGCTCGTCGCGGCTGCCCAGGCTGAGCGCATGGAAGCCGCCAAGCGACAGGCCGAAAATGCCGATCTTGTCGGCATCGACGTAATTTTGCTTCTGCACGTAGGAGATCGCTTCGCTGAGAACGCGCTCGCGCTCGTCATGCAGGTTGACGGAGGCCTTGCGGGCCTGCGGCACACCGTCGAAATAATGCACCACGAAAGCCGTAATGCCCTTTTCGGCGAGTGCCTTGGCCTGCGGGTAAAACAGCGAACCGTCGCCCAGTCCGTGAGCGCCGTGCAGCACCAGAACGGCCGGCGACCTGCCATTGGAATCCAGCAGGTCCATGTCGGCCTTCACCACGTCGACGCGCACCTTGCGGCCGTCGATCGTGAAACCATTGGTTTTCTCAGCTTCAGCGGCGCGGCGCGCGCCCTCGGCCGATTTCTGCTTGCGCGGGGTGACGGCAGCCGGCTTTGCACCAGGCTTCGGTGTCAAGGCGCTGGTCTTCTGGGGGGCGGCTTTCTGGCTGGCGCGCGGCTGGGCCTGCACGGCCGGAACGGCGGCAACACTGCCCATCAACAGCGCAAGCGCGGAAATCATGCAGATCTGACGGAATGCCATGGCCTTGGATCCCCTGGCATTACGCAGCGTCGTGGCTTTTCCCCCGGCCATCGATCCCCCTGTAAAGCCTCTGTTAATCAACTGCGGGTCCCCACCCGCTGACCTGTTTCAAGTTGTAACAGGGCTTAGACGCCAGAGTCCACCTTTGATTCGCCCGTGTATTTCCTGCTTTTCAAGGAAAATCATGGGGTTGTGGAAAAATCGGCCGGCTTGACCCCCGGGAGATGCCTACTTACTTTATTGAGCTAAGCCGGATTCGGGCCGTTCGACCCGGCTCCGGCACAGCCATTCCCAACCGAGGATTCCCGCATGTCCGCGCCCACCAAAGTCACCGACGCTTCCTTCGAAAGCGACGTCCTCAAGTCTTCCGACGCCGTGCTGGTCGACTTCTGGGCCGAATGGTGCGGCCCCTGCAAGCAGATTGCCCCGGCGCTGGACGAGATTGCCAACGAGATGGCCGGCAAGCTGACCATCGCCAAGGTCAACATCGACGAGAATCCGATGACCCCGTCGAAGTTCGGCGTGCGCGGCATCCCGACCCTGATCCTGTTCAAGGACGGCAAGCCGGTTTCCACCAAGGTCGGTTCGATGCCGAAAAGCCGCATCGTCGAGTGGATCAATTCGGCGATCTAAGCATTTTCCGCGAGGATCCGGCCCGCGAGATAGAGCGAGCCGGCGATCACGACACGACACTCTTTTGGGGCCGGTGCTGACGCAGCATCGGCCCTTATCGTTTGGGCGATCTGCCGCATGGCGGCGGCGGCGCTGCCGGCAGGCTCCGCTGCCAGGCCGATGCTGCGGGCGGCCCGGGCCAGATCCTCGGCCGACAGGCTGTTGGCCTCGCCGGGGATGGCAATGCAGCGTGCACCGGCCAGCAGGGGCGCCAGTGGCCGCAGGAAACCGGCCGCGTCTTTCGTATTCAGCATGCCGGCGACCAGCCAGGTCGGCCGCGCCGGCAGCAGTCGCAGGGTGTCGGCGAGCGCTGCACCGGCCATGGCGTTATGCGCGCCGTCCAGCCAGAGCTCGGTGCCGGGCGGCAGCAGGTCGGGCAGCGGGCCTTTCCTGAGTTGCTGCATGCGGGCCGGCCAGTCGACCCGACGCAGGCCGGCAGCGATGGCATCTGGCGAGATGGTGAAGCCGGGAAGCTGCCGCGCGCAGGCAATCGCCACGCCGGCATTCACCACCTGATGCGCGCCCAGCAGGGCCGGGCGCGGCAGCGACAGTTGAACGGTACTGTCGCGCCACAGCAAACCGTCGGATGTTTCGCGTACCGTCCAGTCGCGGCCATGGCGGAACAGCACCGATCTGGTTTCCGCGGCGCGCGCCTCGATCACAGCGACGGCGTCATCGGGCTGCGGCCCGACCACGCAGGGCACGCCGTTTTTCAGGATGCCGGCCTTGTTGGCGGCGATCTTTGCAATCGTGTCACCCAGAAATGCAACATGGTCGATGCCGATGGGCGTGAGGGCCGTCAGCGCTGGGCGTGGGATGACGTTGGTGGTATCGGCAATGCCGCCCAGGCCGGTCTCCAGCAGCACGATATCGGCCGGCACCTCGGCAAAGGCCAGATAGGCCGCCGCGGTGGTGATCTCGAAGAAGGTGATCGGCGCGCCGGCATTGACGCTTTCGCAGCGTTCCAGCAGTGGGATCAGCTTCGCATCGTCGATCAACTCGCCCGCCAGCCGGATGCGCTCGTTGAAGCGGACGAGATGCGGCGAGGTATAGGCATGCACGCGATAGCCGGCGGCCTCGAGCATGGCACGCAGAAATGCGGTGGTGGAACCCTTGCCCTTGCTGCCGGCAACATGGAAGACCGGCGGCAGGTGCAGATGCGGATCGCCCAGCTTCGCCAGCAGGGCGCGGATGCGGTCCAGCGAAAGGTCGATGGACTTGGGATGCAGCGCCGTCAGGCGCTGCAGTATTTGGTCAAGCTCAGCGGGGGCGGGGTCGGGACGCGCCATGCGGGATCTCCCCGGTCGGCGGAATCTCAAGGCCCGGCCGCGGCAGCGCCACCACGTCGGCCTTCGGTGCAGGGTCGAGCAGCAGGCCCACGATACGCCCCAGCGTCTCGCGCAGTTCGTGGCGATGCACCACCATGTCCAGCATGCCGTGTTCCAGCAGGTATTCCGAACGCTGGAAGCCCTGCGGCAGGGTCTCGCGGATGGTCTGTTCGATCACACGCGGGCCGGCGAAGCCGATCAGGGCGCCCGGTTCGGCCATTTGAATGTCGCCCAGCATGGCATAGGAGGCCGTGACGCCGCCGGTGGTCGGATCGGTCAGCACGACGATGAACGGCAGATGCGCCTCGCGCAGACGCTGTACCGCGATCACCGTGCGCGGCATCTGCATCAGGCTGAGGATACCTTCCTGCATGCGCGCGCCGCCCGCAGCAGCAAACAGGATGAGCGCCGCGCGCTGGTTCACCGCCAGAGTCGCCGCAGCGATCAGCGCCTCGCCCGTTGCCATGCCCATCGACCCGCCCATGAAGGCGAAGTTCTGCACGGCAACGACGACGTCCTGACCTTCCAGCGTACCATGCGCGACCGCGAAGGCGTCTCTCTGGCCAGTCTTGCTGCGGGCATCCTTCAGGCGGTCGGGATACTTCTTGGAATCGCGGAAGTGCAGCGGATCCTGCACAACGTCGGGCAGTTCGATGGTCTGGTATTCGCCATTGTCGAACAGGGCGGCGAACCGCTGCTTGGGGCCGACGCGCATATGATGGTCGCATTTCGGACAGACGCGCTGGTTCTCGTCCAGCTCCTTGGCGTAGATCATCTGGCCGCAATTGCCGCATTTGGTCCAGAGATTGTCCGGCGTGTCCTTCTTCGTGGTGAATTCACGGATCTTGGGCAGGACGGTGCGAGTCAGCCAGTTCATCTTGAAACCCCTTCTTTCAGGCCGCAGCTTTCGCGACGCCACGGACGGCGGCGCTCAGTTCGCGCACCAGTTCGAGCACATGTTCGGCCGGATCGATCTTTTTCATCTGGGCCTCGGCCACCCGTTCCACAAGGGCGGTCCCGACCACGGCGGCATCGGCGACGGCGGCAATTGCGGCGGCGCGCTGGCCGTCACGGATGCCGAAACCGACAGCGACCGGGATTTTGGTGTGCTGCTTGATCATCGCCACGGATTTGCCGACCGCGACCGGATCCGCGGCGGCGGCGCCGGTGGTGCCGGCCACGGAGACATAATACAGGAAACCCGACGTGTTCTGCAGCACGGCGGGCAATCGGGCCGCGTCGGTGGTCGGCGTGGCCAGCCGGATGAAATGAATGCCGGCTTTCACGGCGGGAATGCAGAGCTCATCGTCTTCCTCGGGCGGCAGGTCGACAACAATAAGCCCGTCCACGCCTGCGGCTTTCGCATCCTTCAGGAACTTGTCGACGCCGTAGGCCGAGATCGGATTGAAATAGCCCATCAGCACGATCGGCGTGTCGTTGTCCTTCTGCCGGAAATCACGCACCAGCTTCAGCGTCATCTTCATGCTGGCGCCCTTGGCGAGTGCGCGCAGGCCGGCGGCCTCGATTGAGGGCCCATCCGCCATCGGATCGGAAAATGGCATGCCGAGTTCGATCACATCGGCGCCGGCCGCCGGCAGTTGCGCCAGCAGGCGTGCGCAGGTCTCGTGATCGGGATCGCCGGCGGTGATGAAGGTGACGAGGCCGGCGCGGCCTTTGGCCTTCAGGTCGGCAAAGCGTTTGTCGATGCGGCTCACAGCGTGACTCCCAGGGCTTTCGCCACCGTATAGATATCCTTGTCGCCGCGACCCGACAGGCAGACCGCCATCAGATGATCCTTCGGCAGTTTCGGTGCCAGCTTCATCACCTGCGCGATTGCATGGCTCGATTCTAGCGCCGGGATGATGCCTTCGATGCGCGACAGCAGCTGGAAGGCTTCCAGCGCCTCCTTGTCGGTGGCGGATACGTAATTCACGCGGCCGACATCATGCAGCCAGGCATGTTCCGGGCCGATGCCGGGATAGTCGAGGCCGGCCGAGATGGTATGCGCTTCCTCGATCTGGCCGTCTTCATTCTGCAGCAGGAAGGTGCGGTTGCCGTGCAGCACGCCGGGCACGCCCTTTGCCAGCGACGCCGCATGGCGCGCGGTCTCCAGGCCTTCGCCGGCGGCTTCGACGGCGTAGATCTGCACGCTGCGGTCATCCAGGAAGGGATGGAACATGCCCATGGCATTGGAGCCGCCGCCGATGCAGGCGACCAGGCTGTCCGGAATGCGACCCTCTCGCTCGATCATCTGTTCGCGGGTTTCCTCGCCGATGATGCACTGGAAGTCGCGCACCAGCATCGGATAGGGATGCGGGCCGGCTACCGTGCCGATGATGTAGAAGGTGTCATGCACGTTGGTGACCCAGTCGCGCAGCGCCTCGTTCATCGCATCTTTCAGCGTCTTCGAGCCGGACTTCACTGCGCGCACCTCGGCGCCCAGCAGGCGCATGCGGAACACGTTCGGCTGCTGCCGTTCGATATCCACCTCGCCCATATAGATCACACAGGGCAGGCCGAAGCGGGCGGCCACCGTCGCTGTCGCCACGCCATGCTGGCCGGCGCCGGTCTCGGCGATGATGCGCTTCTTGCCCATGCGCTTGGCCAGCAGGATCTGGCCGATGCAGTTGTTGATCTTGTGCGCGCCGGTATGATTCAGTTCTTCGCGCTTCAGATAGATCTTGGCGCCGCCCAGATGCTTGGTCAGCGGCTCGGCGTAATAGAGCGGATTGGGGCGGCCGACATAATCCTTCAGCAGGTAATCCATCTCCGCCTTGAAGCTCGGATCGGACTTGGCCTGCTGGTAATGCCTTTCCAGGTCGAGGATGAGCGGCATCAGCGTTTCGGCCACGAAACGGCCGCCGAACTTGCCGAAATGGCCCTTCTCATCGGGGCCGGTGCGATAGGAATTGATCGCGGTCATTCGCTAAATCCTCAAACACGCATTCATCAAAGGCGACGCGCAGCGTCAAGGAAAGCACGGATTTTCGCCGGGTCTTTCCTGCCCGGCGTGCTTTCCACGCCGGATGACACATCTACGGCGGTGGCGCCGGACTGGTTCACGGCCTCGGCCAGATTCTCCGGCGTCAGTCCACCGGCCAGCAGCCAGGGCCGCTTGAAATCGGCATCCTTCAGGATTGTCCAGTCGAAGGCCTGGCCATTGCCGCCGGGGAGTGCGCCATCCGCCGGCGGGCGGGCATCGAACATCAGCCAGTCGACGGCGTCTTCGTAATCCTTCGCCGCCTTCAGATCGGCCTTGGTCGAAACCTTGATCGCCTTGATGATCGGCAGACCGAAATAGACGCTGATGGCGCGGCAGCGTTCCGGCGTTTCGTCGCCATGCAGTTGCAGCAGATCAAGCCGTGCCCTGGCGAGAATGCGGTCGAGGAAGTCGGTTTCCGGATCGACGAACAGTCCGACGCGGTCGATGCCGCTCGGCACTTCGCGCAGCAGGTCTTCCGCCTGTTCGGCGGAAAGATTGCGCGGCGAGGGCGGATAGAAGACGAAGCCGAGCATGTCGGCACCATGCGTGACAGCCGCCTCGACGGCAGCCGCGTCGGTCAGGCCGCAGATCTTGGTGAACAGCGGCATATTATGCAGCCTCGGCCAGCTCTTGGGCTATGGCCCGCGCGCTGGCCTCGGGGTTTTCCGCCTCGGTGATCGGGCGGCCGATCACCAGATGGTCGGCGCCGAGCCTGAAGGCATCGCCCGGCGTCATCACACGCTTCTGGTCGCCGGCGGCCGAGCCCTTCGGGCGGATGCCGGGCACCACCAGCTTGAAGTCCGGGCCGCAGGCCTTGCGCAGCATCTCGATCTCGGTAGCGGCACAGATCACGCCATCGGCGCCGTTGGCCTGTGCCATCCTGGCCAGCCGCACCACATAGCTGCTGACATCCTCGTTCACGCCGATGGCCTGCAGGTCGGCGGTGTCCAGTGAGGTCAGCGCGGTGACGGCCAGAATCAGGGGGCGCTGGCGGGCCGCCCTGGCAGCATCCACCGCCTGGCGGATCATCGACGGGCCGCCGGTCGCGTGCACGGTCAGCATCATCGGACCCATGGCAGCGGCGGCGGAGCGCACCGCACCGGCCACCGTATTCGGGATGTCGTGGAATTTCAGGTCGAGGAACAACGGCGTGCCGACCGGCAGGATGGCGCGCACTTCCGCCGGGCCATGGGCGGTGAAGAATTCCTTGCCCAGTTTCACGCCGAAACCGGCGGCCGCAGCGGCGCGGGCGCAGCGGGCGGCAAAGGCCAGTTCGATGGTGTCGATGGCGCAGAAAACCGGGGCTATGCGGCTGGAAAGGGCTGTCTGGTTCATGGGCCGGGCTTATAGCGGAAATGCCCGCCCAAGTCTCCCCCCCGGGCCTCGTATCCGGGGAGGCGACCGGGCTAAAATACCGCCATGAAACCCCAGCTTCGCCCCTGCTTTCTCAGCCTTGGCCTTTTCACCCTGGCAGTTGCCACCCCGGCCTTTGCCGTCGATCCCGCTGCCCTCTCGGGCGCCAGCATCCTGATGTACCACCGCTTCGGCGAAAACACCGTGCCGAGCACCAATATCCGGCTGGAACAGTTCGATGCCCATATCGCCGAGCTGAAATCCGGCCCCTACCATGCGATGGGTCTGCCTGAGCTGGTGGCGAAACTGAAGTCGGGCGAGAAGCTGCCCGACCGTACCGTGGCCGTCACCGCCGACGACGCCTATATCTCGGCCTTCACCGAGGGCTGGCCGCGCCTGAAAAAGGCCGGCATTCCATTCACGCTCTTCGTCGCCACGGAGCCGGTGACATCCAAGCTCAGGGGCTACCTGACCTGGGACCAGATCCGCCAGATGAAGGCGGAAGGCGTCACCATCGGGGCGCACAGCCATCGCCATCCCTCGCTGCCCGCGCTCGGTCCCGACAAGGCGCGCGAGGATCTCGACACCTCGATGGCGCTGTTCGAAAAGGAACTGGGCGAGAAGCCGTCACTGTTCGCCTATCCGTTTGGCGAATGGGATGCACCGACGCTGAAGCTCGTGAAAGGCATGGGCTACAGCGTCGCCTTCGGCCAGCATTCCGGCGTGGCACACAGCCAGCACGATATGTTCTGGCAGCCGCGCTTTCCGATGAACGAGGCCTTCGGCTCGGTCGAACGCCTGCGCCAGGTGCTGAACGCGTTGCCGCTGCCGGTGAGCGATGTCGAGCCGGCGGACGTACTGGTGCGGCTGGGTCAGAGCCAGAATCCGCCGGTGCTGCGTTTTACCGTCGCCCCGGGCGTCGAGCGGCTCAGTCAGATGGTCTGCTATACCGGCGAGGGCAAAGCGCTGACGCCGAAGCCGATCGGTGAGCGCCGCTACGAGATGCAGGCGCCCGCGGCGCTGAAACCGCCGCGCGACCGCATTTCCTGCTCGGTACCGTCCAGCCAGCAGGGCCGTTTCCGCTGGTTCGGCATCCAGTTCACCGTGGCGAAATGAGTGCGTCCACCTAAAGTATTGAATTGAAAGATTATTTTGGAGCGCCACCGCGCCTGATTCGCCCGTTTGAGCCCGTTAGAGCCTGTTTGGGGGCCCGTTGTGTCCCATTCAGGGCCAGTTCCGTCCCGTTTCGACCTGTTCCGTCCCGTCCCGGCCTGTCTGAACCCGTTTCAGCCAGGCATGGCACATATATTTGTATTCACGTTGTCCAACAGCAAAAAAGAACATATAGTGTACATTAAATCTGGCCCAGTGTCCACCGGCTTGGTAAAAACGCCGCCCCCCTGTACGACCTTGGCCAGGCAAGAGATGACCCCGGTACAAAAGACCTATCGCGTCAATGGCTATGACCTCTCGGTGCTGGAGGCCGGCGAAACCAGCGCCATCCCGCTGCTGCTGGTGCATGGTTCGCTCTGCGACCAGCGCATCTGGACGGCGCAGCTGGCGGCGTTGGCCGGACGGTATCGCGTGCTGGCGCTCAGCCTGCGGCATTTCTGGCCCGAACAGTGGGACGGCAGTGGCGACGGCTACGAGATCCGACACCATGCCGGGGATATCGCCGCGCTGATCAATCATCTCGGCGCCGGCCCGGTGCATCTGCTCGGCCATTCGCGCGGCGGCCATGTCTGCTTCCGCGTCGCGCAGCATCACCCTGACCTCATCCGCGCGCTCATCCTGGCCGAGCCGGGCGGCCAGCTCGATCCGGCACTGGCCGATCACGGCACACCGCCGCCGGGTGCCGATCTGGGGCAGATGTTTGGGGACTCCGCCAACCTGATCGCGCGCGGCGAAACCGATGCCGGGCTCGAGCTGTTCGTGACGGCTGTCGGCGGGCCGAAAGCCTGGAAATACGCCAGCGAAGATTTCAAGGCGATGGCGCGCGACAACGCCATGACGATTGTCGGCCAGGCGCGCGAGGCGCGGCTGACGTTCATGAAGGCGGAGATCGAGAAGATCGACATGCCGGTGCTGCTGATCGGCGGCGCGCTCACCCGTGGCCATTTCCCGAAAGTGATGGATGCGATGGAGCGGCTAATGCCCGATGCCGAACGCGTCACCATCGAAGGCGCCGGCCATCCGATGTACGAACAGCGCCCGGCAGCCTTCAACGACGCGGTGCTGGGGTTCCTCGCCCTGCGGTAATGTCTGTCATCCTGGGGCGGCCCGTTCGAACCAAAGATCGTCACCCTCGGGC
>JAEYSS010000107.1 GCA_023434425.1 Pseudomonadota bacterium | reverse complement strand
AGCGCGCCGGCCTGGGTTGCGCTCAGTGCTGCCACCTGCGTGGTGTTCAGCGCGTCGACCTGCGTCGCCTTGAGCGCGGCGACCTGGTCGGTATCCAGTTCGGCGATATCGGTGCTGCGCAGGCCGGCGATCTGCGTGGTGGTCAGCGCGCCGATCTGGCTGCCGGACAGCGACTGGATCTGCGTCTGGTTCAGGGCATTGAGCGTCGACGTCGCCAGCACCGAGATCAGCGTGCCCAAGGTCGCCAGTGCCGCGGTGCTGAGGGCGCCGGCCTGGGTTTCCGTCAGCGCGGCGATATGCGTCGTGGTCACGGCCTGCAACTGGGACGCCGAGAAGGACAGGCCGGAAATCTGCGTCGTGGTCAGGGCGGCGACCTGCTCACCTGTCAGCGCCGTGATCTGCGCAGGCGCCAGTGCGTTCAGGTTGCTGACGCTGAGCGAGGCGATCTGCGCCGTGGTCAGCGCCGCAATCTGGCTGGAATTCAGCTCGCCGATATCGGTGGTGCGCAGGCCCGCGATCTGCGTCGTGGTCAGGGCCGCAACCTGGTCTGAATTCAGCGCCTGCGCCTGCGTCGTCGCGAAGGAGTTCAGCACGGTCGTGCTCAGCGCGCGCAACTGCGACGCCGTCAGGGCGGCGACCTGCTGGGTCGAGAGCGCGGCGACCTGGGTTTCATTCAGCGCATCGATCTGCGTCGCGGTCAGGCCACGGATCTGGCTGGTGCCGAGTTCGGCGATGTCTTCCGCGCGCAGGCCGGCGATCTGGCTCGTGCTCAGCGCGGCGACCTGGTCGGCGGTCAGCGCCTGGACCTGCGCGGTGGTCAGCGCCTGGATCTGCACCGTGGCCAGCTCGGCGATATCGGTCTCGCGCAGGCCGGCGATTTGGGTAGTGGTCAGCGCCGCGATCTGGTCGCTCGAAAGCGCCTGCGCCTGCGACGTATTGAAGGCATTCAGCGCCGTGGTGCTGAGGGCCTGCAATTGCGTGGTGGCCAGGCCACTCAGGGCGGTCGGGTTGAGTACGCCAATCTGCGTGGCGGTGAGCGCGCCGATCTGCGCGGTGCCGAGTTCGGCGATATCGGTCGCGCGCAGGCCGGCGATCTGCGTGCCGGTCAGCGCCGCGACCTGATCGGAGGTCAATGCCTGCGCCTGCGTGGTGCTGAAGGCATTCAGGGCGGTGGTGCTGAGCGACGCGATCTGCGTCGTGGTCAGCGCCGCGATCTGACCGGTGGTCAGGCCGGCAATCTGGGTTTCGTCCAGCAGACCGAGCTGCGCGGTCGTAAGCGCCGCAATCTGCGTCGTGCCGAACTCGGCGATATCTTCCGCCCTCAGGCCGGCAATCTGCGTCGCGCCCAGTGCTGCGATCTGCTCCGAGGTCAATACCTGCACCTGGGCAGCCGTCAGCGCCTGTATCTGCGTGGTTTCCAGTTCGGCGATATCAGCAGTGCGCAAGGCGGCGATCTGCGTCGTGGTCAATGCCGCGATCTGATCCGTGCTCAGTGCCTGAGCCTGTGTCGTCGAGAGCGCGTTCAGCGCCGCGGTGCTGAGCGCGGCAATCTGCGAGGCGCTCAGCGTATTCAGGTCGCCTGTATCGAACTGGCCGATCTGCGTCGCAGTCAGCGCGCCGATCTGGGTGGCGCCCAGTTCGGCGAGGTCGGTATTGCGCAGGCCGTCGATCTGCGTCGCGGTCAGCGCGGCGACCTGATCGGAGGTCAGCGCCTGGCTCTGCGTCGTGCTGAAGGCATTCAGCGCGGTGGTACTGAGGGCAGCGATCTGCGTCGTGGTCAGCGCCGCCACGGCCGTGGTGGTCAGGCCGGCAATCTGGGTTTCGGTCAGGCTGGCGATCTGCGTGTCGGTCAGCGCGCGAATCTGCGTGGCGCCAAATTCGCCGATATCGCTGGCGCGCAGGCTTTCGAGCTGTGTCGCCGTCAGCGCCTGGATCTGCGCCGTCGACAGCGCCTGCACCTGCGACGTGGTGAGCGCGTTCAGCGCCGCGGTGGTCAGCGCCGCAACCTGCGTGCCGGTCAGCGCATTCAACGCCGTGGCATCCAGGCCGCCGACCTGGCCTTCATCCAGCGTGCCGATCTGCGTCGCGGTCAGCGCCTTGAGCTGGGTGGCGCCCAGTTCGCCAAGATCGCTGCTGCGCAGACCGTCGATCTGCGTGGTGGTCAGCGCCTGCACCTGGGCGGCCGACAGCACCTGCACCTGCGCGGTCGACAGCGCATTCAGCGCCGAGGTGCTGAGCGCGGCCACCTGGGTGGGCGTCAGCGCCGCCAGTGCCGTCGCGGTCAGGCCAGCCGCCTGGGTTTCGGTCAGGGCGGCAATCTGGTCGGTGCTCAGCGCCTGGATCTGCGCCGTGCCGAATTCACCGATATCGCTGACGCGCAGGCCGGCGATCTGCGTGGTGCTGAGCGACTGAACCTGGGTCGTGGCCAGCGCCTGGACCTGCGTGGCTGTCAGCGCCTGGACCTGCGTGGTGCTGAATTCGCCGATATCGCCGACCTGCAGGCCAGCGACCTGCGTGGTGGTCAGCGCGCCGATCTGCGTGGCGGTGAGCGCCTGTGCCTGCGCCGTATTGAGCGCATTGAGATTGGTCGTGCTCAGCGCGGCCACCTGCGTGGTGGCAAGCGACGCGATCGCGGTCGTCGACAGGGCGCCGATCTGCGTGGTGGTCAGCGCGCCGATCTGGGCGGTGCTGAGCGCCTTGAGCTGCGCCGCGGTCAGGGCGGCGATCGCATCCGCATCCAGCGCGCCGATCCGCTCGGGGCTCAGCGTTGCGATCTGTGTCGTCGTCAGCGCCTGGATCTGGGTCGAATTCAGCGCATTCAGAACCGTAGTGGTCAGCGCGCCGAGCTGCGTGCCGGTCAGCGCGCCGAGCGCCGCCGTACCAAGCCCGGCGGCCTGGGTTTCCGTCAATGCGCCCACCTGCGTGGTGGTCAGGCCGCTCAGGTCGACCGGCTCGAGTGCGCCGATCTGAGTCGCGGTCAGGCCGGCGATCTGTGTGGTGGTCAGCTCACCGAGATCGGTGGAACGCAGGCCGGCGATCTGCGTCGTGGTCAGCCCGGTCAGCTGCTGCGGCGTCAGCACCTGGACCTGGGTGGTCGTCAGAGAATTCAGGGCCGAGGTGGTCAGGGCCGCCAGCTGCGTGGAGGCGAATGCCGACAGCGCCGTGGTGCTCAGGCTGGCGATCTGGCCTTCGGTCAGCGTCGCGATCTGCGCGGTGGTCAGCGCCTGGATCTGCGTCGTATTCAGGCTCGCAAAGGCAGAGGCACCCAGCGCGTTGCGTTGCGCGGTGGTCATCGCCTTGAGCTGCGTTGCCGTCAGGGCCTGAACATGGGTGGCGTCGAAGCCGCCCAGCTGGGTCAGGCTCAGCACCTTCACCTGCGGCGTGCTCAGCGCCTGCAGCTGTCCGGCGCTCAAGGCATTGATATCGGCGATCTCGAGCGCGGCGACCTGAGTGGTGGCAAGAGCCTTGATCTGGGTGACGGTGAATTCACCGAAATCGCTGGTGCGCAGATCCCGGATCTGCGCCGTGCCGAGCGACTTGATCTGCGCCACACCCAACGCCTGAACCTGCGCCGCGTTCAGCGCATTCAGGTTGGTCGTGCTGAGATTACGCAATTGCGTGGAGGTCAGCGATTTGACCTGCGATGTGGTCAACTCGCCGATATCGCCGGTCGTAAAGGCCGAAAGCTGCGTCGACGTCAGCCCTCTGACCTGGCGCGCCAGCAGCGCCTGAGCCTGTGCAGTCGTAAAGGCGTTCAGATTGGTCGTGCTGAGCGCCAGCAACTGCGTCGTGGACAGCGCCTTGATCTGCGTCGCGCCCAGTTCGGCAATGTCGGTGGTGCGCAGGCCCGCAATCTGCGTTGTGGTCAGATTTACGATCTGCTGCGCCCGCAGCAACTGCACCTGGGCCGGACTGAGTGCATTCAAATTCGTGGTGGTCAAAGCCTGCAGCTGGGTCGACTTCAGAACCTTGAGCTGCGTAGCGCCCAGCTCAGCGATATCTGCGGCACCCAGACCGGCAATCTGGCTCGCGCTGAGAGAAGCGGCCTGCGAGCCCGACAGCGCCTGCACCTGGGTCGTATTGAGCGCGTTCAGAGCGGTCGTCGTCAGGGCGCGCAGCTGCGTCCCGTTCAGCGCCCTGACCTGAGTGGCGTTCAACTCGGCAATATCGGTGGTACGCAGACCCGCGATCTGCGTGACGGTCAGGGCTTTCACCTGAACGCCGGTGAGCGCGCGTATCTGTGAGGCATCGAGCGCGTTCAGATTGGTCGTGCTCAGCGCTCTGATCTGAGTCGGCGTGAGGCCGCCGACCGCCGCGCTGGTGAGCGCGCCGATCTGGGTCGCGCCGAAATCCTCCAACTGACCCGGGGTGAACCCCTTCGCCTGCGCGGCGGTCAGGACGCCGAGGGCAGTGGTGGTCAGCGTATTTATCTGGGCCGTGGTCAGCGCGCCGAGCTGGTCGGCATCGAGAGCCTGAATCTGCGCAGTGCTGAATGCATTTAGATCGGTGGTTTCGAGCGCCGCGATCTGTTGGGTGGTAAGGCCCTTGATCTGGGTGGCCGTCAGATCACGGATATCGCCGGTGCCAAGTGCCGCGATCTGCGTCGTGGTGAGTGCGCCGATCTGACTGGCGGCAAGAGCCTGGGCCTGCGCGGTGCTGAGCGCGTTCAGGTTGGTCGTCGTCAGGGCCTGCAGCTGCGTCGACGACAGCGCCTTGATCTGCGTCACGTTCAAGGCGCTGACATCGGTGACGGCCAGCGCAGCAATCTGCGTGGTGGTCAGCGCGCGGATCTGCGCGGCGCTCAGCCCCTGCGACTGGGTATCCGACAGGGCATTCAGGCTGGTCGTGGCGAGAGACCTCATCTGTGCCGGCGTCAGCCCTTTAAGCTGCGTGGCATTCAGTTCGCCGACATCGGTCGCACCAAGACCGGCAATCTGCGTCGTGCTCAGAACCCCGACCTGCTTGGACGACAGGGACTGAACCTGGGTTGCATTGAGATAATTGAGATTGGTCGTGCTCAGCGCCTGCAACTGCGCCGGAGTCAGCGCCGCAAGCTGCGTCGCACCCAGTTCGGCAATGTCAGCGGTCCGCAGGCTGGAAATCTGCGCGGTGGTGAGCGCCGAGACCTGCGCTGACTTCAGGGCCCGAACCTGCGTGGTATCCAGTGCCTGCAGATTGGTGGTGCCGAGGGCCTGCAGCTGTGAGCCGGACAGCGCGGCAATGGACGTACCGACCAGCGCGCCGACCTGGGTTTCATTCAGGCGGCCGATCTGGTTGACCGTGAGACTCCGTGCCTGCGTGGAGGTCAGGCTGCCAACCAGCGTCGCGCTCAGCGCCACAATCTGCGTCGTGGTCAGCGCGCTGATCTGGCTTGCCGCCAGCGCCTGGAACTGCGTGGTGTTCAGCGCATTCAGATCGGAGGTCTCGAGCGCCGCCACCTGCACGACGGACAGGCCCTTGATCTGGGTGGAGGTCAGCTCGGCGATATCGGTCGCACGGAAACCAGCGATCTGTGCAGTGGTCAGGCTCTTGATCTGGCCGACCTTAAGCGCACCGATCTGCGTGCTGTTGAGATGATTGAGATTGGTTGTGCTGAAAGCCTGCAGTTGCGCGCCGGACAGAACGGCAAGCTGCGACGCATCGAAGACCAGCTGGGATGTCGTGAAATAGCTCAGCTGGGTGGGCGTCAGACCCTTGATCTGCGCTGACTTCAGCGCGTCGATCTGAGTAGAGTCGAGCGATTCAATGGCAGCTTGCGACAGGGCGGCGATCTGCGTCGTCTTGAGCGACTGGATGTCGGTCGTGGTCAGCCCGTCAACCGCGGTCGTCGTCAGACCCGCGATTTGCGCTGCCGAATAGGAGCTGACGCTCGTCACCACCGAAGAAGTCCCCAAATCTTGTCAGCCGACGCCATACTGGCATCGGATTGCGCCTGCGCTCGCCGCAACCCTACGACGATTCTGTCAGACGCAGCTTCGCATTAAACCGCAGCAAAAACCAATGAATTTCCGGGGGATTTCGGGAAATTTGCGCAATCAGTCCGGGTACGGCCGTTAACATTTAAGCGCGACTGATACGATCAGCAGTTTCATTCCCGGCGAACGGCGATTTTTCAGCCCGCGCCGTCCATCACTTCCTTCACCTTCCCCGCCAGCTGGCTGAGCGAGAAAGGTTTCGGCAGGAAGTTCACATGTGGCGATTTCGCCATATTGTTGCGCAAGCTGTCTTCGGCGTAACCGGAGATAAACAGAATTTTCAGCTCCGGCCGGCGACTGCGCAGCTGGGCGGCCAGGCTGGGGCCGTCCAGATTCGGCATCACCACATCCGAGATCAGCAGTTCGACCCGGTCGAGCTGTTCCGGCGGCAAGGCCAGCGCCTGCTCGCCCGAGGCCGCCTCGATCACCGTGTAGCCCTTGTTACGCAACGCCCGGGCTGCAAAGGCGCGCACGGCATCCTCGTCCTCGACCAGCAGGACCAGCCCCTGGCCGGTGAGGTCGCGACTGTCGGGCCGGGCATCGTCGCGACCGGCCGAAGGCTCATCGGCGGTCGGACGGTGGCGCGGCAGGTAGAGCCGGAAACAGGCGCCCTCATCCGGTGCGCTGTCGACATGAATGAAGCCGTCGGTCTGCTTGATGATGCCGTAGACGGTGGACAGGCCGAGACCCGTGCCCGCCCCGACCGCCTTGGTGGTGAAGAAGGGGTCGAAAATCTTCGCCATGTTCTCCGGCGCGATACCATGGCCGGTATCGCTCACCTCGATCAGCACATAGTCGCCGGCCGGAAGGATTTCGACGCCGAGTTCGGTTGGCTGCTCGACCGAATGGTTGAGGGTGCGGATTTTCAATTCGCCGCCATCCGACATGGCATCGCGCGCATTTACCGCCAGATTGATGATCACCTGTTCGAGCTGGCCCTGATCCACCTTGACCAGACCGAGATCGCGGCCATGCACCATCTTCAGCGTGATGGTTTCGCCGATCAGGCGCCCGATCAGGTTGCGCAGATCGGCCAGCACGTCGGTGACGTCGAGCACCTTGGGCACCAGCGTCTGCTGCCGCGAGAAGGCCAGCAACTGCCGCACCAGATTGGCGGCGCGACTGGCATTCTGCTTGATCTGCATGATGTCGGCGAAGGACTGATCGCCCGGCTGATGCCGTTGCAGCAGCAGATCGCAGAAGCCGATCATCGCGGTGAGCAGATTGTTGAAGTCATGCGCAATGCCGCCGGCAAGCTGGCCGACCGCCTGCATCTTCTGGCTCTGGTGAAACTGGGTCTGCAGGTTGCGCTGGTCCGTCGTGTCGACCAGATAGACAAGCTGGGCCGACTGGCCATCCTCGCGTTCGGCGGAAGACGCAGCGAACACCTCGACCACGCGCTCGCGCGGCCCGGCCAGGCGAACTTCCAGCGCGCGACTGAAGATCTCGCCGCGCCGCAACGCCACCAGATGGCGGGCCAGCGCCAGCGCATCTTCCTCGCGCACCATGGCGGCGAGCCGCTGGCCGAGCCAGTCGTCGCGGCCGCAGAGCTGGGCGAAAGCGGAATTGGCCTCGCGGATCGTGCCGGCGGAATCGAGCACCAGGATGCCGATCGGCGCCTGGTCGAAGAAGCGGCGAAACTCGGCCTCCACCGGACGCAGCGTGCCGCGCTGGCGCAATTCGAGCCCGAGGTCGTGCACCACAGCGCTGTAGCGCAGTGGCTCGCCATCGGCATCCGGCACGACAGTCTGGCTGACGCTGACCAGGCGCAGACGGGCGACGGAATCCGGCTGGCCGCCTTCCGCCGGCAGCGGCCGCAGCTTGGCCTCGCCGCCGGGCCAGTCGGGCGTCATCGCCTCGTTCTCGCGCGGCTCGCCGTGGCTCAGCACGTCGGACAGCAGCAGGTCGCTGCCGACCAGTTGCTCCGGCACGCCGCCGAGCCAGGCCGCGAAAGTACGGTTGGCAAACAGGAAGCGTCCATCGGGCGCGACCGAATAGAGGCCGACAGGTGCATTGTCGATGAAGGCGGCCAGTTCATCGCGCTGCTGCCGCACAGCCACCAGGGCGGCGGCATTGTCCGCCACTTCCTGGATATCCCAGATCACCCAGTTGTGCCGCCCCGAGACCGATGCCGGTGCCTGCATTGCAGTGACACGCAGCGAAACCACGCCGGCATCGGTGTGGACGGCAATGTCTTCCTGTACGGCACGGCCGAGCGGCAGCAGGCTCTGCAGCCGCGCAATGATCTCTGCATTGACGATTTCACGGCCCAGCAGAGTATCGGGCGCGTGACCGCCCTCGTCACCGAGCCGCGCCGCAAGCACACGATAGGCCGTATTGTCAGCCAGCAGTTCATGGCCGCGGGTGATGGCGCGGGCGAAAGGACTTGCTTCGGCCAGCAGCCAGGCTGCGCGCCGGCGCGGCGATCCGATCAGCGAGGCGAAACTCAGCGCCATGGCGACATCATTCCTGGGCCGTCTCCACGGTCGCCACCTTCGGGTCGTAGGTGGTCTGGATGCCGTCTTTCAGTTTCATGATGTAGGAGATCACTTCGGCGACGGCGCGGAAATGCTCGACCGGAATTTCCTGGTCCAGATCCACCTTGTAAAGCGCGCGCGCCAGCGGCGGATTCTCGACGATAGGCACATCGTTCTTGGTGGCAATTTCGCGGATGCGGAAGGCGATGTTGTCGGCGCCTTTCGCCACCACGATCGGCGCTTCGGACTGGCCCTGCTCGTATTTCAGCGCCACTGCGAAGTGGGTCGGATTGGTGACCACCACGCTGGCCTGCGGCACCGCCGCCATCATGCGCTGCCGTGAACGCTGCAGGCGCAACTGGCGCAGGCGCGCCTTGATATGCGGGTCGCCTTCAATCTCCTTGTATTCTTCCTTGACCTCCTGCTTGGTCATGCGGAGGTTCTTCATGTAGTTGTAGCGCTGATACAGATAGTCGGCGACCGCGACGACGAACATGATGGCGATCAGCGCGCCGATCAGCTTGGCAACGATCTTGAGACAGAGCGGCAGCACCACGCTCAGATCAAGATCGACCAGCACCTCAAGTTCATCCAGCTCCGGGATCAGGATTACAAACAAAATCCCGCCGATCACACCGACCTTGACCAGGTTCTTGACGAACTCGACCAGATTCTGCACGCCGACCATGCGCTTGAGACCGGCCAGGGGGGACAGCTTCTGGAAATTCGGCTTGATCCGTTCAAGGCTAACATGGAACGGGTTCTGCAGCACGCTAGCGGCGACGCTGGCGATCACAAACAGGCCGAGTATCGGGCCGACTGCGAGGCCGATATTCACCGCAAGGTCGAGGCCTATGCGCGCGAGATGGCTGGGGTCGACCGGGATCAGATGCGGCTGGGCGAGAAACACCCTGGTCGAGGCGATCACCCGGTCGCTCAGCGAATCCGCCAGCATCCAGAGCGCGATACTGGCCGCAAGGAAGGTGAACCAGTAACCGATTTCCTGTGACTTCGCGACGTTGCCCTTATCGGATGCGTCACGAAGCCGTTTGTCGGAGGCCTCTTCGGTTTTGGAGTCTGGGTCAGTGTCTTCTGACATGCCCTCTCTCTCCTAACGCTTCACGAGGAACTGAGCGATGTGTTCCTCGAGATAGCCGGTGAACGACAGGCCGATCGCGCCCAGCGACAGGCCGAGCACGACCAGCGACATGGCAATCTGCGGTGCCTGCATGATGAAGAAAATCTGCAGCGACGGCATTAGACGGTTCAACAGCCCGAGCGCCACGTTGAACACGATGCCATAAACGATGAACGGTGCCGCCAGCCGCATCCCGAGCGCGAAGCCGTCGCTCACCAGCTTGACGGCGGTCGTGGCAAAATCGCCGAAGGCCGGTGCCCGCATCGGCGGAAACAGCGTGTAGCTGTCAAAGGCGGCCTGCAGACCCAGCAGGTGCAGATCGGTGACGAAAACCAGCGCGATCCCCATGAAAACCAGGGCGCTGGAGACCACCGCGCTCTGGCCGCCCTGCTGCGGGTCGAAAAGCATGGCCGCGGCCAGACCGGCCTGCAGGGCGATCACCGTACCCGCCACATGCATGGCCGACATCAGCAGACGTATCATGATGCCCAGCGCGAGGCCGAAGCCGATCTCGGTGACGACCAGGAAGGCGACATGCATCGGCTGGGCCGGCAGCGGCGGCAGCGTCGGTCCCACGATCGGCACCACGAGCGCAGACATCAGAAGGGCGATGCTGAGGCGGAAGCGGGCCGGTATAGCATTCTCGCCGACGCCCGGCAGTGACATCATGGCGGACCCAAGGCGGCTGAAAATCAGCAGGAATGCGTAGACATTGCCGGCGACAAGCTCCTGCAGCACCGGCGGCTACTCCAGCCCGGCGATCTTCTGCGCCAATCGTTCCATGAGGCCCACCATGGTGCTGATCATGAATGGCATGGTGAGGATCAGGGCGCCAAAGATGGCGACAATTTTCGGAACGAAGGTCAGGGTCGGTTCCTGCAGCTGCGTCACCGCCTGGAACAGCGCGATGACCATGCCGACGGTCAGGCTAACGATCATGGCCGGGCCCGCCACCTTCAGCAGCACCCAGATGGCTTCGCGCATAATGTCTGTGACTTCGACGGCCGTCATCGATTCGGTCTCCGCCGCCGATCTTACCCGATTGCACGCCATTCCCCCAGCCCAGCACCAGGCAGGAGACAGATTATTGCCGCGATCCGCCAGAGACGCTGTCTCTGGGGCGGATCAGATCGGCATGCGCATGATTTCCTGATAGGCGCTGATCACCCGGTCGCGCACCGCCACAACTGTATCCAGCGCAACTTCGGCATTGGTCACGGCCGTCACCACGTCGGTCACGTCGGCCTTGCCGTTGACGGCCTTGGCGGAGGTTGCCTCCGCCGTCTTCTGGGCATCGACCGTGCTTTGCAGCGCCTCGGTGAGCATTTCGCCGAAGCCGCCACCGCCGCTGCCCTTGGACTTGCTGACGTCGGCTCCGCCCAGAACCTTGCCCAGGCCCAGCGTATCGGCAATCCGTAAGTCAGCCATGGCGAAAGTCCCTGTCAAATGGTTCAGTTGCGCAGCAGATCGACCGTGCGGTTCAGCATCGCCTTGGCCGAATCGATCACGTTCAGGTTGGCCTCGTAGGTACGCTGCGCCTCGCGCATGTCGGCCATTTCGATGATCGACTTCACGTTCGGCATCTTCACATAGCCGTCTGAATTGGCGGCCGGATGGCCGGGATCGTATTTCAGTTCGAAATCCGAACGGTCCTGCTGCGGCTTCTGCGCCTTGACCAGGTTGGCGCCGATCGCGCGGTCCAGTTCCGACTTGAAGGAGACGACCTTGCGGCGATACGGATCGCTGCCCGGCGTCTTGCCGATCGAATCCGAGTTGGCGAGATTTTCGGCAATCGTCTTGAGGCGCTCGCCCTGGGCGCGCATGCCCGAGGCCGATATCTGCATTGCGTTCTTAAGTTCCATGCGCCGTCTCCGTCGCTATCAGTTGCCGCCGGCCTCAGCCCTGGCGGTTGCCCAACGCCTTGCGCAGCATGCCGACCTGCTTGCGGTAGAGGTTGGTCATCAATCCATGTTCGGCCTGCGTCTCGGCAACATTCATCATCTGCTGCTCGAGATTGACCGAGTTGCCGTTCGGCGAGGTCTCGTAACCGCCGGGGCGATTGGTGCGCCAGTTGTCGCTGGCACGCCCCGACAGGCCGCGGAAATGGCCAGCCTGCGTAGCGGCAACGCCGCCGGACAGCTGGCTGCCGCGGACCAGTTCGCCAAAACTGACCTGCTTCAGATCCTTGGGCTTGTAACCGGGAGTATCGGCATTGGCGACATTTTCGGCCAGCACGCGCTGACGCTCGCCCAGCCAATCCATGCGCCGGGTAATCGCCTTGACCAGATTGATCTTGTCGAGATCCATACCGAACCTTAAAAGCCTCAACCTCCCCTGGCCGACCGGGCCGCGGGAAGCTTTTCCATCGGATCGCAGGCTGACTCCGGGGTCTAAAGATTCAGTTAACCGCTGACCGTGTTAGGATGCCGCAGCGGATAACTTTTCAACCACCGAGTCACAGACCCTTGGCCGATCAAACACAGCAAAAGACTGGAAAACCGCCAAAACAGAAAGCGGTGGCGCTGCGCTACGAGTCGGAGAAGGAAGATGCGCCCCGGGTCGTTGCCACCGGCGAAGGGTTTATCGCCGATCAGATCGTCAGGATCGCCCTCGATAACGGCGTCACCGTGCACAAGGATTCGGACCTGGTCGAGATTCTGTCCAAGCTGGATATCGATGCCCTGATCCCGGTGGAGGCCTTCGCCGCGGTGGCAGAGATCCTCAGTTATATCTATCGCACGCAGGGCCGCACGCTCGGCGGCTGAGCCAAACCCTCTCGGCTTGACCCGACTCGGAACCGACGACCAGAGTAGCGCCGAACCACGGACAGGCCGGTATGGACAGCATCGATTTCACCCAAGTCGCTCTCGCCTTTGGCGGCCTGCTGTTGCTGCTGGCGCTGTTCTATTACGGCGCCCGCGCCCTGTCCGGCGCGACGTCGCGCGGCGCCAAATGGCGACCGGGCCAGCGTATCGGCGTGGTCGACAGCATGCCGGTCGACGGCACCCGCCGTCTGATTCTGGTGCGACGCGACGACACCGAGCATCTGCTGCTCGTCGGCACACATGGCGACCTGGTGATCGAAAGCAATATTCCCATGGCGAAAAGTGGCGACGGCGACATGGCCGCTGGCACGACGCGGCGGCCAGCGATGGTAACGGAAGAGCCCGGCGGCTGGCCTACGCTGCGGGTGCCGGGCCGCGATACCCCCAAGAGCGGTCAGGACCGCTGATGCGCCAGATGATAGGCGAAAAGCTTGCTGCCCTGCGGTCCGACTGCCGGCGCGCCCTGCCCTGGTCACTCGGCCTCGGCCTCGTTGCGCTGCTGATGATGGCGCCCTCCTCGCTGTTCGCACAGTCGGTCAACATCGACCTCGGCGAAGGCGGCACCATCACCGGCCGGGTGATCCAGCTGGTCGCGCTGACCACGGTGCTGGCGCTGGCGCCCTCTATCCTGATCGTGGTCACCAGTTTCGTGCGCATCGTGGTGGTGCTGTCCATCCTGCGCAGCGCCATGGGCACGCAGAGCACGCCGCCGAATACAGTGCTGATGAGTCTGGCGCTGTTCCTCACCTTCTTCATCATGCAGCCCTATCTGGAGCGCGCCTATAACGACGGCATCCAGCCGCTGATCGAGGAACAGATCGACGAGCGTGCCGCTTTCGACCGCTCGGTCGCGCCGTTCCATGAATTCATGCGCAACCATGTGCGCGAAAAGGATCTGGCGCTGTTCAGCGGCTTTGCCAACGCTCCGCCCCCCGCCTCGCCCGAGCAGATCCAGCTGCGCGTGCTGGTGCCCGCCTTCATGATCAGCGAACTGAAGCGCGCCTTCGAGATCGGCTTCCTGCTATTCATCCCCTTCATCGTGGTCGATATGGTGGTGGCCAGCGTGCTGATGTCGATGGGCATGATGATGCTGCCGCCAGTGATGATCTCACTGCCGTTCAAGCTGATCTTCTTCGTATTGGTGGATGGCTGGAACCTGGTCTGCGCCGCGCTGGTGGAAAGTTTCCTGACACGCTGAATGGCGCCCGGCTGACTCCGCCTGCCTGATGGCGTGTGTCAGTTAATGGCGCTGAGACCGCCCTTGGCGACGCGGTCGCGATAGCGGCTCATGAATGCTTCATACTGACCGACCTGCGCTATCGTCGCCGCCAACTGACGCGGATCGCCGGCATTGCGCGACACTGATGTCACAACAGCGCTGAAGGTCTCGGCATCCGGTGTATCGCGAAGCCGCGGCTCGTAGCTGCGGCGCAAGGCCTCCAGACCGGCCGTGTCGTTGCTCAGCGCATGTGCGACAGCGAGTTGCAGTACCAGCTTGCGTTCATCGGCCAGCAGCGGCGTCGGATCGGCGGCGCGATTGCCCAGCAGCAGACCGGCGACGCGGGCGAATGCAACCCAGTCCTTGGCGCGCCAGTGCAGCTCAGCCCGCAACGCAAGCGCGTCCGGGCTCTGATCCTGGCCCAGCAGGTTGAGCGCTTCCGGGAAGCGCTCAAGATCGCCAAGGGCGCGAGCTTCCAGCAGGCGGCGCTCCTGCTGCAAACCCGGCGGCAGGTTCTGCGCGTTGGTACCCTGCAGCGACTTCATCGCCGCATCTGGATTGCGGTCGAGCAGATAGACCACAGCCAGCCGCGCGCCGGTGCGGGCCCGGCTCTCGCCGCGCAGACGGTACTGGATCTGATGCTCCAGCAGTTCGGCTGCGCGATTCAGCAGATCGACCGAAACCAGCCGATCAGCCAGCTTGCCGATGATCTCGTCGCCTTCCGGCCCCACCGGGGTCAGTTCGCGATAGTCGTAGTACAGCGCCAGCGCCACAAGCGGCGGCAGCGACTGCGCACCGCCATCGAGGAACAGCTTGGCGAATTCGTCGCTCATCTGTTTCGACAGCAGGGGCATTTCCGGTGATTTCGGGAAATACTTCACGATCTGGCGGAATGTGGTGATGCCGCTGCGCAGATCGCCGACGGCAAACTGCAACTCGCCCAGCCGCCGCAGCAGGTTGAACTCGTAAGGTCCGCCGCGCCAGGCGAAACGCAGCGAATCCATTCGTTCGATCGCCTGCTGGGTATTAATCAGCTTGCGGTTCAGCATCATCTCGGTCTTGGCAAATTCCGCCAGCGCACGCGCGCGCCGATCACCACTACCCGACGCCATGTCGAAAAAGCGGATGGCCTCTTCCGGCTTGTTCGTTGCATCCGCCAGCAGGCCACGGATGTAATTGCCTTCGGCGCCCTGGCCGCGGTTGAGCGTGTCGCTGTCCAGCGCGCGCAGTTCCGCCGTCGCCGCGTTCACGTCGCCGCCGGCCAGCCAGGCGCGCGCCATGGTCAGGCGCAGCGACGCGCGCAGCTCGGGCGGGAATTTCGCCACGGCCGCGCCAGCCAGCGAGAAAGAACGCCGTGCCGACGGCCAGTCGTCGCGCTCAGCGGCCAGCATACCGCGATAGGCAAGGACGTCGGGATCGTCATCGAAAATCTTGGAATCGAGATCGTTTGCCGCATCGGTCAGCCGGCCGATGCGCAGATAAGCGATACCGCGCAGGGCGCGATACAGCTTGTCGCGCTCCAGATCGGGCTGCTCAGCGCGGGCCTTGGCCAGCACGCCGAGTGCTTCGGGCTGCATGTCGTTCGCGGAATAGAACTGCGCCAGCGCCATGCGCGCCGGCTGGCGCTGATTCGCGCTGCTCAGGCCGATGCGGCGCAGCAGGTTTTCCTCCTGTTCGGAATAGGTGCTGCCTTCCACGCGGCGCCATTCGCTGAACTGCAGAATGTCGACGGTTCCGCTGCGCGGATTGACGCCGCGCGGCGCCGACAGCGATAGGCCGTTCGGGTTGCCGATTTCGACGCCGCGGGGAAACCGGCTGATGATCAGATTGTCGGTATTGGGCTGCACGGCAAAACCCTGGAAACTCGGCAGCACGCTCAGTTCGATGAAATCGCGTCTGCTGGGCACGCCGGCATTCGCCCCGGCAAAGGGAATGACGATCAGGCGGTCACCTGTCTCGGGATCGGGGACGCTCAACTCAGTGCCGGGGTCGTTGGCGGCGAAGAACAGCTTCGCGCCGCCGTCGGCGTCGAGCTGGCGCCGCACGTCGATTTCCGGCAGACGGCTGCGCAGGGCGTTGGGATCTTCCGGTATGGCGCCGGCCGCGGCTTCGCGCGCCACCAGCTGCTCGGGCTGAACCGTGTTGATGCTGATCTGCCAGCCGGCATTGCGACGGGCGAAGGTGGCTGTCGTGGAACTCGGTACCTTGAAGCGCAGAACGGTCATGCCCGGCACCGGCAACTGCTCGACGCCGTTGATGGCGCCGCCCCAATCGCGTGTGGTGATCGGGCGCAGATCGACCACCGCGTCGCGATCGAACACGATCCACAGCATGCCGTTGCGCATGAAGGCGCTGACGGCGACCGGACGGGTCCAGGGGAAATTCAGCAGCGGACCGGTGCGCGTGGAATCCACCGCCGGCACCAGCGGTGCGCCAGTCAGGCGATCGGTGGCCGGCGCCGGCATGAAGGTACCGAGCGGCGCGGTGCCCACGCTGGCGACAGGCGCCGCAAGCGGTACACCCCCGCTGCCCGGCGTTGCGGGGGGCACAGGTTGCTGTGTGGCGGATTGCTGGGCAGCAGGTGTCGCAGCAGGCGCAGTATTGCCTTGCGGCACAGCCGCAATGCTGCGCGGCGGCGTCGCCGGATGTTGTACCGCGGGCGGCTGAGCCGCAGATGGCGCCGTCGGCGCCTGTGTTGCAGCCGGCGGTGCCGCTGCTTGGGGCGAGGGCCCTGCGGCCGCTGGGGCCGGAGCAGCAGCGGGAGCCTGGGCCTTTGTCTGTGTCTTTGCGGGAGCCGTCGCAGGTCGTGCGGGCTCGGGCGCTTTTGCATCAGCCGGTTTGGCATCAGCAGATTTCGCCTCGGCCGGCTTGGCATCGGCGGGGCGGTTCACATCGAGCACGACCTTCGCACCGTCGCGCCAGGATTTGATGCTGGCCCCATCGCTCATGGTAAAGCTGACGACGCTGGCGTTGCCATCGCTGCGAACGGCAAGGCCGCTGATGCCGCGCGGCGGAAACTGGGCCAGCCGGCCGATATCAATTGTCGCGTTGCGCTCGAAACGCACGCTCGCCTGCTGGCCTTCGGTATTCACGGTAAAGTCGACGCGCTCGGGCCAGTCAAAAACCAGTCGCGTATAGGTCGGATGGTCGCCGGCGCGCAGGCGAACGGCAGCCGCAGCCGGTGCAGGAGCCGCCGGTGCCGGGGCAGCGGCTGGGGCGGCCTGCTGCGCACCGGTCGGCGGCGTATTGGTCTGCTGGGCACCGGCGGAACCGGGCGGCACGACAGACAAGGCAAGACCGATGGCGCCGGTCACAATAAGACCGGCGACCCTGCCATTTAAGGCACGCCCGGGCCCGCAATACTGCTGCTGGCCCGGCGCGCGGTCTGTACTGCGCCTCTTCGCCATACTCCCTGTCTGCGCCTGTCAATCGATCCGCTGTAAGGGACTCGCCATCCCGGCAGGCGGATTATAAGAGTCTCGCAGGATAAGGCGATACCGTTAACAGATTGTTCTTACGGCAAGATCGGCCACATCGCTGCCGCACCGGCCGTTTCAGAATGCCCCCAGAACCGCGGAGAGTTTCGCCTTCAGGCCGGCCCGGTCGAAAGGTTTCACCAGATACCCGTCGACGCCGAGGCGGCGTGCTGCCAGCACATTCTCCGACCGGCTTTCGGCTGTGACCAGGATGAACGGGGTGGCGGCGTAATGCGGATCGCGCCGCAGGTTTTCCAGCAGCGCAATGCCGCTCATCGGCTCCATGTTCCAGTCAGACAGAATCAGATGGTAGCGCCGTTGCGCGAGCATGGTCAGCGCGGTGACCGCATCACCTGCCGTATCGACGCAGCAGAAGCCGAGGTCACGCAGCTGGTGCGCGACAATCGCCTGCATGGTGCGATGGTCGTCGACGACGAGAATCGGCATGGACCAGTCGATGGCCATACCGGTGTTTAGTGCAGTTTTGGCGAAAAACCTAGCCGAACAGGTCGGTCAGGTAACTCTTCGAGGAGGCGCTGGTAAACCCGCCGTCTTTGAAGGTCAGGTAGCGAAGGACCATCTTCTCGATTTCACTCTTGTCGCTCTTGAGCGAACTGAGATCAACCTTGCGCTCCACCGCCGTCACCTGGCTTTCGACTTCCTGATAGGCGATTTCCTTCGGGATGTTATTGGCCACCGTCACCACTTCGCGCAGCACCTTGTCACCAAGCAACTGAACCGTCAGGGTCACATCCTTGATGCGCCGGTTGAATTCGATGGCAGCACGCACGCCGGGCGCCTGCTCGTCGAGATCTTTTTCATAGGCGACGCGCTCGTAGCGCGTGGTGATGTCCTGAATGGTGCTGCCGAGCTGCAGCTTGGTCAGGCCCATCACGTTCAGGCTGAGATCCTTCGTCAGCTGCTGGAAGCGCGGATCCTTGAAGCGGTTGGCCAGCGAATCTGGATCCGACAGGTCGCTCTCCAGGATCTTGCGGATCTTGCCGGGATACTGCGCTTCGGACTCCATATCGTAGGCGGACAGCACGAATTTCAGCAGGCGGTAATTCCGGCTCTCGAAGAGTTCGTCGACGCTCTCTAACGAGCGGATATTCTCTTTGAAATACTCGACGTCCTTCTGGATATCCTTGCGCGCGCGGAATTTCTGGAATTCGGTGCCTTCGAATTCGTAGACGCTGCTGACGCTGGACTTGTCCGGCGCCACCTTTTCCTGCAGCAGGGCCTTGGTCTGGCTTCGGGTGTAATTGGTAATATCGCTGGCCGACGGACCGACGGTCAGCGCCAGCTGGGCCGGGGCAGTATCCGTTGCCGGGATCACCGCTGCGTTACCGGAGACATCGAGAACCAACCCCTTCATCCGCGCCAACGCGGCAGGCAGCGGTGCGCCGTCGCCGGCGATGTTCACCTCGCCCGCGGCGTTGATCGAGACCGGATTTCCGTCGGTGTCGTACTGGTCGCCGACGACGCCAAAATTGTATTTCTGGGCGAGTTCGAGCTCCTTGATCGTGCCGGTGCGGGCAACCGAAGCCGGATCGTTGATATCGCTCAGCAGAATATCGCGCAGCCGCTGGCGATCGAAGAGGTACATTTCTCCGAAGCCGTTTGCGTTGGCCAGCACGTTCAGAAAGCGGTCGTCATTGATCAGTTCGTCAACGGTGGTCGCAGTGGCCACACGGTTCTTGTAATAGAGCGCATCGTCCTGCACCTGCGCGTTCTGCAGCTTGTATTGCTTGTTACGCACGCGGATGGCGGCGTTGTCGATCTCGCGCGTCGCCGCGTCAGCCTTTGCCTTTGCCTGTTCGACTTCGCTGGTTCCGGAATTCTCTTCGGCGAGCTTCTGCAGCCTCTTGTACATCGCCATAGGCGACGTGGTCGACGATGTCAGCGTCGACGCCCCTGAGATCAGTACAGAGAGATCAATAGCCATCCTTGCTCGCCTCCTGCGGCAGTGATGATGGGCACCCACCCGCTTCTGGGCCGGCACACTGGACTAGAGTCCGAGGTAAATTCTACCACGGATACGGCTTGCGGCAATACCGGCTTTCTACAGCCGGAACAATGCATTAACTTCTGATTAACCGTGCCTTCAGCCGCCGGCAGCCGGGCGAGGCGTGGGCGCGGCGCCGGCCGAAGGCTGAGCACCCTGCGGCTGGGGCGGCGTAACTGGAACGCGCTGCGACTGCGACGCCGTGGGCGCGGCAGAGGGCTGTAACTGGCTTTCCACACCGGCGCGCACGCTGGGCGGAATCTGCTTGCGGGTCGCCAGCCGGACCGTCAGATCCTGCGCCGTCGTCGGATTCATCTCCGCCAGTACAGTGGCCAGCTTGGCTTCCTTCATACGCTCGACCACGCCGAGCAGCACATTGGAGTCCAGCTTTTCAAAGATGCGGGCGGCATCCTTCGGCTTCATATTCTCGTAGACCTTCACCAGGCCCTGCAGATTCTGCTCTTCCTGCTTGTCGTACTGCTGCACGATCTGCTTGATGCTGCCTTCCAGCTTCTTGATCTCGGCAATCCGCTCGTCCAGCCGCTTCTCGGCGGCTGCCAGCAGGCTTTCGCGCAGATCGACTTCGCGGGCACGCTGTTCGATCTGGTCGCGGCGCTGCGCCAGATTGGCCAGAAGGTCGATCTCGGCGCGCGTGAAAGTGGTCGGATCCTTGTCGGCCAGCGACTGAATGCTGGACGAGGGGCGCGTGGCCGGCTGTCCGGGCTGGGGCTGCGCCGCCGCGGGCGGCTGTGCTGCTGCAGGCGGCTGCGCTGCCTGCGTCATCTGCGCCGGTGCGGGCGTCAGCGGCGTTGGGGGCTGCTGCGCCGGGGCCTGTTGCCGCTGCGCCTGAGCCTGCTGCTGCACGGCCTGTTGCGTCGGGCTCAACTGACCCTGCTGCGCGCCGGCCGGCGTGACGAAAAGCTCCGCCCTGCCCTGCCACAAGGCACCGATCTTCAGGCCGAGCAGCAGCGCAACACCCAGGATGGTCAGCGGCAGAATCCGGACGCGCCCTGCCAGCGGACGCCGGGCCGTGGCCATGCTCTGCACGCCAGCACTCATCGCGCCTGCCTCAGGGCCATCAGCAATTCACGCTCGGCTTCCGAACGCGGTTCGATCTTGAAATCGCGGCCGTTGCTGGAGGGCGACACGGGCGCAATCGACGGTTTCTTCGGGGGGAATGGCGTCACTGGCCCTCCAGCGCCATTGCCGCTGTTGCGCACAGGCTCAACCCGCTCGGTCGCGACACGGTCCATGACGCGTTCCATGCTGACGCGGTCGGAGACCATGCGCTCGGCAGCGGCCGGGCGATCCTGCCGCGCGGCGCGATTACCGCTGGCCTCACCTGCCAGGCGATCCGCCAGACGGTCTCCGGTCTCGATCATGAAGCCAAGTTCATCGCGCAGGGTCTTGGCCTGCTTCATGCGCTCTTCATGCGCGGTGTCGGCAGTGGCCGATGCAGTCTTCAGTTCGGACAAGCCTTGCCGCGCCTTGGTCAGCGCCTTGTCGAAATCGCCGATCAGGCGGCGCATCTCATCCTGGTTGGCACGCAGATTTCCCAGCCGCCGGTTCAGCACCAGCGAAATGGCCAGCGTGACAAGCAGCAATACGGCGACAACGATCTCGACCATGAGGGTCAGCGTCATCACACACCTCCCAGGTTCTTGAGCGTCCGGTCGATTTTCACGGCGATATTGTTGCCCATGCGTCCCATACGGCCCTCCACCATGGAAATGCCGCCGCAGCGCATCATGATCACTGACTCCGGGGTGGCATTGAACATAATGGTCTTACCCACCTCCAGGTTCATCACCTGGCCGAGAGTCATGACCTGTTCGTCCAGCACAGCTTCGATTTCGACGTCGGTGGACCACAATTCGGTCGCCAGGTGGTTTTCCCAGATCGAGTCACGGCCGAACTTTTCGCCCATGAACATCTGGAGCAGCAGTTCGCGGACCGGCTCCAGCGTGGCATAGGGCAGCAGCAGTTCGAGGCGACCGCCGCGGTCTTCCATGTCCACGCGCAGGCGGGCAAGAATTGCCGCGTTGGCCGGGCGGGCGATGGTGGCGAAACGCGGGTTGGTCTCGATGCGGTCGTAGGAGAAGTTGACCGGCGCCAGCGGCTCGAAGGCGGCGCGCATGTCGTCGAGCACGACGTTGACCATGCGCTCGACCAGGTTGCGCTCGATGGTCGTATACGGACGGCCCTCGATACGCATCGCCGCCGTGCCGCGGCGACCGCCGAGCAGAACGTCGACGATAGAATAGATGAGCGAGCTATCGACGGTGAGCAGGCCGTAGTTATCCCACTCCACCGCCCGGAACACGCTGAGGATTGCCGGCAGCGGGATCGAGTTCAGGTAGTCGCCGAAACGGATCGATGTAATATTGTCCAACGAGACTTCGACATTGTCGGACGTGAAGTTGCGCAGGCTGGTCGTCATCAGGCGCACGAGGCGGTCGAACACCACCTCGAGCATCGGCAGGCGTTCATAGGAAACCAGCGCGCTGTTGATGATCGCGCGAATACCGGCCTTGTCTGCATCCTCTTCGACGCTGGCGTCGAAACCAAGCAGACTGTCAATTTCGTCCTGATTCAGAATCCGGGTGGAGCCGCCGGAGCCGTCGTCGTCCGCGTCGCCGCCGGCCCAGGCTGCGCCGTCTTCGGTATTATCCGCCATACGCGCCTCGCCTGGTCACTGGATCAACATTTCCTTGAACAGCACGTCATTGATTTTTAGCGGCGCAACCGCCTGATTGACGCGAATCAAAAGTTCTTCTTTCAGACGATACAGACCGGCCGAGCCGACCAGATCGTCCGGGCGCAGTTCGCGCAGGTAGATCTGGAAATTGTCGACAACGCGGGGCAGCAGTTCATTCAGCTTCGGCGTCGAGAGCGGATCGTTATGCTCCAGCGATACCTTCAGCTTGAGATAGGAAGCCTGCCGGCCGGACGAGTTCAAGTTTACCAGAATGTCCGGCAGATCATAGAAGACCGTCACCTTGGGCGCTTCCGGCTTGACCTCGGCTTCTTCGGACTGGCCGGCAAACAGGAAGAAATAGGCCGCACCGCCGCCGCCTACGAGCAGCAACAGCACGACGACCGCCGCAATAATGACTATCGCCCGTTTACCGCGCTTCTTGGGTACGCCGTCGCCTTCGACCTGGCCTTCGGTCTCGTCACTCATGCCTGCATCCCTGACGCCAGACTCGCCGGCGCATCCGGTTCACTCCAGATGCCATTCCTAAGGGTCCACAGTTAACACTTTGTCACCGCCCGGCAGTTTTTGCCGGGTCTGACACGGGTGGCACTGGTCAAAAACCGCCCGGCCGGTCGAAATCCGAATTATTTCTACGGTTTTCCGGCAAAAAATGAACTGGCACGCCGCCTGCAACAGGATGGCCAGCAACAGCTAACCGCGAGTTTTGGTGTCATGGAAAACACGACTTACATCGGCCTGTCCCGCCTTTCGGCCATGCGGCGTGAAATGGACGTGATCGCCAACAACATGGCGAACATGAACTCGAATGCCTACAAGGGCGAGCGGGTGATGTTCGAGGAATTCCTCAAGGGTCCGTCACAGCAGCAGCAGACGAGCTTCGTGAACGACTGGGGCGTCCTGCGCGATTTCCGCGTCGGCAAGCTGGAGCAGACCGGCAACACCTTCGATTTCGCCATCAATGGCAGCGGCTACCTGTCGGTCGATACGCCGCAGGGTCGACGCTACACCCGCGACGGCCACCTGCGCATGGATGCCGACCGGCGGCTGGTGACGTCCGGCGGTCATCCGGTGCTCGACAATCGCGGTCGCGACATCGTGATCCCCGACGGCCTGGGCATTCCGGCGGTCTCGGTGGACGGCACCATCAATGTCGGCCAGCAGCAGGTCGCCAAGATCGACCTCGTGCATTTCGACAACGAACAGGAACTGCGCAAGACCGCCAACGGCCTGTTCGCCACCACCCAGGATCCGGTCCCCGCCCCCGCCACCACCACGCTGGTGCAGGGCATGCTGGAGGCTTCCAACATCGAACCGATCATCGAGATGACCAACATGATCGAACTGCTGCGGCAGTATCAAAGCACCCAGAGCCTGATCGACGGCGAGAACGATCGCCTGAAGCTGGCCATCCAGCGGCTCGGCCGCGCCTCGAATTGATGAATTGACGGACCAGGAGACCTGATCATGCGTTCGCTCAGCACCGGTGCCACCGGCATGATGGCTCAACAGCTCAATGTTGAAGTCATCTCGAACAATATCGCCAACATGAGCACGACTGCCTTCAAGCGGCAGCGTGCCGAGTTCCAGGATCTGCTGTATCAGAACATGCGCCGCCCGGGCTCGACCTCGTCGGACGCCAACACCATCGTGCCGTCGGGCATCCAGGTCGGTGTCGGTGTACGCACTGCCGGTGTGTACCGCATCAACGAGCAGGGTAACCTGACCAGCACGGGCAACACCTACGATCTGGCGATCAGCGGCAAGGGCTTCTTCCAGGTCACTCTGCCGTCGGGTGAAACATCCTATACCCGCGCCGGCTCGTTCCAGATCAATGCGCAGGGCCAGATGGTGACGGTCGACGGCTACCTGCTGAACCCGGCAATCACCGTGCCGCAGGGTGCGCTGTCCGTGAATATCGACGCCACCGGCATTGTCGAAGCGCGCATCGCGGGCCAGACCAACACCCAGCAGCTCGGCCAGATCCAGCTCGCCAGCTTCGTGAACGAAGCGGGCCTGGAAGCGACCGGCGACAACCTGTTCCTGGAAACCGCCGCTTCGGGCCAGCCCACGGTGGGCAATCCGAACGCAGTGGGCTTCGGTGTGCTGCGCCAGGGTTACGTCGAAACCTCGAACGTCAACCCTGTGCAGGAAATCACCAACCTGATCACCGCACAGCGTGCTTACGAAATGAACTCGAAGATCATCACCGCTTCGGACGAGATGCTGCAGACCGCAACCCGCCTGCGCTAACGCCTGATACGTAACCTGGAGACCGACCATGGCCTCGCTTCGCACGCTTCTTCTCGCCGGTATCGCCTGCACCACGCTGGCGGCGCCCCTCATTCTCTCGCAGGCAGTCGCGGCACAGACGCAGGTGGCAAGCGCCACCGCCGCCACACGCTTCATCGGCGAGCGCGAAATCAGCCGCCGCATCGCCGACATGGTGAAGCAGCGCAACGGCGGCCGGCCGGTGGAAATCCATTTCCACGGCATGGGAAACGAGATTGAAGTGCCGGCCAGCAATACGGCCTTCCAGGTCGACGACTTCAGCTTTGACTCGCGCAGCGGACGTTTCTACGGCACCGTTGCCAGTGCTGCCGCCAGCATCAAGGTGAGCGGTCGCGCCCAGGCCGTCGAGGCGATCCCGGTTCTGAAGAGCCGCATTGCCGCCGGTCATGTGATCACCCGCAATGACGTCGAATGGCTGCAGGTGCCGGCCAACCGCTACGGCGCCGGCTATATCGACCGCTTCGACGAACTCGTCGGCCAGACGCCACGCCGCGCGCTGGCCGCCGGCATGCCGATCCGCACCAACGATATCGGCAAGCCCGAGGCCATCGCCAAGAACAGTCTGGTCACCATGGTGGCCCAGGCGCCGGGCCTTACCATCACCACCACCGGCCGCGCCATGGAATCCGGCAGCATCGGCGACGTGGTGCAGGTGATGAACCTGCAGAGCAAGCGCACCATCCAGGCGACCGTGACGGGCATGAACCTGGTTCAGGTCATCACAGCCCCCAACATCATTGCATCGAATTAAGTGACGAGCGGAAGGATCGCCATCATGACCAGCTTCACTCATTCCACGCTCGACCGCCTGCTGCGGATCACCGCCGTCGCCGGCCTCGCCGTGACGCTCGGCGCCTGCGGCAATCTCAGCCGGCTTGGCGATATCGGTAAAGCGCCTGACATGAGTGGCATCGAAAACCCGACCGAGAAACGCGACTACCGTCCGGTCAGCCTGCCGATGCCGGCAGCCGAAGTGGCGCCGCGCCATGCCAATTCTCTGTGGCGCCCCGGTGCGCGGCAGTTCTTCAAGGATCCGCGCGCCACCAAGGTGGGCGACATCCTGACGGTGAATATCAACATCCAGGAACGCGCCCAGCTGCAAAACAACACCACGACCTCGCGTAACAACAGCGAGGGCCAGGGCCTGCCGAACTTCCTCGGCTGGGAAGCCGCGCGCGACGCCACCGCTGGTGCAGCTGGTGGCGTGCTGACTGGCCAAGGCGTGCCGTCGGCGCTGAACAAGATCTTCCGCAACGTCGATCCCGAAAACATGGTCACGATGAATTCCAGCTCGCAGGTGCAGGGCCAGGGCCAGGTGAGCCGCCAGGAACAGATCACGCTGAATGTCGCCGCGCTGGTGACCCAGGTGCTGCCGAACGGCAACCTCGTCGTGCAGGGCCGGCAGGAAGTGCGCGTCAACAACGAAGTCCGCGAGTTGATGATTCAGGGCATCGTGCGGCCGGAAGATATCACCGCCACCAATACGGTCGTGCACACCCAGATGGCCGAAGCGCGTATCTCCTACGGCGGTCGCGGTCAGCTGACCGATGTGCAGCAGGGCCGCTGGGGCCAGCAGGTCTACGACATCCTCTTCCCCTTCTAAGAACCGGAAGGAACTTCGCCCAGCCTGAAAATTCAGGCACGTCAGAAGGTGCGTAAGGACCGCAGAATGCGGACCGCGGCAAAAAGCCAGGGCGAAAGAGTAAAACGCAAAAGGCCGGTCAGAAGACCGGCCTTTTCGTTTTTAGTTCACCGCTTCAGGCGACAACCAGGTGCTGTCCCGGTCTAGGTATCGTCCCGGTGCGTGCGCTCGCGACGCTCATGGCGCTCCTGCGCCTCGATCGACAGCGTCGCGATCGGACGGGCTTCCAGGCGCTTGAGCGAGATCGGCTCGCCGGTCTCCTCGCAATAGCCGTAGGAACCGTCATCGATCCGCTTCATCGCCGCGTCGATCTTGGAGATCAGCTTGCGCTGGCGATCCCGGGTGCGCAACTCGAGCGAACGGTCGGTCTCGGTCGAGGCACGATCGGCGATGTCGGGCTCCTGCGAGGTGTCTTCCTGCAGGTGCTGCAGCGTCTGATTCGATTCCCGCAAAATGTCTTCCTTCCAGGCCGTCAGCTTGCGGCGGAAGTATTCCTTCATGCGCGGGTTCATGAAGGGCTCACTCTCGGTTGGCCGATAATTCGCCTTCAATTGGATACCCATGTAAGAGACCCTCCAGGCGCCACGGCGACTCCAGAAACCCCGGCCGCGGCGCGCGGGAGTATATGAATCGGCCCGGCCCCGTTCAAGGCTGTCGATAGCTGAGTAAGTTATTGATATGATGACAGAAGTATGAATGACCCAGCGTACGGGTAATAAAATTACAACCCCAGCTTGGCTAATTCGACCTCGCAGCGCAGCTCGATCTCGGCCATGACCTCGGCCAGTTTGGGATCCAGCACCATCAGTTTTTCGCTACGCAGCGTCTGCGCCAGGCGCTGAAGGCGGTCGGCCGAAATGGTGCCCATCAGCAGGCCATGGCGGATTTCATCCAGCCGCTCCAGCAGCGTCGAACCGCGCTGGTAGGCGCGCTGCCGGTTCTGCCGACCGCCGGCTTGCTCGTCCACCGCCTGAATGGTGAGCATGGCGTCCAGTGCTGCCACCGGCGCCGCCTGACCCACCTGGGCCGCCGGCTTCTCCGCCCCCTTCAGCATGCTGGCAAAGCTGGGCCCTCCGGCGGGAGCACTGCTGCCAGCTGAACGCTTGGGACTGCCGGGCGCAACGCCGCCCGGGCCGCGGATTTTGTCGATGCTCATGGGAAACAATATCTCTTAACGAGCGTCATGGTGCCCGATAAGACTGACCGGGTAAAGACGGCATTTTTTGCCGGGCGGAGGCCATTTTTTGCTCCAATCCTCATATAATTCAACGAGTTAACCATTGGCACGACAATCGCAATGAAAGGCACGACAGAACCGGCATGCGTGGCCGGCTTTGCGTAGAGGAAGATGACGATGACCCGCTTTGCCAAGGATATGTTCCGCCGCCTGCTGCAGGCCACCTTTGCGGTGGTGCTGGCCCTGCCGCTGCAGGCCCAGGCGGGTTCGCGCATCAAGGATATCGCAGATTTCGAAGGCATCCGCGACAACATGCTGGTCGGTTACGGCCTCGTGGTCGGTCTGGATGGCACCGGTGACAGTCTGACCAACGCGCCGTTCACCCGCCAGAGCCTGCAGGCGATGCTGGAGCGCTTTGGCGTCAACATCCGGGATGCCGGTACCTTCCGCACCGCCAATATCGCCGCAGTGATGGTCACCGCCACCCTGCCCCCCTTCGCCCGTCACGGCAGCCGCCTGGATGTCACCATCTCCACCATGGGCGACGCCAAGAGCCTGCAGGGCGGTACCCTGCTGGTTACCCCGCTGCTCGGCGCCGATGGCGAAGTCTACAGTGTGGCGCAGGGTGCTGTCGCCATCAGCGGCTTCCGCGCCCAGGGTGCCGCCGCCCAGATCACGCGTGGCACGCCGACCTCGGGCCGCATTGCCAACGGCGCCATCGTCGAGCGCGAAGTGGGTTTCGAACTCACTTCGCTGCCGGTGCTGCGTCTCTCTCTGAAGAATCCCGATCTGACCACCGCGCGTCGCGTCAGCCAGGCGGTTTCCACGCTCGCCGGCCTGCCGACGGCACGCGCGCTGGATCCCTCGACCGTGCATATCGACATCCCAGACCGTTTCCGCCGCGACATCGTCGGTTTCATGACCGAAGTCGAACAGCTGCAGATCGAGACCGACCAGATGGCGCGTGTGGTGATCGACGAGCGCTCCGGCACCATTGTGATGGGTCCGAATGTGCGCATCGACACGGTTGCGATCGCCCAGGGCTCGCTCACTGTCCGTATCACTGAGACTCCACAGGTGTCACAGCCGCTGCCCTTCTCGCCGGCCGCCACCGCCATCTCCGGCTTTGCCGGCACCTCGGCTGCGACCGGCACCGTGCAGGTGCCGCGCATCGGCCCGGACGGTCAGCCGGTGCGCGATGCTTCGGGCAACTTCGTATTCGACACCATCACCCAGGCGGTACCGGGCACCGGCACGCCCACCGTTCCCGGTGCGGCCGCCGGCGGCGCATCCACCGTGGTGGTTCCGCGCACCGACATCCAGGTGGACGACCAGAACCAGCGTCGTCTCGGCGTTCTGCCCCGTGGCGTGTCGCTGCAGGAACTGGTGGACGGCCTGAACGCGCTGGGCGTCGGCCCGCGCGACATGATCACCATCCTGCAGGCGATCAAGGCTGCCGGCGCCCTGCAGGCCGAAATCCAGGTGATGTGAGGCCGCCATGTCCGCGATCGCTTCCCCCGCCATCAACAGCTTCGGCATCGAGCAGGCCCAGGCCGACCGCACCAGGCTGAACAAGCTCGGCAACGCGAAGGACGATCCGCGCAAGACCGCGCAGGAATTCGAGGCCTTCTTCCTGTCGCAGATGTTTGAGGTCATGTCGTCCGGCGTGAAAACCGACGGTCCGATGGGCGGCGGCCAGGCCGAAGGCAAGTGGCGCTCGTTCCTCAACGACGAATACGGCAAGACGATGTCCAAGGGTCGCGGCATCGGGATTGCCGACATGGTCTATGACCAGATGATCAAGATGCAGGAGGTACAGCCGTGAACCAGAAGTCGCCGTCACCTGCCCGCCAGCCGCTTTCGCCGCGCGCCGCGCAGCGCATGGGGCTCGACCTGGGTCCGCGCGTGATGGACAATATCGGCGCCGGCGCCGTGCCGCCCACCGTGGCGGAGCTCAGCGATCTCGTGATCCAGCTGAAGGACGTTTTGCAGGAAGAGACCGCGGCGCTCGAACGTTTCGCTTACGACGGGCTGGCACGCTCGACCGAGCAGAAACGCATCATTTCCGGCCTGCTGCGCGACAAACAGAAGGTGTTGCGGCAGCATCCCGACGCGCTGGCCAGCGCCCCGGACGGCGAGCGGAAAAACCTGGAAAAGCTGCTGACGGAAATGCAGGAAGTCGGCAAGCGTAACGAAATGGTCGTGCGCACCGCCCGCGACGCCAATCAGAAATTATTGAACGCTGTGATCCGCGGCGCCACCAAGCAGAGCCAGCTTGGGACAGGCTACGGTAAATCCGGTGCCATGACCGCACTCACTGCCAATTACGGTTCGCGTCAGCCCGTCTCGCTTTTCAGCAACGAGACCTGCTGATCGGTTTGTTTCCCCCCCGCCAGTACCCACTTGCCCCGTCCGGCTCAACCCGACGGGGCTTTCTTTTAACCATACCGCACCTCATGCCTAATTGGTCGGCGGCGCCGGGCGGATCGGCCGTGCCGTGTCCAGCGGACCCGAGACCGGGGCCGATTCGTCGCTCGCGCGATCCTGTCCCCTCGGCGCCCGCCCGACTGACGGCCGCTGATCGCTGGAAGGCCGGCTCGGATCGCGATATTCGGGCATTGCGTTCAGCGTTTCGCGGCTGACGTCCGTCTTGATCACCAGGTCGTTGCCCTGACTGCTGAAGCGCAGACGCTCCCATGGCACGGCCACCTTGCGCTCGCCAAGGCCCAGCATACCGCCCATCGCGACCACGACGGCGTTCACGCGGCCATCCGTGGTGACCAGCACCTCATCCACATCGCCCAGTTTGTCATTCGTTGCGTTCACGACGGCCGCGCCGATAAGACGGGCCCCCTTCACTTCCGCCGTCCCTGTCCCCGGGATAGGCACGATCGTATCTGACTTACTCCTCTTTCCGGCGGCCGGGTTGCTGTCATTCTGCGCGGCAACGAGTGCAGGCACAGCCAGCAGTAATGCGACGGCGGAAACAGCGGCGAGATTGCGTCTCATGACAGCCCTCCTTCATCCGTTTCACCAGCCACCGATATAGGGTGCATACTGTTGGCTGACCGTGGGATCACGCCGACAACGCTGCAATATCGTTGTGACACCCATTGCCCTGAAGGGTACCGGCCAGCGAAGCCTCGCTGAGGGAAGTGTCACGCGGCGCGGTCAGCCTCATGGGCCAGCACCACATCCAGAAAGGCCTGGCCGAAACGCTCGAGTTTGGCCTGGCCGATACCGTGAATATCGGTGAGGCGATAAAGGCTGGTCGGCCGCTTGGCCGCCAATTCGAGCAAGGTGCGGTCGGAGAAAATGACATAGGCCGGTTGCTGTAGCTCGGTGGCAAGCTGGCGCCGCAGATCCTTCAGTGCCGACAATAGGCGCTGGTCGGAAGGTTGCAGCGCAGCCTCAGCCATTGCCGATCCGCCGCGCCGGCTGCGGCCGCGCCGCGCCGCCAGAGATTCCTGCCGCATCTCGACTTTGCTCTGTCCGCGCAGCACCAGACGGCCGGTATCGGTGATGAACCAGCCGCCATGCCCAGCGATGTCGAGTTCGATCAACCCCGCACCGTAGAGTTGGCGGAAGATCGAACGCCAGCTATTGGCATCGCGATCCTTGCCGACGCCAAAGGTCGGCAGTCGGTCATGTTCGCTGCGAAGGATGGCATCGGTGGCATTGCCCAACAGGATCTGCACCAAATGCTCGGTGCCATACCGTTGCCCGGTGCGCATCATCGCCGACAGAGCTTTCTGGGCCTCCGTGGTGCCGTCAAAGCGCGCCACATCATCCTGACAGAGATCGCAATGGCCGCAGGGTTCGGAGGTTTCGCCGAAATAGGCCAGCAGGGTCTGGCGGCGGCAGCGCGGCGATTCACAGAGCGCCACCAGTGCATTAAACCGCTGTCGCTCGATACGCTTGCGCTCTTGCGGCGCATCGCCTTCTTCGATCTGAAGCCTGCGCAGGCGCATGTCGTCCAGGCCGTACAGCGTCAGCGTTTCCGCCGGCAGTCCGTCGCGGCCGGCGCGTCCGATTTCCTGGTAGTAGGCCTCGACGTTGCGCGGCATATCGGCATGGCAGACGTAGCGCACGTCGGGTTTGTCGATGCCCATGCCGAACGCCACGGTCGCCACCATCACCACGCCGTCCTCACGCAGGAAGGTATCCTGGTTCGCATCGCGCAGCCGTTGCTCCATGCCTGCATGATAGGCCAGCGCGGTATGCCCCATCGTATTGAGGCCGGCGGCCAGGTCTTCCGTGCGCTTGCGCGAAGAACAGTAAACGATTCCGCTCATGCCGCGGCGCGCACCGACAAAGTCACCGATCTGCTTCCGTGCGCTGGCCTTGGGCTGCATCATCAGATGCAGGTTCGGGCGGTCGAAGCTGCGAATGAAGGTGCGCGGCTCGGTAGAAAACAGCTTCTGCACGATGTCGGCGCGGGTCGGCGCATCGGCCGTCGCCGTCAGGGCAATGGTGGTGATACCGCCCAGTTCGGCACGGGTCTGCCCGAGCGCCAGGTATTCCGGTCGGAAATCATGCCCCCATTGCGACACGCAATGTGCTTCGTCAATCGCCAGCAGGCTGGCGCCGGATCGCTTCAGCAATGCGACAGTCTCGGACCGCACCAGCCGTTCGGGAGCGACATAGATCAGCCGCAGACTGCCCTCGCGCAGGTCGCGATAGACACGCTGGTTCTCGGCTTCGTCATTGGCCGAGTTGAGACTTGCGGCATTGATGCCGAAGCCCTGCAACTGCCGAACCTGATCGCGCATCAGTGCGATCAACGGCGACACGACGATCGTGAGCCCGCCACGCAGGATCGCCGGCAGCTGATAGCACAGCGATTTGCCGCTGCCGGTCGGCATCACCGCCAGCACATCCTCGCCATCCAGCAGAGCCTGAACGATCTCGGCCTGACCGGCGCGGAAGCGTTCGAAACCGAAAACCTTGTGCAGCGTCGACTGCGCAGCTTCCAGCGAAACAGATTGTGTTGAAACCGATGTCATGCCGCCTGCCTGGGCGCCGATTCGCCCTTATTCTAAGGGCATAGCAAAGAAGCCAGGGTATCGCGAGAGGTCAATCCTGCCTGCGCCGAGCATGGTAGGCGCGCCATTCACGCGGGCGTCGGCTGCAACTCGAGAAGAGATTGGGCATACCGATCATCATCCGCGCCAGCGCCCGCGTGAAAGATCGGCGTGCCGCGCTTGTCGCTTCATCCCCTCGTCCACCTTGCCCGGGCGGGCAATCGAAGTACTAGGAAGATCGCAGTCGCTCACACCACACACATAAAAAAAGCCGCCGCATCGAATGCGTTGGCGCTTACATCATAATCGATTGAAGAAATTGGAAAAATGGCGCGCTCGAAGAGATTCGAACTCCTGGCCCCCAGATTCGTAGTTTTGGGGTCGATTCCTGAGCCTTCGAAAAGCTTATGACAAGAAAAACAGACCTAACATCTTACAGCAATACTGTCGGATAGCCCCCCAAACGAGGCTTTTGGAGAAAGCGGGCAGCCGTTGGTTAGCTCGAACGCGCCCTGCTGAGTTTCTCGTCCGAGCCGCACGCGGCCTCAAAACCCCCGAACACTACCTATATATAAACACCACCTATATATACTGGGTATGGACTGTGGCTGCCCACTGACTGGGACCGCATGTCGCGGTGCGGCAGAAGGTCGCAGATGGGCGAACGCGAAGTCCGAATGATCCGAAGTCACATGGAGATGAAAACCCCTGGGCGATGATCCAGGCATATCTGGAGTAGACGACATGACCCCACCAAGCTGGATAAACGGGACGCCGAGGAAGATACTTCTCGCCACTGACCTGAGCGCACGCTCTGACCGCGCTCTCGACCGCGCTGCGGCGCTTGCGCTCCAATGGCAATCGGAACTCGTCGTCCTGCATGTGTTGGAAGACTTCGATTCAGATGCCCGCGAAACGGCGCGGTTGCCATCATGGCGGCGTCCGCCGAATCCGGTAAATGTCGCGTGGAAGCGGCTACATCTCGATGTCAGCGCGGTAGCAAACAAGGCGAAGGTGCTGATCTCGAAGGGCGCTCCTGTCGAAGTAATTGTCCAGACCGTAGAGGTCGAAGCGTGCGACTTGGTTGTCATAGGTGTCGCACGGGACGAACTGCTCGGACGGTTCAGTCTCGGCCGCACGGTCGACGGGCTGCTACGGCGCGTGAAAGCTCCTTTGCTTGTCGTAAAGGAGCGGCCGAGAACGGACTATCACAATATCGTGGTATCCACTGACTTTTCGGACTCATCCCGACACGCCTTGGAGGCTGCGGCGCGGTTTTTCCCTGGGATGGAACTCACGGTGTTCCACGCCTACAACGCGCCCATGTCCAGCCGCCTGCCGGACCCAGATATGTATCGGCATAATTACCGGAAGTATGCGGTGAACGACTGGGATGCGTTCGAACGGACGGTCGATAAGCCTCAAACCTGGCAGCCACCCACTGTTCTGCTCGAGCATGGGCAACCAGCATCCCTGCTGCGCAACTACACGCGCGACAAGGAAGTCGACCTGGTGGTTCTGGGTACGCGGGGGCGCAGCGTGATTTCCGAGATTTTTGTCGGAAGTGCCGCAAAGGCAATCATGGACGAGGTACCGTGCGATACATTAATCGTACGGGCACACCCTGCCGCGGTTGAACCGGAACGGAATAAACAAAACGCCTCCACTTAACCGCGCGGCTCCATATTGCAGGCCCTGGTCCTGTCCGCTGCGCTCTGGTCAGGGCCTGTTGTGCGCTGTTACTCCTTATTTTCAACTGATCGAACCGCGCCTGCGTGACCGGGCTGCCTGCGAGAAACGGCATTGCACAATCGCAAAATGCAGTCCTCAAGCAGGCGCAAGATGCGTTACAATCCCAGGAAATAGAACTTTCTCATCGTCGGTGCGTGATTTGGAATACTGATGCCAGACGCCTTACTTCTCTTTGCCGTCGTCCTTCCCTTTGTCGGTGCGCTCGCTGCCGGACTGTTGCCGACCTTTGCGCGCAATTCGGCGGCGCTTCTGGCGGGCGGCGTCGCCCTCGCTTGTCTGGCCATCACCTGGATCGCATACCCAACGGTCGCTGGCGGCGGCGTTGTCGAATACAAGCTCGCCTGGATGCCGTCGCTGGGGCTCAACTTCCACCTTAGGATGGACGGGCTCTCCTGGCTTTTCTCAGGGCTGGTCACCGGCATGGGAGCCCTCGTCGTGCTTTACGCGCGTTACTACATGTCGGAGGAAGATCCGGTGCCCCGGTTCTTTGCCTTCCTGCTTGCCTTCATGGGCTCCATGCTCGGCGTCGTATTGTCCGGCAACCTCATTCAGCTCGCATTCTTCTGGGAACTGACCAGCCTCTTTTCTTTCCTCCTGATCAGCTATTGGCATCACACTGCGGCGGCACGCGAAGGGGCGCGCATGGCACTGACCGTGACGGCCACCGGCGGTTTCTGTCTTTTGGCCGGTGTCATTCTCCTGGGCCAGATGGCAGGCAGCTATGACCTGGATGTCGTACTCCATGCAGGTGACCGTATTCGGTCGCATCCACTTTACCTGCCATCGCTGATTCTCATACTCCTCGGTGCGTTCACCAAAAGCGCGCAGTTCCCGTTCCATTTCTGGCTGCCGCACGCCATGGCGGCGCCTACGCCAGTTTCGGCGTACCTGCACTCAGCGACGCTCGTAAAGTTGGGGGTATTCCTGCTGGCACGCCTATGGCCGGTGCTCGCAGGCACGGATGCCTGGTTCTGGATCGTTGGAACCGCAGGTATCGCGACATTGCTGCTCGGAGCTTATATCGCGATATTCCAGCACGATGTGAAAGGCCTGCTGGCGTATTCCACCATCAGCCATCTGGGCCTGATTACCTTATTGCTCGGCTTGAACAGTGAGCTTGCACTGGTCGCGGCAGTGTTTCACATCGTGAACCATGCAACTTTCAAAGCGTCACTGTTCATGGCTGCGGGAATCATCGACCACGAGTCCGGGACGCGTGACATACGTCGGCTATCCGGACTGAATCGCTTCATGCCGTTTACCGCGCGTCTGGCCATGGTCGCCGCCGCGGCCATGGCAGGCGTGCCGCTGTTAAATGGATTTCTTTCAAAGGAAATGTTCTTCGCGGAGACCCTGTGGTCACCCGGAACAGACGCCCTGTTCTTCTCCCTGATGCCGATTCTGGCTGTGGTGGCCAGCATGTTCTCGGTTACCTATTCACTGCGTTTCATTCATGGCTCGTTTTTCGGACCCGACCCGGTAGACCTCCCCCGCATGCCGCATGAGCCACCGGCCTGGATGCGCTTCCCGGTCGAAATTCTGGTCCTGGCCTGCATCATAGTCGGCCTTCTGCCGGCAGCGACAGTGGGGCCTTACCTCCATCTTGCGGTGCAGTCGGTACTGGGTTCCTCAACGCCGGACTACAGCCTGGCTGTCTGGCACGGCTTCAATCAGCCATTGCTGATGAGCCTGATTGCGCTGACGGGCGGCATCGTGCTGTACTTGGCGCTCCAGCGATATCTGTTGAAGGGTTCCGAGGGCACACCGCTTGTCCGGCTGGATGCGCGACGGCTGTTTGACGTCAGCATGGTTTTCCTGTCCTGGAGACTGGCACGAGGTTTGGAAAGACGATTTGGGACGCGCCGCCTGCAGCCGCAGTTGCGACTTATCCTCGTCGTCGCAATAGTTGCAGCAGGTAGCGCCGTTGCGCTTCGCGGCGTCGGCCCGGGCAATCTCGAATTTACGAAGGTCGACCCCATACTGATCCTGGTCTGGCTGGTGGGAGCGGTCTGCGCCCTGGGCGCAGCGTGGAGCGCCAAGTTTCACCGGCTGCAGGCATTAATCCTGCTGGGCGGCGCGGGCCTTGTGACCTGCATCTCCTTCATATGGTTCTCGGCACCGGATCTCGCCCTGACCCAGCTTCTGGTCGAGATTGTGACCACCGTGTTGCTGCTGCTGGGGTTGCGCTGGCTCCCAAAGCGCGATGAGACAACCGAACCGGCCAGAACATTGGGTGCCAGATTGCGCCGCCTCGGCGATCTCGGTATTGCCGTCGTCGCCGGGATTGGAATGGCCGCGCTGGCGTTCGGCGTGATGACGCGTACACCTCCGGAACTGCTCGGGCAGTATTTCCTTGAACACGCCTACACTCAAGGCGGTGGCACCAATGCGGTCAACGTCATTCTGGTCGATTTCCGCGGCTTCGATACATTGGGCGAAATCACGGTTTTGGCCATTGTGGCACTGACGGCGTTCGCGCTGCTGCGCCGGTTCCGCCCCGCTCCTGAAAGCGTGGATATTCCCGAGCAGCAGCGCGACCAGCTTCGTTCGCGCGATAGCAAGGGTGAATCGGTGGCGGACTGGTTGCTGGTGCCCTCCCTCATCGGCCGACTTCTGTTGCCGTTGATTGGGATCGTCGCCATGTTTCTCCTGATACGAGGACATGATTTGCCCGGAGGCGGCTTCGTGGCAGGGCTAACCGGGTCGATTGCATTGATTCTGCAGTATCTGGTTGGCGGAACCCAATGGATAGAGGACAGGCTGCGTCTGCATCCGCTGCGCTGGATGGGGCTCGGTTTGCTAATCGCTACGGCGACGGGTCTGGGCTCGTGGCTGTTCGGCCGTCCCTTCCTGACATCCTACTTCTCGTATGCGGATCTGCCGGTTTTCGGCCCGGTCCCGGTCGCTAGCGCGCTCTTATTCGATATCGGCGTGGCAACGCTAGTCATCGGCGCCACGGTTCTGATCCTGATTGCACTGGCGCACCAATCAATCCGTGGGCGTCGCACGGCACCCCGGCTGGCACCGCAGCCGAATGAGAGCATCGCGGATCCGACAGCGACGGGAGCCGAATGATGGAAGCCGTTGTTGCCATCGCCATCGGTATCCTGACCGGCTCTGGGGTCTGGCTGGTCCTGCGACCGCGCACCTTCCAGGTCATCATGGGATTGTCGCTGTTATCCTATGCTGTCAATCTTTTCATTTTTTCCACGGGTGGGCTGCGAACCGGCGCGGCGCCGATACTTGAGCCCGGAACCAAGGGCGACCTCTCCACTTATGCGGACCCCTTGCCACAAGCGCTGGTCCTTACCGCGATCGTTATCGGCTTCGCAACTACGGCGCTTCTCCTTGTCGTTCTGCTGGCGTCCCGCGGCCTGACTGGAACTGACCATGTCGATGGGCGGGAGGGTGAGCCATGACCGGCTGGCTGGACCACCTCATAATCGCACCGATCGTCATCCCGCTCATCGCGGGCTCAGCACTAATCCTGGTCAGTGACCGCAATCGTGTGCTCGAAGCCGGCATCGGTCTTGCGTCGGCGATACTGCTGCTGGCGCTTTCGGTCGTTCTGCTCGAAACCGTCGACAATGCGGACGCCGCAGCCGCGCGCGTTTACCAGCTGGGCGACTGGCCCGCGGTCTTCGGTATTGTCCTGGTCCTGGACCGGTTCGCGGCAATGATGCTGGCGCTGACCAGCATCCTGGGAGTAGCCGCACTGGTCTATTCGCTGGCGCGGTGGGACCGAAAGGGCGTGAATTTCCATGCCCTGCTGCAGTTCCAGCTCATGGGACTCAACGGCGCATTCCTCACCGGTGACTTGTTCAATCTTTTTGTCTTCTTTGAAGTGTTTCTGGCAGCGTCCTACGGGCTGGCGTTGCACGGCTCGGGTATCGCCCGGGTTAAGGCCGGACTGCACTACATCGTCGTGAATTTGATGGCCTCGCTCCTCTTCCTGATCGGCGTCAGCATGATTTATGGCGTGTCCGGTACGCTCAACATGGCCCATCTCGCCGCGCGGATTGCAGATGTCCCGGCAGCTGACCGAGGTCTTCTGGAGGCGGGCGCGGCAATTCTGGGGGTCGCCTTTCTCATCAAGGCCGCAATGTGGCCGCTAGGCCTGTGGCTGCCCAACACCTATTCAGCCGCCAGCCCGCCGGTGGGCGCCATTCTGTCCATTCTCAGCAAAACAGGCATCTACGTCGTGCTGCGTCTGTGGCTGCTGCTGTTTGGCGATGCGGCCGGGCAATCGACAGGCTTCGGCGAGTCATGGCTGCTATTCGGCGGACTTCTGACCATCGCCTTCGGGGCGATTGCTGTGCTGGCGACGCAGAATTTGACGCGGCTGGCTGGCGCCAGCGTTCTGGTCTCGTCGGGAACCCTCCTGGCAGCGGTGGGCACTGGTCATGTCTCAGTCATTAGCGGGGCGCTCTTTTATCTGGTGAGTTCCGTCCTCGGAATCGCCGCCTTTTTCCTTCTGGTCGAACTGGTCGACCGGGAGCGCGGACTCGGCGCAGACCTGCTCGCGGTCACCCGCGAAGCCTATGGCGAGGACGCAGACGATGAAACGACCCAGGAAGAAGTGGGTATCGCAATACCCGCCGGAATAGCCATTCTGGGCACCGGCTTCCTTGCCTGTGCGCTTTTGCTGGCTGGATTGCCCCCGCTTTCAGGGTTCCTGGGCAAGTTCGCCATACTTACACCCCTGTTTGGTCTGACAGATCCAGCCCCGCCATATACTTCTTGGCTTCTTCTGGCTGCCATCCTCGTATCCAGCTTGATGACGCTCATCGCCTTCGCGCGCGCAGGTATCAACGCGTTCTGGGTTTCCCCATCCGATACAGTGCCAAAAGTTCGTGTGGTTGAGATTGCGCCAATTGGCGTTCTGCTGGCCATGAGCGTCGCCCTCACAGTTCAAGCCGGACCTGTCATGCGCTACATGCAGGCAACCGCCCAGACGTTGCAGGAGCCAAGAGGTTATGTTGACGGTGTGCTTGAGGGATTTCCGGCGGCCAGCCAGAGGGTGACTCCATGAAGCACCTGCTCATTTTTCCACTGCTGGTGCTTGGGCTGGTTGCCGCATGGCTGATACTGACGGACAGCATCGCGCTTGGCGCCGTCGTACTCGGTGGCGTATTGGCAATGGTGGCGTCGAGAACATGGATTGCACTGGAAGTACCCCGCACAGGGTTCCGGCGGCCACTGCTAGCGATAAGCCTGACTTTGTCTGTTCTGGCCGAAATCATTCGCTCGAACATTGCCGTAGCCCGGATCGTTCTGTTCCCCGGGAAGCGCGCACGGCGGTCGAGTTTTGTGCGGATTCAGCTCGACACCCGGAATCCTTACAGTTTGGCGGCACTTGCCTTCATCGTCACGGCGACTCCGGGGACGCTCTGGGTCGAGTATGATTCTGGCAGCAACACAATGCTGCTTCACGTCCTCGACCTGATTGACGAAGTGGAATGGGTGGAAATTATCAAGGGGCGATATGAGCGCCGCCTGATGGAGATTTTTCCATGATCGTATCAATTTTCTCCTGGGCGATACTCGTGGCGCAGGTTTTCCTAGGCCTTGCCATGCTCTGTGCCACCTATCGCGTTCTGCGCGGCCCGCGGGCTCAGGACAGAGTACTCGGCCTCGATACACTGTATGTCAACGCGGCAATGCTGTTGCTCGTATTCGGCATACAGACCGGAAGTACGGTCTATTTCGAAGCAGCCCTGATCATTGCGTTGCTGGGCTTTGTATCCACGGCGGCGCTGGCGAAATTCCTGATGCGTGGAGAGATTATCGAATGACGCACGCATCCGAAATACCTGACTGGGCAGCGCTTCTCACTGCTTTCCTGATTGTCTTGGGGGCCGGATTGGCGCTGATTGGTTCACTCGGACTCCTGCGGTTGAAGTCGTTTTATGACCGCATCCATGCGCCGACACTCGGAACGACGCTGGGTATCGGCAGCATCCTGCTGGCCTCGATGCTTTTCCATTCCCTCCTGCAAACGCGCCTCGTTGTGCACGAAGTTCTCATCACGGTACTGATGGTGATTACCACCCCCATTACCCTTATGCTGCTGGCGCGCGCAGCACTGTATCGCGACCGGAGAGCTGGGGTTGACGACGTCCCGCCATTGGAGCTTCCCCAGGGCTTAGATGACGGCGACAACTCATCGTCAGCATAAAAACTTGGCGCTCAGAATACTGCAAACTCACCTGATGCTCAGCGTCGGAAGAATGGAATCGTAAGTGCGCACGGTGGCGATTATCGACCAACCAGACCGGGTATAGCCAGTAACGCCAATGCGCAGGGAAGCGTCACGAATAGCGCGACAGGCACGACTTTAACACCCATGCCAGGCAGTTGGAACTACAGTAAGGTTGCCTGCTCCAAATGCCAGGCATGCGCCGGTTGTGCCCATCACGCACCCACGCCCAAAGATGACCGCTGCGACGATGAGATACCCGCCCCTCTTTCCAGCAATGAAATGAAGCTGCCGTGATGGGGTCTGCCGATAAGGTTACCCCTGCGTCGCCATCAGATAGCGACGGGTTATTTCCGGATCGGCATCAAACTGATCCGGTGTACCCGAAAAAACCGTTACGCCCCGATCAATCACGTAGACACGATCGGCGCAGCTCCGAATAGTGCGCAAAGACTGCTCCGAGATCAGCATCGAAATACCTTCCCGCTTCAGCACCAGTAGTGCTGCGATGACCTCTTCCGCGACCTTCGGCGCCAGTCCTTCATGCGGTTCGTCAAGAAGGAGGAGCCGAGGATTGACCAATAGTGAGCGGGCAATGGAGAGCATCTGCTGCTCGCCACCACTCATTACACCAGCCTGACGACCCGAATACTCCTTTAATTGGGGAAATAGCTGGTACACCGCATCTATATCCCAGCGGCTATCGGCACCTCCGTGTGCCGGAACGCGCAAGTTCTCGGCCACGGTCAGGCTGGCAAAGACCCGTCGATCTTCAGGCACATACCCGACACCGCGGCGGATAACCTGATGGGGAGACAGACCAAGCAAACTCTGATCGTCGAAAGTAACACTGCCTTCTGTCACCCGGATGGTTTCCTGCACAATGCAGCGCATCGTAGAGGTCTTACCGACGCCGTTACGGCCGATCAGGCATACGACCTCACCGCGACCGACATTCAGTGTAATGCCGTGCAGAGCTATGCCGCGACCATATGCGGCGCTCACATTCCGGAGTTCAAGCAGCGTTTCGCCCGAGGCCATCACCGCGTCCATCCTCAATGGCCACTTCCGAGATAGATATCCTGGACATCCCTGTTTGAGGCAATTTCCTGGGGAGTGCCCTCGGCAAAAACCCGCCCACGTGCCATCACAGTGATGACGTCCGCAATTCGAAATACGATGTCGATGTCATGTTCTACGAAGAGCAGGGTAATGCCATTCCGCGTCACTTGGTCCAGCATCATCGCCATCAGCTCCTGGCGTTCCTGCAATCCCATACCAGCGGCGGGTTCGTCCAGCAGCAGGAGACTTGGGCGGGTCGCGAGCACCATACCGAATTCCAGCCGCTTACGGTCTCCATGACTGATTTCGTCGACGACCGTGTCGCTGCGCCGCGACAGGCCAACCTCTGTCAGAATCATATCTGCCTGCTCGCGCACCGCATTCAGCCGTCGGGTCGAAAGGCTGTAAATCAAGCCTGCCTGCGGCAGCAAGCTCGCTAGCATATTTTCGGCAACCGTCATCTTGCGAAATGTACGGCTAATCTGGAATGTCCGGCCTACGCCGCGGCGCGCCAGATCCTGCGGGTGTAAACCAGAGACATTTTCGCCGTTCAGCAGCACCCGGGCGCCAGTGCCACCGGCCTGTTGGCCGCCCAGGATACTGAGCAACGTGGATTTCCCGGCGCCATTTGGCCCGATCAACGCCCGGCGCTCGCCTCTGCGTACGACGAGATCAACACCGGCGACGGCAACAAACCGCCCAAAGGCCTTGCTGATATTGCGCGCTTCCAGCAGCGGCGCAATGGCGTCGCTCACAGCTTGCGCCCCCCGGAAGGCATGCCCAGCCGGGAGGCCAGGCCTGCCAGACCGCTGGGAGCTGTCAACACCACAGTCATCAGTACGATGCCCACGACAAGCTCCCACTCGCCGACATATCGCGAGATGAATGTCTTCATCAGCAGGTAGACGACTGCCCCGTATATCGGCCCAACAAAGCTGTGCAGGCCACCGATGACAACCATCACCAAGGCATCCAGGGTGAATGCCAGACCGGCGTAGTCCGGGAAGGCATTGCCGTGAAGTACGGAGAATAGCGTGCCAGCCAGACCGGCGAATCCGCCAGCAACGACGAATGCCGCCAGCTGAACCCGTCGTGGATTGTAACCAAGTGCTGCAGTCCGGTACGGATCCTCGCCAACCGAGCGGATCGCCAGACCAAGAGGTGATGCGACCAGGCGGCGCAGAATGAGCAAGGAGAGTAGAAGCACAGCCAGGACAACCAGGCCATAAAACTGAGGTGTCAGACCAAAGCGCGGCGCCACGAAACGGGTCAAACCGGTGTCGCCGCCGGTGAAGTCGTAGGCTTGGAACAGGATGGTATAGGTGATCTCCGCGCAGGCCAATGTCAGCATCGCGAAGTAGATATGCGACAACCGGACACAGAGACTGCCAAACAGAAGCGCGGCCAGTAGCGCAAGAAGGGGCCCACAGGCAAGGGCAAGCGCGGGCGGGACGTCAAAACGGACGATAGCGAGAGCGAAACCGTAAGCACCGAGGCCGAAATAGGCGGCGTGACCAAATGACACCATGCCTCCGTAACTCATGATGAGGTTCAGGCTGCTGGCGAACAGCGCCATGATCATAATTTCGGTGCCCAGCAGGGCTATGCCGGGTCCAAAGGCGAACAGCACCGCCAGGG